>JAXHVJ010000060.1:0-15187 GCA_034189235.1 Pseudomonadota bacterium
CTTTGAAGAAAACGCCGATGTTGTCGGTGCCATCAATATATTAAGGGCGGGACACGCCCGGTTAGCCTGTGAAGTGAACGGTGCAGTAAGGCCGCCAGCAGCAGGAACCCACCGAAGCGACTCAAGCAAGGCTTCATGCCCTGCTTGAGCGCCGTAGGAATCGCCTTCCTTCAGGTGGGCGAGGATGTCAATTGAGCTTGTTGCGGATATTCTGGTAGCCGGTCTTCAGGTCTTCGCCGAGTTTTTGCGTAGTCTGGCGGGCTTCCTGGCTGGCGTTCTCGGCATCATGCAGAATCTGGTCCATCTTGTTGCGGAAGCGGTCCAGGCCCTGCTCCAGATCATCCCATTCGTCCTTGACGTCCTCGCGGGCCAGGTGGAGCTGAACGCGGGCTTCGTCCCGGTACTGTTTGATTTTTTCCGACAGCTTCTTGAGTTCTTCTTGAACACTCATTTCGGGCACCTCCTTGATTAGTTGGTGGGATAACAATGCGTCTGAATCGGAAAGCTGTCAAGTACGGAAATAGCCTGAATCTGAACGGATTTCAGCCCATTGACACAGATCACCGATGTACGGAGAGAAGTGTGGACATATCCCGGAGGTAATGCCATGGCGAAAGGTCACCGAAACCCTTGGCCGCGCGGTCTATCTGGCTGCACAGGCGAGTGGCCTGTTGCAACTGCCCGGGGCTGAGGCGGCGGGCGGCCCGCTCGAGCACCCGTGCACGCCGGGGCTGAAACACGCCCCGCTTTTTCAGGAAGGCGACAGGGTTCTCGCCCTGGCGTGCCGCTGCCTGAAGCTCGGCCACCAGGTTGAGATCCCGGTTCAGCACGGCCAGCAGGCCCAGCGGATTTTCGCCTTCCTGTTGCAGCACTCCGATCATTTTCCCGGCATGGGGTGCCCTCCCGGCGAGCAGCTCCAGCACCAGTTCAAAGCCATTGAAGCGGGAGCTGTCCTGAACCGCCTGCTCGATGGTTTCCTCGTCGATGGTGTTGCCGTTGGTCAGCAGAGCCAGTCGGTCCAGTTCCTGGCTGGCGGCCAGCAGATTGCCCTCAAGTCGTTCCGCAAGCATGGCCAGAGCACCCCGGGTCAGGTGCAGACCCTGACGGCTGGCACGCTGCTGCAGCCAGCTCTCAAACTTGTCGGCGTCCACCGGCCAGACCGGTACGTGAACGCCTTTGCCCTGCAGCTCCCTGTACCATTTGCGCCGGGTCTCGGCGGCGTCAAGGCGGGTGCTGATCAGCAGCAGAATGATGTCTTCGGGAGGCTGCTGGAGTACCTGTTCCAGCACCGAGCGGCCATCACCGAGCTTGCCCGTGGGGAGGTGGATCTCGATCCGCCGCTTTTCGGCAAACAGGGACATGGCATTGAACTCTTCCGCCACCGTGCTCCAGTTCAGCTGATGGTCGGCATGGAAGGTCAGACGGTCATGAAAACCCGCTTCCCGTGCCGCCTTGCGGATCTGGTCGCAGCACTCCTGCACCAGCAGGGACTCGTCCCCGGAAACCAGGTACACCGGAGCAAGACTTTTCTCCAGAAGCCGGGGGAGCTGGGCCGGTTGGGTCTTCATGGCTGACCGGCATCGGATTCTGCCGGTGGATTGCTGGCCCGGTAGTCCTCGCGGATTGCCTGTATCCGGGCTTCCGTCATCGGTGCCAGGCGGAACAGGATCTGCTGGGCCAGCCGGTCGTTCATGCGTTGTTCCAGCTCATCCTGTTCCTGTTGCTTGGCCAGGATATTGGTTTCATCGTACCGGTAGCTCTCCCGGACACTCAGCTCGGTGTCCGCGATCAGCGGGACCCGATCATCGGTGATCAGCTCGATGCGGACAGCCTGGGTCAGGGTATATTCGGCAGCGGCCGCCCGGACGGTAATGGCGGAGGCCCGTCGATCCCGGGAGTAGGAGTTCAGGCTCAGGACATAGGCGGCGTCCGCTGCGTCGGAGGTTTCAAGCCCGCCCAGCGCCAGTTGCTCCTTCACGGACAGGCACAGCGTATCGGGGATCTGCGAACCGCACTTCACGGCCAGCGGTTGCAGTGCCGCCGGTACCGGTGAGGTACCGCGCAACTGAAAACCGCAGCCGGTCAGCACCGCGGCCAGCGCCAGCGCGGTAGCCCGGACAGCCACGGCTTTCAGCACAGGACGGAGAGCCATATCAGTTGGCCACCACGTTCACCAGCTTGCCGGGGACCACGATGACCTTGCGAACGGTCTTGTCCTCGGTAAAGCGGATGACATTCTCGTTCTCGAGGGCCAGCTTTTCCAGATCCGCCCTGGCAATATCGGCCGGAACCTCTTCCCTGGCCCGGACCTTGCCGTTGACCTGCAGCACCACCTGGATCTGGCTGCGTACCATCGCCTTCTCATCCGCTTCCGGCCACGACGCCTCTACCACCGGCTCCTCGTGACCCAGGCTGTACCAGAGCTGGTGACAGATGTGAGGGACGATCGGAGACAGTACCAATACCGCAGTATCCAGGGCCTCCTGACGAACCGCGCGGCTCTGGGGCTCGTCATCCCCCAGCTTGCCGACTTCGTTCAGCAACTCCATCACGGCGGCGATGGCAGTGTTGAAGGTCAGCCGGCGACTGATGTCGTCGCTCACCTTGGCAATGGTCTCATGGGTCTTTCGGCGCAGATCCTTCCTGGCGTCGTTCAGCGCTGCCACGTCCACCGCCGGAGCCGGGCCACCGGCAGTGTGCTCGTTCACCATACGCCACAGGCGCTTCAGGAACCGGTGGGCACCCTCGACGCCGCTGTCGGACCATTCCAGGGACTGCTCCGGCGGGGCCGCGAACATCATGAACAGGCGCACGGTGTCGGCGCCAAATTCGTCAATGATGGCCTGCGGATCAATGCCGTTATTCTTGGACTTGGACATCTTGGTGACGCCGCCGATCTCCACCGGTTCCCCGTCGGAGGCAAGCACTGCACGGACCACCTGGCCCTTGCTGTCCCGCTCGACAGTCACATCCGCCGGGTTGAACCAGGTCTTGCCGCCGTTCTCGTCATTGCGGTAGTAGGTCTCGGCCAGCACCATGCCCTGGGTGAGCAGACGCTTGAATGGCTCGGAGCTGTTCACCAGTCCGGCGTCGCGCAGCAGCTTGTGGAAGAAACGGGCATACAGCAAGTGCAGGATGGCGTGCTCGATACCACCGATGTACTGGTCAACCGGCAGCCAGTAGTTGGCCGCCGCCGGGTCCAGCATGCCCTTGTCGTAGTTGGGGCTGCAGAACCGGGCGTAGTACCAGGACGACTCCATGAAGGTGTCGAAGGTATCGGTTTCCAGGGTGGCCGGCTGGCCGTTGTATTCGGTCTTGCACCACTCCGGATCGGCCTTGATCGGAGACTGGACGCCGTCCATTTCGACGTCCTCCGGCAGGCGAACCGGCAGGCGGTCATCGGGCACCGGCATTTCGGTACCGTCTTCCAGGGTCATCATCGGGATCGGAGCGCCCCAGTAACGCTGGCGGGATACACCCCAGTCACGCAGACGATAGTTGACGGTGCGCTTGCCGATGCCGTTGTCTTCCAGGTACTTCGCAATCTCGTCGAAAGCTTCCTCGCTGGTCAGCCCGCTGTACTTGCCGGAAGACACCAGTATGCCCTTCTCGGTAAAGGCTTTCTCCTGGACATCGATCTCGCGACCATCCCGTGCCGCAATCACCTGTTTGATCGGCAGGCGGTATTTCAGGGCAAACTCGTGGTCCCGCTCATCATGACCTGGTACGGCCATCAGGGCGCCGGTACCGTAGTCCATCAGCACGAAGTTGGCAATCCACACCGGGATTTCTTCCCGGGTCAGCGGATGAACGGCCTTGAAGCCGGTATCGATACCTTTCTTCTCCATGGTGGCCAGCTCCGCCTCGGCCACCTTGCTGTTACGGCACTCCTCCACGAAAACGGCGACATCACGGTGACGCTCCGCCGCTTCCTTCGCCAGCGGATGCCCGGTCGCAACCGCCATGTAACTCACGCCCATCAGGGTATCAGGGCGGGTGGTGTAGACGGTCAGGCCTTCATCACGATCCTTCAGCGGGAAGGTCAGCTCGGTACCCTCGGACTTGCCGATCCAGTTCCGTTGCATGGTCTTGACCTGCTCGGGCCAGCCTTCCATGTCTTCCAGATCGTTCAGCAGTTCCTCGGCGTAGTCGGTGATGCGGATGAACCACTGGGGAATCTTCTTCTGCTCCACCAGCGCACCGGAGCGCCAGCCCCGGCCGTCAACCACCTGCTCGTTGGCCAGCACGGTCTGGTCCACCGGGTCCCAGTTCACCGTGGACATCTTCTTGTACACCAGGCCCTTTTCATACAGACGGGCAAAGAACCACTGCTCCCAGCGGTAGTAATCCGGATCACAGGTGGCCAGTTCCCGGCTCCAGTCATACCCGAAGCCCAGCTGCTTGAGCTGCTTCTTCATGTAATCGATATTGGAACGGGTCCACTTCGCCGGCGCGGTCTTGTTGGCAATGGCAGCATTTTCGGCGGGCAGACCGAAGGCGTCCCAGCCCATGGGCTGCATGACGTTCTTGCCCTGCATGCGCTGGTAGCGGGAAATCACGTCGCCGATGGTGTAGTTGCGGACGTGGCCCATGTGCAGCTTGCCGCTGGGGTAGGGGAACATGGAGAGGCAGTAGTACTTGGGCTTGCCCGGCTCTTCCTTCACTTTGAAGGTTTCATTCTTCTCCCAGAATTCGCGGGCGGTCTGTTCTACTTCACGTGGGTTATATTGCTCGTCCATTCCTGCCATTACCAAAATTACCCTGTGTTCAGATAGCGGTTCGAAGGGGCCGAACATTCTAACGCACACCAGGCTTAACAGGTAGTCTGCCAATTTTTCTTTCCTGTGCCAGACTTGTGGTTATGGTGAAGGTTGCCGGGCGGTACGGCTTCCCAGGACACGCCGTGAATACGTCCCTGTAGGCTTGATGAGTGCGGCATCCATGCTGCACACAGTCCTGGGAAGCCGTACCGCCCAGCGCCCTGGACCTCAGCAGTGAATTCATGGAGGCTTGAACGCACGCAGAGAGTTCGGGAGTCAGGGTATGGAGGGCCTCTGCGGGACTGTGCGCAGCAGGGAAGCTGCGCTCAAGCGTACAGGGATGTATTTACAGCGTGTCCCGCAGAGGCCCTCCATACCCTGGCTCTTGCACCCAAACCCGAAGAAAGGAGCCGACATGACAGAACCAGAACGCAAACACCTATCAGGCAAGGCCCTCGAGGCCTACGACCGGATGCTCGAACGGGTGCAGGCCCGCATGAAGGAACTCCGGGAAACATCCCTGGAGACCCTGGAGGAGGAAATCCGGAAAGCCGTTGAATCAGAGTACGAGCTGGAAGAAATGACCCGGGAAGAGGTCGACCTGTTGGGCGCCTACCTGGAGCGGGACCTGAAACACCTGATGCACTTCGTGGGCGAGACCGGCGAAGGGCTGAAGGAATGGTTGCAGTTGGATATCTCCCTGTTGGAACACCAGCTGGCGGACAGCCTGCTATCGGTAGCCGACCAGACTCTGGTGGATACCCTGGAGCTTCGGCAGAAACTGGAAAACGAAGACGCCGGCCACTAC
The DNA here is from genome assembly GCA_034189235.1 of Pseudomonadota bacterium. Taxonomy (GTDB): domain Bacteria; phylum Pseudomonadota; class Gammaproteobacteria; order Pseudomonadales; family Oleiphilaceae; genus Marinobacter. Next base: position 5,569 of record JAXHVJ010000060.1, read on the forward strand.
ATTTCCGGCGAAGTGGCCACCGCCGGTATGTTCCGGTGCCTCAACTGCGGCCACATGCGCTGTCTCACCGCGACCAGTCATCTGGAACCCTGTGAGGCCTGCGGATCCCATTACTACGAGCGGGTGACCAGTCGCTGGCCGCAGAAAACGGAATAGGGATTCCGGGGCGGGGTCTGATGGAAGCCTTCATCCGGCCCCATCTTCATCCCTGGCCTTCGGTATCACCCGCTCCCGCACAAACACAATCAGAATCGCCGCCAGGGTCAGCACCGGCCACGACCCCGTCCGCATATACGGCGTACTCCCGGTTGCGGTAAACACCTCCCCGGTCAGCGTTGCCCGCTCGAACTGCGGAATGCGCCCGGTGATCTGCCCCTTCTCGTTGATGATCGCCGTCACCCCGTTGTTGGTGCCGCGCAGCATGTAGCGGCCGGTTTCCAGGGCGCGCATGCGGGCGATCTGCAGGTGCTGCAGGGGGCCGATGGAGTCACCGAACCAGCCGTCGTTGCTGATGGTCAGCAGCAGGCCGGCGGCGCGGCTGTTGAAGGCGACGAAGTCCGGATAAGCCACCTCATAGCAGATGAACGGCATCACATCGATGCCGTTGACCTTCAGTGGTCCCTGCCGCCCGGGGCCCGGGCTGAAGCTGCTCATGGGCAGGTCAAAGAAACCGATCAGACCGCGCAGCAGGCCTTGCAGCGGCACATACTCGCCAAACGGTACCAGTTTCTGCTTGTGATACATGCCGCCACCATTGCCGATGGCCATGATGCTGTTGTGATAGGTGAAGTCCTCGATCCGGTCACTGAAGCCGTACCAGGGAATCCCCGTGATCAGAGTGCTGTTTTCTCCCAGTTTCCCATCGATATGCTCGATGATCTTGCCGGCCTGGTCCTGGGTGATCGGGATTGCGGTCTCCGGCCAGAGAATCAGGTCAGTATCCCAGTGATTTTCAGTCAGGGTCAGGTAGGTAACGATCTGGTCCCGGAGGAAGTCCGGGTCCCACTTCACCTGTTGGGGAATGTTACCCTGCATGGCAGCGAAGGTGATGGGCTGCTCGCTGATCCCGGTCCAGTCAACGCGATTCATGGCCGGAGCGGCAATCCAGGGAACGAAGGTCAGGGCCAGGACCAGGCCGGCCATTGCCCGTCGCTGACGCAGGAACAGCCAGCCGGCGGCATAGGCCGCAACGCCGGTGACCGTCACCCAGAAGGTAACCCCGTGCACCCCTGTCAGCGGCGCCAGTCCGGCGAGGGGGCCATCGGTGTGGGCGGTGCCCAGATAAAGCCAGGGGAAGCCGGTCAGCAGCCAGCCCCGCAGCCAGTCGCCAAGGATCCAGACAGCCGGGAACAGGATCAGGCGGCGTACCGCACTCTCTTTTGCCAGCTTGCCCCAGAACCAGAACGCCAGGGCATGGAACAGTGCCAGCCCCATAACGAACAGTACCGTCAGCAGGATGGCGATCGGAATGGAAGTGTTGCCGTATTCGCTGATGCTGATGTAGACCCAGCTGGCACCGGTGGCGAACAGGCCCAGGCCGGTAAACCAGCCGGCCCGGAACAACTGGCCGGGGGCAGCGGGAATGGTGACCAGAAGGATCAGGAAGACCGACACCGGCCCCAGCCACCACAGGTTGAAGGGGGCGAAGGTCAGGGTCTGGAGGGCACCCGCAACAACAAGGGTGAGGGCGCCCAGCCAGGGGATTCCGTTCAGCGGGGTACTCAGGGCGATGCGGGTGGCGTCAGTGCTCACTTCGGGTTACCTGCAACAGACGAATGACACGGTTATCGGCGTTGGCAATAGTAAACTGTAAGCCACCGAATTCAACCGTTTCACCGCGCCTGGGCAGGTGACCGAATTCTTTCAGAACCACGCCACCGATGGTATCGAACTCTTCTTCGTCCAGTTCGGTCCGGAAGAATTCGTTGAAATCGTCCACGGGCGTGACCGCCTTGACCGCAAAGGAGCCATCGCCCCGGGCCTTGATGTTGGTCTCTTCATCGAAGTCGTGCTCGTCCTCGATTTCGCCAACAATCTGCTCCAGTACGTCCTCGATGGTGATCAGGCCGGCAGTACCGCCATACTCGTCCACCACGATGGCCATGTGGTTGCGGTTTTCCTTGAATTCCTTGAGCAGCTGGTTCAGACGCTTGCTCTCGGGCACGAAGTTGGGCGGGCGCAGGATTTCCCGGATGCGGTTCCAGTTCAGCTCATTGTTCATGGCCAGAGGTAGCAGGTCCTTGGCCAAAAGGATGCCGATAACATCATCCTGGCTGTCGCCGATGACCGGGAAACGGCTGTGGGCAGACGAAATGATTTCCCCGAGGAATTCCTTTGGCTCCCGGGAGGCTTTCACGGTGATCATCTGGGAGCGGGGGATCATGATCTCATCGACCCTCATGTCGATCACCTGCATCGCCCCTTCAATGATGCTCATGGCATCCGCATCGATGATACCCTGGGACTCGGCATCCCGCAGGATTTCCAGCACGTCCTCGGTAGACTCCGGCCCGCTGGAGAAGGCCTGTGATATACGCTCCAGCCAGGACTTACCGCCCTGGCTGCGACTCGACTGATCGTCGCTCATGAGTCCTGTTCCGTTTCCTCTGCTTCGTAGGGGTTGTCGTACCCGAGCTGTTTCAGCAGCCGGATCTCGACGTCTTCCATGACCTCGGCGTCTTTATCTTCGATATGATCGTAGCCCTGCAAGTGCAGCATGCCGTGCACCACTATGTGGGCCCAGTGTGCTGCCATCGTTTTATGCTGTTCGCCGGCCTCTTTTTCAACAACCGGCGCACAAATAACGAGATCTCCCACCAGTGGCACCGTTATACCTGCTGGCGCCTCAAATGGGAAGGACAATACATTGGTCGGTCTGTCCTTGCCGCGGTACTCGTGATTCAGCCCCTGGCTCTCAAGGGCGCCGACAATACGGATCGTCACCTCGGACGGATTTTCGCCCAGCCAGGCAGCCTGTGCCCATTTCCGGAACAGGGCCTCGTCGGGCACGCCCTCGCCGTCATACACGTTCTGGAAATCAACCGTCAGCTCGCTCACTGGCCTGTGGCACTCCCGTCATCAAAGGAATCGTAGGCTTCGACAATCCGCTGCACCAGCGGGTGGCGGACCACGTCTTTGGCATCAAAGCGGGTAAAGCCGATACCGGACACCTTGCTCAGCACACTGGCGGCATGAATCAGCCCGGAATTCTGCCCACGGGGCAGGTCCACCTGGGTGGTGTCGCCGGTGATCACCGCGGTGGAACCGAAGCCGATCCGGGTCAGGAACATCTTCATCTGCTCCCGGGTGGTGTTCTGGCTCTCATCCAGGATGATAAACGAGTTGTTCAGCGTCCGGCCGCGCATGAACGCCAGCGGCGCAATCTCGATCACGCTTTTTTCGATCAGCCGGGTGACCTGGTCAAAGCCGAGCATTTCATAAAGGGCATCGTAAAGCGGGCGCAGGTAGGGGTCCACCTTCTGAGCCAGGTCTCCGGGCAGGAAGCCCAGTTTTTCGCCGGCCTCAACCGCTGGACGGACCAGCAGGATGCGTTTTACCTGCTCGTCCTTCAGTGCTTCCACCGCACAGGCCACCGCCAGCCAGGTCTTGCCGGTACCGGCCGGGCCGATACCGAAATTGATGTCGTGGGTGCGGATGTTGTGCACGTACTTCTGCTGGTTCCTGCCCCGGGGTTTGGCGGTCAACCTGGGGGTCTTGATGACCGTCACCTGGCCTTCATCGTAAGGCACGTCACCGGGGAGGCGCTCGATGCCGGTCTCCCGGATGAACAGGTGCACGGTATCTGGCGGAATATCGTCGGTGGCCTCGGTTTCCCGGTACAGGTGGCGAATGACCTCCACCGCGGCGGTGACATGCTCGGTCTCGCCTTCTACGCGAAAATGATGGCCCCGGCGGCCGACTTTTACCGCAAGGCGTTTCTCGATCATCCTGAGGTTTTCATCGAACTGGCCGCACAGGGTGGCCAGGCGGCGCTGGTCTACCGGGTGCAGGTCGAATTGTCTTGTGTCGTGTGTGTTCAATCTTGCTCCGTATTGGTTTACTCCCCTGGTTTCAGGAAGCACGTGTTTCAGAGTCCGGTTTTGGGGAGGGCTTGCCCACCACTCGCCCAACTCCAGGCCCCAGACGAATACGATCCCAAGCCTAATGCAACGCCAAGCTTCAAACGGATACGTTCTGAGCCTTAATACAACTCTGAGTTCACCGGCACACCCCGCAGAGAGTTGGGATACGCCTCCACAATCTCAACGTCGATAAAGTGCCCGACCACCTCCGGGTTCTCGTGCCGGAAGTTCACAATCCGGTTGTTCTCCGTGCGCCCTGCATACTCCCCCGGATCTTTCCTGGACAGGCCGGTCACCAGGATCCGCCGGGTGGTGCCCACCATCTTGCGGCTGATATCCATGGCCTGCTGGTTGATCCGCTGCTGCAGGATCGCCAGGCGCTCCTTCTTCACGTCCATGGGCGTGTCGTCCGGCAGGTCGGAGGCCGGGGTACCCGGGCGGGCGCTGTAGACAAAGCTGAAGGATACATCGAAGCCGATGTCGTTGATCAGCTTCATGGTGTCCTCGAAGTCCTTGTCGGTCTCGCCCGGGAACCCCACGATGAAGTCGGAGGAGAAGCTGATGTCCGGGCGGATCCTGCGCAGGCGGCGCAGCCTGGATTTGTACTCGAGGACCGTGTGGCCGCGCTTCATGGCTGCCAGGATGCGGTCGGAACCGCTCTGGACCGGCAGGTGCAGGTGGCTGACCAGCTCGGGGACTTTCTCGTAAACGTCGATCAGGGCATCCGAGAATTCCACCGGGTGGGAGGTGGTGTAGCGGATGCGGTCGATGCCGTCGATGGTAGCGATCAGTTCGATCAGCTCGGCCAGGTCCATGACGTCGCCGTCGTGGGTCTCGCCGCGATAGGCGTTGACGTTCTGGCCAAGCAGGTTCACTTCACGTACGCCCTGGCCGGCCAGGTGGGCGACTTCGGCGATCACGTCGTCCACCGGGCGGCTGACTTCCTCACCCCGGGTGTAGGGCACCACGCAGAAAGAGCAGTATTTGCTGCAGCCTTCCATAATGGAGACAAACGCGGACGGGCCGTCGGCGCCGGGATCAGGCAGATTGTCAAACTTCTCGATTTCCGGGAAGCTGACGTCCACCACGCCGACCCCGTTACCCTTCATGCGTACTTCGCTGATCATGTCCGGCAGGCGGTGCAGGGTCTGGGGGCCGAAAACCATGTCCACGTACGGGGCACGGTCAATGATTGCCTGACCTTCCTGGGAAGCCACGCAGCCACCAACGCCGATAATCAGGTCCGGCTTTTTGCTCTTCAGGCCTTTCCAGCGACCGAGCTGGTGAAACACCTTCTCCTGGGCTTTTTCCCGGATGGAGCAGGTGTTCAGCAGCAGAATGTCGGCGTCGTCCGGTGAGTCGGTCATTTCGACGGTTTCGCCGGTTTTGAGCAGGTCCGCCATGCGGGCGGAGTCGTACTCGTTCATCTGGCAGCCGTGGGTTTTGATGTACAGCTTTTTGGCCATGGTTCTCAACGTTGTCCGTGGTGGATGCGGGGCCTGGATGGCACCTTTGGAAACCGGACCGCGTATTATAACGGGGTGATCACCGGGTAACCACCTTTGTCCCGGTATTCCTGCGGGGCAGTATGGTATTATTTTTTGCTTATCTGGCCCTGGGTGCCTGAGCGGTTTCGGGGTGGCTGATATGCATGTGGTGATTGCAATGCGGGGGATGGTGGAGTCCATCAATCCCTGTGGGACTGACCCGCTTCAGGATTTTTCGTGTCCTTTCGTGGATTTCGTGGCGAATCGTCGCTTTTTCCCGCGGTTTCCGCGGCAAAAGATCACTCTTCCCGAGTCTCGAGATACCGCTGCAACTGCTCCCGCAAGGCCTTGGGTAATCGGGTGATGGTCAGCGCATCCTTGTCCCGGTCGTAGTAAACTGCCTGATTCACCAGGTCGGAGGAAAATGAAACACTCATCCCGCCACCGGAACCGGCAATACGTACCAGCTTCTTCACTTTTCGATGGTCCGGGTGCAACACCCCCGTTTCCGGCAATTCGGCATTCTGGCTGGCGAATTCCTTGAAGCGTTGCGGCTCGTTTTCATCGAGATAGCCGGACAGGGCCCCGACTTCCACCGGCTCGCCCAGGGCATGCTGTTCCTTGCAGAATTCATAGGCGCGAGAGCGGACTTCGCCGGCTTTTTCCGGTTCGGAGGTCCTGGCGAAGGCTTCCACGGCATCCAGAAAGGTCATGGTTTCCTTTTCCACGTCCACGTTGTTGGTGAAGCCGCTCAGGCGGATGAACAGTTCACCGGGCTCGCCGGTGCCGCGGCCGTGGACGAGGGTGAGGTAGTTTTCACTGCCGTTCCCCCCCAGCCAGTCGTCCAGCTCGATGCGAACGGCCAGGTTCAGGCGTGACAGGCTGAGCACGTCGGTGGCGTCGAGAACCTGGTTGCCGTCAAAGCGCATGGCGCTGTCCGTCTCGAGGATCAGCAGGTAGATCACCTCGGCATCGGCCAGGGCTTCGTGGACAATCATCAGGTGACCGTCGAATTCCTCCTGGCAGCCGGTGAGCAGCTCCTGCCACTGGCCGAACAGGCGGTCGGTCATGGCGGCGAAGCTCTGTTTGTCTTCCCGGTAATCCCTGAGCCAGCTGCTGAACGGACATTCGCCCAGGTCTTCGGAGAAGCGGCCGTACTTCTTGCCCGGTTTGCTGTTGAACAGGCGTTTCATCTGCCTGTGCAGGGCCTCGTAATCACCCCCGGGCTCCCGCAGCGCCTCACCGGCAACAAGGCGTGCGGGCTGCCCCGGCTGGTACTGGCTGGCAAAGGCGGTGCGCAGGTGTTTGATGGCCATCGGGTTCAGCTCCTGTGGGTGTTGCAGGGGTGGAGATTCTGCCATGGTCCCCGGTTAATTTCACTGGCTGTTTTCGGGAGCTGAGTGGTTGGTCTCCGGGTGCGGTCCCTTATGCTAAAACAGATCCTCCAGAAACCACGCCGCAAATTCATGGCGGCCGCCGAGCCCGGACTTCCGGTAGATGGATGACGCCTGTTGCCGGATGGTTTTTTCGGAAACCGCACGCACCCCGGCTATCTCCCTTAAGCTCAGACCTTTGAGCATCAGGCGGCCGACCTCTTCTTCACTGCCTGTTAATTGCCACTTCTGAAATTGCTCATGGATGACACCCGCCATTCTGCGTTTGGCGTCTTTCATCTCATCTGACTGGCGGTCCGCCAGTGCCCGGGCCGACTCCAGCTGTTCGTTCAGATTCAGGATTTTTATCCGGCTTTTTTTAAAACCGATCCCCATCCAGACAAGCCCCGTCAGGGCTGCAAGCAAAACCACGATTTCTTTTATGATATGAAGCCTGCTGACGCCAAGAGATATATCCGCATACAGATCCACGCCACTGCCAGAGGCCACCAGCAGAAAAAAACCCAGCATAACGAGGTCGTGGTGTCGAGAGTCCTGCATCTTTTTGCTCCGAATCTTTATCAGACATCTGTCCCAAGGGACTCAATATGGCATTTGTATCATGCGACCAGGCGCTTTAAATGGCAAAAGACAGGTGTCTTGCCAAAGGTCCATGGTCACCGGTGCCTTCCGGGGCTTCTTCTGTCGGGGGAGTTCTTCTGTATCGTGCTATAATGTTAAAGGTGGCTGCGAATGCGAATAAGAAAAAAAGTAGTGCCAATGGATCGGCAAGCAAAGATGGATGTTGCTGAACAAGGAATTATCTGCTGAACGCATTGACGGATAGAGGAAAAGGTTATGAGGACGATAAAGCGTTGCCTGACATTCATGATGCTGGGGTTGAGTGTGCTGGCTGGCACTGCCTACGCCGAGTGGCAGGCGCTGCCGGATACCGCGCCGGCACCAAAGGACAACCCGACGACTCCGGAGAAGGTCGAGCTGGGTAAAATGCTGTATTTTGACAAGCGGCTGTCACAGAACGGTACCGTTTCGTGCCAGTCCTGTCACAATGTCATGGAGGGCGGCGATGACAGCCGGCCGACCTCTGTTGGTGTGCAGGCACAACTCGGCTCGCGTAATGCGCCCACGGTTTTCAATTCAGCTTTCCATGCCGCACAGTTCTGGGATGGCCGGGCGGCGAGTCTGGAAGAACAGGCTAAAGGACCGATTACCAACCCTGTTGAGATGGGCATGCCAGATCTTTCCCTGGCTATGGAGCGCGTCCGGCAACTTGATGGTTATGTCCCTTATTTTAACGCTGCATTCGGTACCGACGAAATCACCATTGACCGCATCGCGCAGGCTATCGCAGCCTACGAACGTACGCTGATTACGCCCGACACGCCCTACGACAGGTTCGTCAAGGGTGATAGCGAGGCACTGACCGCGCGCCAGCAGCGTGGCATGGAAACCTTCGCAGCGGTCGGGTGCCAGGCCTGTCATTCCGGGGCCAATTTCAGCGGCCAGATGGACCCGGGCGCACCGCTGACACTTCAGAGATTCCCGGTTTTCGCGAGCTCCAGGTTTGTGGAAGAGTATGGCCTGATGGAGGACCAGGGCCGCTTTGAGTCCACTGGCAAAGAAGCCGACAAGCATATGTGGAAGGTGCCCACCTTACGCAATATCGCGCTCACTGCTCCTTATTTCCATAACGGAAAGGTCAACACCCTGGAAGAAGCGGTCCGGGTGATGGGCTCAGCCCAGCTGAACCGGGATCTTTCCGATCAGCAGGTTGCGGATATCGCAGCGTTTCTTCGGAGCCTGACCGGTGAAGGGCTGACGCAGACCATGCCGCAACTGCCCCCTACGCCCGGCGGTATGCTCCAATAGCCAATAAGGGGAGTGATTTTTAAGCTATTTAAAGAGGGGGTGAAGATCACCCCCTTTTTCGGTGCAACAATCCCGAAACCGCTTCGGGAATCCCAGCCTCGGTATCGGCAGTAACACTGGCGTTGGCAACGTCGGTGCCGAGGTTGACTGCAATGGCAATCAGCCCGTGGGAGGCCAGCAGCTGGGCAATGCGGCGGCGTTCGTCGGCATCGCCGGCGTTTTCTTCGGTGACCACCACCGCGGTCCTGCCCTGATCGAACAATGCGCGCTCGACAGCCAGGGCAAGTGCAGGAGCCTGGCGGCCATTACAGGCAATGATTGCCGGTTTCTGTGCCAGACGGCGCTCGCGTTCTTCCATCGAGACCGGGTCCAGGGATTCGCCGCTGTCCGCCAGTCCGGCGATCATGCCGGCCCCGATGGTGACATTGGACAACCGGTCGATCACGATAAAGCTGCCGGTGGCGTGGTTGCGCGGGTAGGCATCAAAGGCGATCGGCTGGTTCAGGGTCAGCTCGCACAGACCTGTCTCGTTGAGCTGGAGCTGGCCCGGGCTGGCCTGCTGTTCCAGTGTGTTTACATCGGTCTGGTGGTGAATCTTTTTCACTGTACCGGAGGTAAAGGTTGGTCCCAGCTTGATGTCATACAGACGGCCGGTTTCCAGTGGCGCATCGGTCATCCAGACAATGTTGGCGTTGAAGCGGTTGCCCACTTCCGGTTCGTCTTCCGCTTTTACCAGCATATCGCCGCGGCTGATGTCGATTTCGTCCGTCAGCGTGAGCGTAACCGC
>JAXHVJ010000061.1:0-14948 GCA_034189235.1 Pseudomonadota bacterium
GGGCAGCATGCCCCGCGCTACCTGGCCGAGTTCGAGTATCGCTTCAATCGACGCTATGACCTCAAGGCCATGATCCCGCGCTTTCTCACCGTCGCCGCCCGAACGCCGCCGATGCCGTACCGGTTCCTGAAGATGGCTGAACCTTATGCGTAATCAGGTACATTTTTGAATTGATTCACTGTGCGGTCTGCTGAATCGGATCGGATGCTGCGGTCAGGGTGAGAGGAAACAACTATGCGGTATCTTCAGTCGTTCAATCGTAGGCTGCGACAGCTCCGGGACCAGCGCCGGCTGTCCTGCCGGGATGTGGCCGAAATGTGTGATGTGGACGAGGCGAGGGTCATCAGTTGGGAAGCCACGGATGCCCGCCAACGTGCTTACCCGGGCGTGGTCGAGCTGCTGGATCTGTGTCTGAAGACCGAGACGCCTCTGGAACACCTGCTGGATCTGGAAGTCCAGGGTGAGGGTGGCCAGCTGGAATTGCCCGGCCTGGCGTTCAGTAACAGTGATGATCTGTCGGTGGCGTTGAAGGAACTGGAGCAGGAACTCGAGCGCATTCAGCTGACCGACGAGGAGAGCGAACTGCTGCGCCGGTTTCGCAGGACTTCCACGGAAAACCGGCGCATGGTATTTCAGCTGCTGGGCCGCTGAGGGCCCGTATTCGCCTTATTTTTGCTTCTTGTAGATGTTCTCGTAGACGTAGTTGGTGGCTTCGACGAAGCCGTCGATGCTGCCGCAGTCAAAGCGCCGGCCCTTGAACTGATAGGCCAGCACACAGCCGTTCCTTGCCTGTTCCAGCAAGGCATCGGTAATCTGCACTTCGCCATTCTTGCCCGCCGGAGTGCGTTCGAGAACGTCGAAGATATCCGGTGTCAGGATGTATCGACCGATAATGGCGAGGTTGCTTGGCGCATCCTCGGGTGCCGGCTTCTCCACCATATCGGTAATCCGGAACAGCCCGTCCTTCATGGATTCTCCCGCGATCACCCCATATTTGTGGGTTTCGTCCTCGGGCACTTCCTCGATCGCCACAATGGAGCAGCGGAACTGTTTGTACAGTTTCACCATCTGCTCGAGCACGCCTTCGCCGTCTTCCGGACCCAGGCAGAAATCATCCGCCAGGATAACAGCAAAAGGATTATCGCCCACCAGGTTCCGGCCGGTCAGGATGGCGTGGCCCAGGCCCTTCATCTCGTTCTGACGGGTAAAGGCAAAGCTGTTGTGATCAATCAGGTCCCGGATGGAGGTCAACAGATCCTCCTTGCCGGAGCCGGCAATCTGGTGCTCCAGCTCGTAGCTGATGTCGAAATGGTCCTCGATGGCGCGTTTGCCCCGGCCGGTGACGAACCCGAATTCGTGGATTCCTGCGGCAGCCGCTTCCTCAACGCCATATTGCACCAGGGGCTTGTTGACCACCGGGAGAATCTCCTTGGGCATGGCCTTGGTGGCCGGCAGGAAGCGGGTGCCGTAGCCGGCTACGGGGAACAGGCATTTCTTGATCATTCCAGTCGTCCTTATGAGTTGGGAGTAATCCGGTACAAACACAAAGTGTGCCGAGTTTAACCCACTTCAGGGGGCAAAATGCAGGTGCAGAGCAGGGGCAATGGATATGAAAATCCCGGGTTACCGTCGAGCAAGCAACATGATTGTTAACATAATGTGTGAGGTTTTGTTTATATGGCCCTGATTGCAGGATTAAAATTGTAAAGATTGACAATATCGGCTGTCAGAAAGCCCGCCTATCTTGTATAACGGAACCGTAATTTTCGGGTTGGTTATTGAAGAGGGCCGGGGTTTGCGAGCGCTGAATGTTGCCGCACTGTTTTTGTGCGCATTTGTGCCCACCATTGCACAGGCAGCCCAGGACCGGGGCATGGCCGGCGCCTGGATATTCCAGGCCACCAGCATGCTCGACTCGGTGACAGACTACCTTTCCGACCGGATCGAGGTGTCCGGAAACTCCAGTCGGAATAACGACCGTGCCGCTGGCCACCTGGCGCTGTCAGGTAACGGCATTATCTGGTCCCGGCATGAACTGGGTCTTCGATTCCGGGATACAGCCTCCCGCAAGGAAGGGGATGGTGAGCAGTTGTTTGCCCTGCGCTATGCCATGCCTCTGATCGGGAATCATCTGGAGCTGGAAGCTGAGGAAAGCGAGTTCCGGGGCGTGGTGAAAGGGCCGGGGCAGCAACTCGACACCAGTGGTAACCGGAGTTTTTACCGGTTAACGGCGACCCGGTCACTGGGGTCGTTCCTCGGGCTGGATATGCACCAGGTTATTCGGCATACCGGCAGCACCCGTAGTGTCTATGAGGAATCCGAGTGGGTTCAGGACTCCTCGCACCAGTTATCGAGTATCGGCCTGAAAGGTTCCAGTGGGGGAGAATTGATAAGCGGCCTCCGGGCCTCGACACACATGACTGCTGTCGGCGGGATGGAATATTCCAGTGCTGAATATGTCGATGGTGAAACGGAAGACCGGGCGCAGTTCCATCGCATCGAGCTTGCAGCTTTGTTGCAGAGGCAGGTGCTGAACTGGGACCTGGATCTGGGCGGCCGTTATCAGTTCGCGCCAGAGGATCTGCCCGGATCGGAGCGGATTACCGTCGGTGGCTCTGCGTTGATGTCCGGTTTCAACGGCCAGTCAGTCACCAGTACCGAAGGTGGTTGGCTCAGGCTTGACGCTGCCAGTCCGTCCTGGGCCCTGCCTTTTGCTTCCCGTTTCCAGTCATCCCTGTCCCTGTCCGTGATGCGCGGCTGGGCGCCTGATGAAACGGATGACGACCAGAGACTCTCGGCGGTCAGCGCCGGTGAGATCTCCCTGAACATCAATTCAGACAGGTTCCGGGCCAATATGACCGTTGGCCGGCTGCTCGATTCCGGCCGGTCCGATGTGGTTGTGCCTTCCGCCCCGGATGTTGCGCTATCCCTGCACATGGGCATCTGAAAGTTCTTGATCGGAGGCTCCTTACATAGCCGTTACGAAGATGTCACTTGTGGCCATCTCTGCCACAAGTGTTACATTCAAGAGACGGAAAACAGGGAGTTTTCAGAATGGTCCGAAACCGGAACCTCAAGTTCGCATTCATCGCTTTCGTATTGTTTGCCCTCTCGGGGCCGGCCGGCGCCTTCGGGTTTGATGATGTAAGCGCAAAGGCAAAGGAGCTGGCAGGCGAGCAATACCGGGCCCCTGAGCCAGTGCCCGGTTTCCTGCAAAATCTCGGCTATGAGCAATACCAGTCCATCCGGTTCAGGCCCGGGGCCAGTCTATGGCGTGCCGGACGTTCGAAGTTCCGGGTGATGATGATGCCCGCCGGAAGCTTGTACCGGCACCCGGTAGCACTGAATGTGATTGATCGTGAAGGTGTTCATCCTGTCGGCTTTGATAAAACCCTGTTCGATTATTCGTCAACGGAACTGAGCAGGCGGATACCGGCCAATCTTGGCTACGCGGGTTTTAAACTCACCTATCCACTTGTCGATCCGGAAGTCCATAACCAGTTCCTGGTTTTCGCTGGGGCCAGTTATTTTCGCGGTGTGGGGGCAGGGCAGCATTTTGGTCTGTCGGCTCGTGGCATCGCGATCGATACCGGGTTGTCCTCCGGTGAGGAGTTCCCCGTTTTCCGGGAGTTCTGGCTGGAGCGACCGAAAGCCGGCGGGGATTCCATGGTGGTCTACGGGCTGCTTGATGGCCCCAGTCTCACCGGCGCCTATCGATTTGTGGTTCACCCCGGGAAAATGTTGAAGCTTGAAGTCAGCGCCCGGCTGTTTTTCAGGGCGGAAGTTGACCAGCTGGGGCTGGCGCCGCTTACCTCCATGTTCTACTACGGTGAAAACACTTTGCGTCCACGGGGGCAATGGCGGCCCCAGGTTCACGATTCCGACGGGCTGCTTATCCACGATCAGGAATCCGGAGAGTGGCTGTGGCACCCCTTGCTGAATCCGGCACAGCTTGAACTGGCGTTCCACCAGGTCCGCAATCTCGGTGGCTTTGGCCTGATCCAGCGTGACCGCGAGTTCTCCCGGTTCGAGGACAGCGAGGCCAGGTATGATCTCAGGCCCAGCGCCTGGGTCGAGCCGGGAGAAGAGTGGGGAAATGGCGAGGTGGTGCTGGTGCAGATTCCGACTGATTCCGAGATGAATGACAACATCGTTGCCTTCTGGAAGCCGCACCAGCAGGTTGCCGCGGGGGACAGCCGGTACCTGACCTACTCACTGACCTTCGGGCCGCCGGACATCACCGGGCACCCATTGGGTCAGGCCGCGAGGACCTTTGTCGGCGACGGTGCGCAGCCCGGTGGGGGCGAAGCCGAAGGCGCCTACCGCTTCATAGTCGATTTCCAGGGCGGAGCCATGGATCAGCTGGATCGTGATGCGGCCGTGGTGAGCGAAGTCAGTGTCAGTGGCGAGGGCGAAATCATCGAGCATTTTGCCGAATACATCGAGGCCAGACATGGCTGGCGACTGTCGGTGCTGGCCAGACCGGAAGAAGGGAAACACCTGGCGTTGCGAGGCTCCCTTTCGGCCGACGGAAAGCCCGTCAGTGAAACCTGGACCTATCAGCTCGGCCCTGCCACCGGGCTGAGAAAGCAACGGTAATAACTATTTTCAGTGAGGAACCGGAGCATGGCGGATATCTCCTTACAGGTCGTTCTTAACCGGGCCTTCACCTATCTCCAGGCGTCCGGAGTGGAAATGACGTTGGAGAGATACCGTACCCTCCTTCATCTGATCGAGGAGTCCGTTGCCTCGACGGCTGAGGACGGGCAAGGGGACCAGCTCCTCGAGTCGGTCATGGAGCGTATCCCCGGCTATTTTGATTTGCCGGAGACAGTTCCTCCGCAGGCGACCCCGGAACTGTGCCGGGGCAGTATCGGGTATGGCCGCGATGTCTGATCTCTGTGCAGCCCCGGCCACAGAAAGCTTCCCGCGCTGGCGACTGGTGGCAGCCTTTCGCCGGGCGCTTCTTATTGCCCTGGTGTTCGGGCAGACCGTGATCGCCTGCTATTACCTGCTTTGGGTGCTCCCCTACCACGGGGGAACCTGGCTGGAGCTGGCGATACTCGGCCTGTTTGCCGTGCTCTACGCCTGGATTGCCGTGGGCTTCTGGGTTGCGACTTTCGGGTTCGTCTTCAGGCTCAGGGGTGGTGACCGGTACTCGTTGCTGCGGCGCCATCGGGGTCGAGACCTGGAGTCGGTTCCTCTTGCCCGGACCGCCATTGTGATGCCGGTCTACCATGAGCCGGTGCACTGGACATTCAGCGGCCTGAAAGCGGTTTATCGCGATCTCGAGCGGAGTGGCCAGCTCGATCATTTCGAGTTCTTCATTCTCTCGGACAGCCGCGATCCCGATACCTGGCTGGCGGAGCAGGCGGCATGGCTCGAGCTGGTCAGGGATTTGGGGGCCGAGGGCAGATTGTTCTATCGCCGTCGCCCGGTGAACCTGAACTACAAAAGCGGGAATGTGGCCGATTTTCTGCGCCGGTGGGGGCGACGCTACGAGTACATGGTGGTGCTTGATGCCGACAGCCTGGTCAGTGCCCGGACCCTGGTCCGCATGGTGCGGCTCATGGAGCTTGAGCCCCGGGTCGGCATTCTGCAGACCAATCCCAACATCATAAACGGCCAATCCCTGTTTGCCCGTCTCCAGCAATTTGCCAACCGTTTCTATTCTCCCTTGTTTGCGACCGGACTGGCGGCGATCCAGATGGGGGATGCGGCCTTCTGGGGGCACAACGCCATCCTCAGGGTCCGGCCCTTCATGCGTTATTGTGGCCTGAGAAAGCTGCGTGGCCCCGGCATTTTCGGTGGCCCGATCATGAGCCATGATTTTGTCGAAGCCGCCTACATGGGCCGCGCCGGGTATGAAGTCTGGCTCGAGCCGGGGTTGGGTGGGAGCTTCGAGGAGTCTCCGCCGACACTGTCCGATGAGCTGGTCCGGGACAACCGCTGGGCCAAGGGCAACCTCCAGCATCTTTGGATCATGCTGACCGCGCCCGGGCTCCGGTTTGCCCACCGGATGGCCTTCCTGAACGGCATCATGGCCTATCTGGCTTCACCGTTGTGGTTGCTGTTCCTGATCTGTACCACCATCGAGGCAGCGCGGATGACCCTGGCACCCATTGACTATTTTCCCGAGGGACGCCAGGGGCTCTTTCCCCTCTGGCCCGAATGGCGACCGGAGTGGGCCCTGGCGCTGGCCCTGAGTACGGCGGCGTTGTTGTTCCTGCCCAAAATCCTGGCCCTGATTGATGCCGTCTTGCACCGTTTGGCCCATGGTTTTGGCGGCCTGGTGCGTTTGACCATAAGCGTGCTGACCGAAATTGCGGTGTCTGTCCTGCTGGCACCCCTGCGCATGCTCGCTCACAGCCGTTTTGTGCTCGCGGCACTGTTCAATGTCTCCCTCAAATGGGCGGGGCAAAACCGGACCGAGGAAACAACCTGGACCCAGGCCTTGCGGAACCAGCTTCCGGGGATGGTTATCGGAGTAGGCTGGTCGGCCTTTGCCTGGTCCCTGGATCGCTTGTTCTTTCTCTGGTCCCTTCCGGTTGCCTTGCCACTGGTGCTGGCGGTGCCAACCTCTGTTCTGCTTAGCCGGGTATCCATCGGTCAGAGCCTGAAGCTGCGGCGTCTGTTGGTCATTCCCGAGGAAGAAAAGCCCCTGGCAATCCTGGAGGATGCCCGCGCGGCCCGTGCGCAAACGCCGTCAGACAACGGACTCCGGCCGGTAGATCGCGCCGTTCTGAACCCGGATCTCAACCGCATTTATTGGTCACTGGCCAGAGATCACCGAAAGGCTGTGCGTGCCGGACATCTCGAGTCCGCCGTTGCCCGGTGTCTTCAGAACGGGCCGGACGCGCTGTCGGCGTCAGAACTCACACAGGTCCTGCAGGACCGGGGTTCGCTCGCCGAGTTACATCGCAAGGCCTGGTGTGCACCGCAGTCGGGCTATTGGGGCGGGTGCATCCAGCGACTGGCCCGGGACAACGATTCCTGAACTCCGGCGTAAAACTCTTGAATGGTAGGGGAGGAGAATGTTGTGGACAGGAGAACCTTGCTCAAGGCGATGCTGGCAACTGCAGGAAGCTACGGGCTGGCGCCCCTGGTGTTAGCGGCGCCCGGAGGGTCCGGCGCGGGTGGCGAGGCCGGCGCAAAGCCTTTCAGTTATGCCTGGCTCAAGGGGCAGGCCCGGGCCCTGGCCAGTCAACCCTACAGGGATCACGAAGGGGAGATCCCCGGGGTCCTGAAAAACATTTCCTGGGATGATTACCAGGCGATCCGGTTCCGGGAAGATCATGCGTTGTGGAATGATACGGATTCGGCATTCCAGGTCCAGTTATTCCACCTGGGCCTGTTTTTCCTGGCGCCGGTCAGGATCCATGAAGTACGGGGAGGCAAAGCGACCGAGCTGGCCTACCACCGGGATTACTTTGACTATGAGGGCGAGCAGCCGCTCGGAGATCTCCCCGGGGACCTGGGATTCGCCGGCTTCCGGGTTCACTACCATACCAACTTCCAGCTGGACCTTGCCTCCTTCCTTGGCGCGAGCTATTTCCGGGCGGTGGGTGCGGAGATGCAATACGGCATGTCGGCCAGGGGGCTGGCCATCGACACAGGGACTGGTAAAGAAGAGGAGTTCCCGAGGTTCACGGCGTTCTGGATCGAGCGGCCGGCCGAAGGCCAGCGGGTGCTGAGGGTGTGGGCATTGCTGGACTCGCCAGGCACCACCGGCGCTTATGCATTCACCATTGACCCCGGGCGTAACCTGGTCATGGATGTGGATGTTGCCTTGTACCCGCGCAAACAGATGAACCGGGCAGGCATAGCACCGCTGACCAGCATGTACCAGGTCGGCGAGAACAGTCAACGGATGGACTACGACTGGCGTCCGGAAATTCATGATTCCGATGGTCTGGCCATACTGACCGGCACCGGAGAATGGCTGTGGCGCCCGCTGAGAAATCCCCGGCGGCTTGGTTTCAGCAGTTTCGCCGACCAGAACCCCCGGGGCTTCGGCCTGCTCCAGCGCGACCGGAACTTCGATCACTACCAGGACGATGGGGTATTTTACGATCGCAGGCCCGGCGTCTGGGTTGAGCCCAGGGGAAGCTGGGGCAAGGGCAGCATCGATCTGGTCGAGATCCCGACCGTCGATGAAACCTTCGATAACATCGTGGCCTTCTGGCACCCGCAGCAGCCCCTGGAGGCGGGACGGGAATACCTCTTTTCCTACCGTCTGCATTGGGGAGAGCGGGCACCGGTCCGGCCCTATGAGCTCGCTTCGGCAGTGGCAACCCGCACCGGCCTCGGTGGCGTGGTCGGGCAGGAACGAAAGTACTTCTCCTGGCGATTTGCGGTCGATTTTGCCGGTGGCCCGCTGCGGATGCTGGCGGAGGAAGCCGGGATCGTTCCGGAAATCTCGGTCAGCCGGGGCAGGGTGGAGATCACCTCGGCGAGGCCCTTGTCGGCAATCGACGGTTACCGCGCCATGTTTGATCTGGTGCCGGATGAATCCGGGGAACCCATCGAGCTGCGGCTATATCTGGCCCTGAACGGCGAGCCCATCACCGAAACCTGGCTCTACCAGTATCTCCCGCCTGCCCCGGAAGACCGGAAACTTTATTAGAATTCAGGGATAAGTTAACAATCTGGTAGGCGCCGAGGCGGTATTGTTGACAATAAATGCCTCCGGGCGTAGATTTATGCTAATTCCAGCAACTATTGTTAACAAGGCATGGCTGAAGCTCCTATCCAACCCCAGACCCGGGCCGACGAAGCGTTTGATTGTTTACAAACAGCCATCGTAACGGGCGAGCTTGCTCCCGGCGAGAAGATCGGTGAAGTTGAGCTCTGTTCCCGGTTCAACCTGACCCGTGGGCCGTTGCGCGAAGCCCTTGGCCGCCTGGAATCCCGTGGCCTTCTGGTACGCCGGCCCCATGCGGGTGTGAAGGTGGTTTCCGTCAGTGCCGCTGAATTGCTCGAGCTGTACCGGATTCGCGAGGTGATGGAAGGGCTCGCGGCTCGCCAGGCTGCCGAACGGATGACCGACGAGGAAATCGCAGAACTGCAGTCTACCCTCGACAGCCACGAGAAGATGATCGAGCAGGCCCAGGGCCAGGCCTATTACCAGGCCGAAGGGGATTACGATTTCCACCACAGAATTGCTACCGGCAGCCGCAACGCCAAGCTTGCCCAAATGCTGCTCGGTGATCTTTACTACATGGTCCGGATGTACCGTTATCGCCTGAGCACCTCTGCCGGCCGGCCCCACAAGGCGTTAGACGAACACCGCCGCATTGTAGAAGCCATCGCCCAGCGGGACAGCGAACTGGCGGAATTCCTGATGAAACGACACATCAACGCGGCCAGGCAGAACATAGAACAGAAAATCCGCAACGGCCTGCTGGCCATTTGAGTAATGAACAGGTTGGCCGCGGAAACCGCGGGAAAGGATAAAGAATTGGCCACGAAATCCACGAAATCCACGAAATTCAAAAAAGAAAAGCGAAAAGAAAAACAGGTTGTGGGTAATCGAAGAACCGGAAGCTACCCGCAGCCTCATTCTTTCTGTCTTTCTTTGTCCTTTTTCCGTGGATTTCGTGGATTTCGTGGCAAAAAATCAGTCTTTAACGAGGAAAGAAAAGCGAAAAGAAAAATGGATTGCGGGCAACCAAAGAACCGGACACTACCCGCAGCCTCATTCTTTCTGTCTTTGTCCTTTTTCCGTGGATTTCGTGGATTTCGTGGCAAAAAATCAGCCTTTAACGCTTTAACGAGGAGAGCCCCATGAGCAAGAAATTATCCCCAGGCGCACGTTTCCGCCAGGCCCTGAAAGATAACCAGCCGCTGCAGATTGTCGGCACCATCAACGCCTACTCCGCCATGATGGCCGAAAAAGTCGGCCACCAGGCCATCTACCTCTCCGGAGGCGGCGTTGCCAATGCCTCCTATGGCCTGCCGGATCTCGGCATGACCACCATGAACGACGTGGTTGAAGACGTTCGCCGGATCACTGCCGCATCCGAATTGCCGTTGCTGGTGGATATCGATACCGGTTGGGGCGGAGCATTCAACATCGCCAGGACCATCCGCGAAATGGAACGCGCCGGCGCCGCCGCTGTCCACATCGAGGACCAGGTAGCCCAGAAACGTTGCGGCCACCGCCCGAACAAGGAAATCGTCTCCAAAGAAGAGATGGTTGATCGTATCAAGTCGGCTGCCGACGCGCGGCAGGACGACGACTTTTTTATCATGGCCCGCACCGATGCGTTCCAGAAGGAAGGCCTGGATGCGGCGATTGATCGCGCCAGGGCGTGCATTGAAGCTGGCGCAGATGGCATCTTCGCTGAAGCCGTGACCGAACTTGAGCATTACAAGGCCTTCTCGGAGGCACTGGATGTGCCCATTCTGGCCAATATCACCGAGTTTGGTGCCACGCCTTTGTACAACCGCAAGGAACTGGCTGATGCCGGTGCCGATATGGTCCTGTATCCCCTGAGTGCTTTCCGGGCCATGAACAAAGCGGCCGTTACCGTGTACCGGAATATTCTGGAAAAAGGCGACCAGAAAGACGTGGTTGATCTGATGCAGACCCGTATGGAACTGTACGATTTCCTCAACTACCACGAGTTCGAACAGAAGCTGGACCAGCTTTTCGCTCAGAACAAAGACTGAACAAGACCGATTGGGAGAGAGAAACCATGGCTGAAGCAAAGAAATCTGGTGGAGCCGGCCTGCGTGGCCAGGTTGCCGGTGAAACCGCCCTGTGTACCGTCGGCAAGACCGGCGCCGGTCTCACCTACCGTGGCTACGACATTACCGATCTGGCCAATAACGCCCGGTTCGAGGAAGTGGCCTACCTGCTCCTGCGTGGCAAGCTGCCGAACCAGCAGGAACTGGACGCCTACAAGAAGAAGCTCCAGAGCCTGCGCGGCCTGCCCGAGGCCCTGAAAACCGTGCTCGAACAGATCCCCAAAGACGCCCACCCCATGGACGTGATGCGCACCGGCTGCTCCATGCTGGGTAACCTGGAAACCGAGCAGGACTTCAGCGAGCAGGACGACAAGATCGACCGCATGCTGGCGGTATTCCCGGCCATCATCACCTACTGGTACCGCTTCGCCCACGAGGGCGTACGGATCGAGACCGCCAATACCGAAAGCGACTCCATCGGCGGCGTTTTCCTGGAGCTGCTGCATGGCAAGAAGCCGAACGAGCTGCATGAGCGCGTAATGAACGTCTCCCTGATCCTGTATGCGGAGCATGAGTTCAACGCTTCCACCTTCACCGCCCGCGTCTGTGCCTCCACCCTGTCTGATATCCACAGCTGTGTGACCGGTGCCATCGGCTCCCTGCGCGGCCCGCTGCATGGTGGTGCCAACGAGGCGGCCATGGAACTGATCCAGAAGTTCAAAACCCCGGACGAAGCCGAAGAAGGCCTGCTGGGCATGCTGGAGCGCAAAGAAAAAATCATGGGCTTCGGACACGCCATCTACAAGGAATCCGATCCCCGCAATGCCATCATCAAGCGCTGGT
Organism: Pseudomonadota bacterium; assembly: GCA_034189235.1. GTDB lineage: Bacteria > Pseudomonadota > Gammaproteobacteria > Pseudomonadales > Oleiphilaceae > Marinobacter. The sequence continues at coordinate 11,536 of JAXHVJ010000061.1, forward strand.
CAAAGAAACTGGCCGAGGAAACAGGCGACACCGTCCTGTACCCGGTATCGGTGCGCTGCGAAGAAGTCATGTGGCGCGAGAAAAAACTGTTCTGCAACGCCGACTTCTTCCACGCCAGCGCCTACCATTTCATGGGCATCCCCACCGAGCTGTTCACCCCGATCTTCGTGATGTCCCGGGTGTCCGGCTGGACCGCCCATGTGAAAGAACAGCGCGCCAATAACCGGATTATCCGCCCGAGTGCCGACTACATCGGTCCCGAGCACCAGGAATGGCTGCCCATTGAGGAGCGTCCTTAACGATTGATTAGCCACGAAATCCACGAAATCCACGAAAGAAAAGCGAAAAGAAAAACAGGTTGCGGGTAACCGAAGAACCGGAAGCTACCCGCAGCCTCATTCTTTCTGTCTTTGTTCTTTTTTCGTGTCCTTTCGTGGATTTCGTGGATTTCGTGGATTTCGTGGATTTCGTGGCAAAAAAAGTTTTTCTTCCCAGAGAGCCCAATATGAACACCGACTACCGCAAACCCCTCCCAGGCACCGACCTGGACTACTTCGACACTCGCCAGGCCGTAGAAGACATCCAGCCCGGCGCCTACGACAAGCTCCCGTACACCTCCCGCATCCTCGCCGAGCAGCTGGTACGCCGCTGCGATCCGGCGATGCTGACCGATTCCCTGAAGCAGTTGATCGAGCGCAAGCGCGATCTGGATTTCCCCTGGTACCCCGCCCGCGTGGTATGCCACGACATCCTCGGTCAGACCGCGCTGGTGGACCTGGCCGGCCTGCGGGATGCCATCGCCGAGAAAGGAGGGGATCCCGCCAAGGTCAACCCGGTGGTTCCCACCCAGCTGATTGTGGATCACTCCCTGGCCGTTGAGCACGCCGGCTTCGAGAAGGATGCCTTCGAGAAGAACCGTCAGATCGAAGACCGCCGTAACGACGACCGCTTCCACTTCATCAACTGGACCAAGACCGCGTTCAAAAACGTGGACGTGATCCCGCCGGGCAACGGCATCATGCACCAGATCAACCTGGAGAAGATGTCTCCGGTGGTTCAGGCCCGGCCGGATGGGGAAGGAAAGCGCGTGGCCTTCCCGGATACCTGTGTCGGTACCGACAGCCACACTCCGATGGTGGATGCCCTGGGCGTAATTTCCGTCGGTGTGGGCGGCCTGGAGGCCGAGAGCGTGATGCTCGGCCGTGCCTCCATGATGCGCCTGCCGGACATCGTGGGTGTCGAACTCACCGGCAAGCTGCAGCCGGGCATTACCAGTACCGACATGGTGCTGGCCCTGACCGAATTCCTGCGTAAAGAGCGGGTGGTTGGCGCCTACCTCGAATTCTTCGGTGAAGGTGCTGACAGCCTCACCGTGGGCGATCGCGCTACCATCTCCAACATGACGCCCGAATACGGCGCCACCGCCGCCATGTTCTACATTGACGGTCAGACCATCGACTACCTGAAGCTGACCGGCCGCGAAGACGACCAGATCGACCTGGTGGAGAAATACGCCAGGGAAACCGGTCTGTGGGCCGACAGCCTGAAGAATGCAGAGTATGAACGGGTGCTGAAGTTTGATCTGTCTTCCGTGGAGCGTACCCTGGCGGGCCCGTCCAACCCGCATGCGCACCTGCCGACTTCCGAGCTGACCAAGCGCGGCATCGCCGGCGACTGGGAGCTGGAAGAGGGCAAGATGCCGGATGGCGCGGTGATCATCGCGGCGATTACCAGCTGTACCAACACCTCCAACCCGCGCAATATGGTGGCGGCCGGGCTGATCGCCCGCAATGCCAACAAGCTGGGCCTGACCCGCAAGCCCTGGGTGAAGACCTCCCTGGCACCGGGCTCCAAGACCGTAAAGATGTACCTGGAAGACGCCAACCTGCTGCCAGAGCTGGAAAACCTCGGTTTCGGCGTGGTGGCCTTTGCCTGCACCACCTGTAACGGCATGAGCGGCGCCCTGGATCCGAAGATCCAGCAGGAAATCATCGACCGGGACCTGTACTCCACCGCGGTCCTGTCCGGTAACCGGAACTTTGACGGCCGGATTCACCCCTACGCCAGGCAAGCGTTCCTGGCGTCACCGCCGCTGGTGGTTGCCTACGCCATTGCCGGCACCATCCGGTTCGATATCGAGAAGGATGCCCTGGGTTACGATCAGGACGGCAATCCGATCACCCTGAAGGATATCTGGCCGAGCGACGAGGAAATCGACGCCATCGTGAAGCAGTCGGTCAAACCGGAGCAGTTCCGCCAGACCTACATCCCGATGTTCGACGTCACCAGAGAAGCCCAGGTTGCGAGCAGCCCGCTGTACGAGTGGCGCCCGCAGAGTACCTACATCCGCCGCCCGCCTTACTGGGAAGGCGCCCTGGCTGGTGAGAAGTCCCTCAAGGGCATGCGCCCGCTGGCAATCCTGCCGGATAACATCACCACCGATCACCTGTCGCCATCCAACGCGATTCTGCCGGACAGCGCAGCGGGCGAGTACCTGGCGAAAATGGGCCTGCCGGAGGAAGACTTCAACTCCTACGCCACCCACCGGGGCGACCACCTGACCGCCCAGCGTGCCACCTTCGCGAACCCGAAACTGTTCAACGAGATGGTTCTGGACGAAAACGGTAACGTGAGGCAAGGCTCCCTGGCCCGCATCGAGCCGGAAGGCAAGGTCGCCCGCATGTGGGAAGCCATCGAAACCTACATGGAGCGCAAGCAGCCGCTGATCATCATTGCCGGTGCCGACTACGGGCAGGGTTCCTCCCGTGACTGGGCCGCCAAGGGCGTTGCCCTGGCCGGTGTGGAAGCGATCGTGGCCGAAGGTTTCGAGCGCATTCACCGCACCAACCTGGTCGGTATGGGCGTGATGCCCCTGCAGTTCGAGGAAGGCACCACCCGCAAGACCCTGGCCCTCGACGGCACCGAGACCTACGACGTGGAAGGCACCCCGGCCCCGCGTGCCGAGCTGACCCTGGTCATCCACCGCAAGAACGGCAGCACCGAACACGTTCCCGTGCTCTGCCGACTGGACACCGCCGAGGAAGTGGACATCTACAAAGCCGGCGGCGTACTGCAACGCTTCGCCCAGGACTTCCTGGAATCCACCAGCGCGGCCTGACGGTAAACAAACAAAGGATAGGATCAGCCACGAAATCCACGAAATCCACGGAAGAAAAGCGAAAAGAAAAATGGGTTGCGGGTAACCGCAGAATCGGAAGTTACCCGCAGCCTGGTTCTGTTTATCTTTGTCCTTTTTCCGCGTCTTTTCGTGGAAACCGCGGAAGGAATGAGTAGCCACGAAATCCACGAAATCCACGGAAGAAAAGCGAAAAGAAAAATGGGTTGCGGGTAACCGCAGAATCGGAAGTTACCCGCAGCCTGGTTCTGTTTATCTTTGTCCTTTTTCCGCGTCT
>JAXHVJ010000062.1:0-5182 GCA_034189235.1 Pseudomonadota bacterium
GCCCTTCCCGACAACCCGTTGAACGAAGACAAGGTCCCATGGCTGAACCCTCCCTGGACGACATCAAGGCGAAACTCAACCTTGAAACCTCCCGCATCAACTGGCATGAGCTCCAGACCTACTATGCCCGGGGGCAGGTCGTGCGCGTGGCGCCGGAGCTGGATTTGCTGGAGGTTGCCGCTGAGCTCACCGCCGATAACAAGGCACAATTCGAGCAGTGGATGCAGAAAGGGCAGGTGGGAGATGTAGCTCCTGACGTAGCCCGGACCTGGTACGATCGCAATGCCGGACTCTGGGCCGTGGTTGTGGCGCCCTGGGTGCTGGTGCAGGACCGCTCGGGCCACATGCTGCACTGATCCGGAATGCCCTGGCACGATGTGCTGGCTCTGGCTTCGGGGTTCCTGCTTTCATTCTTCTCCCCTGCTGATGGGCGTGTTCCTGTTGCTGGCACAGGGCCGGCTGCCAACTGATTGCCAACGCGGATTATAACCGTTACTGCGGGTTCGATAACGCGGGTTCCGGGTCTCCATCCACAAGCCGGGAAACCGGCCGCCAGGCGAGAGCCTTGTTCCATTGGTCAACCAGCCGTCGGACGGAGCTGAGGGTATCCAGGGCGCTCTCGCCGTCAGTGGTCGGGATCTCGCGACGGACGATCATGGCCAACAGCTCCGATTTCAGCTGATGGTAGATGTTTTCCGCCTCCTCCACGGTGGGCGGCAGGGGGTCATCTGCGGCGACCAGGGTTCTCAGGGTATCAATGTATCGCTCCAGGGTTTCGGACAACCGGGCCATGCCTGGCTGATCCTCGGCCTTCTTGAGTTTCAGCAGTTCCGCCGCCAGGTCTGTGGCCTCCATAAGGTACCGGCAGGTGCGGATGCTCAGGGTCAGGGCGTCCACGGTCGAGGGCTGCATTTTTTCGGCCCGGACTCTCGAGACGTAATCGACGATGGCCGTGTTCAGGTTCCGGCAGGCGTCCGCCTTGGGCTGGATCTGTGTCGGCTTCAGGTCTTCGCGGTCCAGGCAGACCCTTAGCAGCCCCCGGATCAGACCGGTCAGGCGTTTCATCTCCTCATCCACCGCGGCGACCGCCAGTTCCGGCGTGGCTACCAGTGTGTAGTCCAGATGCCGGGGGGTTGCATTATCTTCCTCTTTGCTCCGGAACAGTCGCCCCAGGAAGCGGGCAAGATAGGGTGTCAGTGGCAGCATGACGAGGGCGCCGAGGAGGTTGAACAGGGTATGAAACAGGGCCAGGGAGACTGCTACATTGGTGCCGAGCTTGAGCCAGGTTGTCAGGTTGGCAACCAGCCAGAGCATCAGCGGCAGAATGGCCAGGGCGATCAAGGCCGTGCCAAGGTTGAAAAGAACATGCCCGACCGCCAATCGGCGGGCATTGGCGGTCGCACTGAGTGCCGCCATGGCGGCGGTGGAAGTGGTACCAAGATTCGCCCCGATCACGGCTGAAGCGGCGTTATCAAGTGCCAGCAGGTTGCCGGCCGCTGCACTGATGATAACGGCCAGGGCTGCACTGGAGGATTGCATCAGGACCGTCATCATGAAACCGAACAGAATGAACAGTGGCAGGCTGTAGCTACCGTCCAGAATCTCCGGATTGTCCAGACCGCCGGCAAACGCCTCGAGCGAGGACTTCATCAGGGACAGGGCGAGAAAGAAAAGCGCAAAGCCGGTGATCGCTTCACCAATGAACCGCTGGTGATGATCCCGCCTGAGCAGTTTAATGGCGACGCCAACTGCAAGCATGGGCATGGCAAGCGCTTCTATTTTGACGCCAGCCCCCACGAGGTTGACCAGCCAGCCGGTCATGGTGGTGCCGACATTGGCTCCGATAATTACCCCGAGAGAATGGCTCATCGGGAGTACCCCGGCGTTCACAAAGCCGATGGTGGCCACCGTGACCGCGCTCGATGACTGCACGATACCGGTCACCACGATGCCGGACGCGAAGCCACGCAAGGGAGTTTTGGTCCAGCTTCCCAGCAGGTGGCGGAGATGGCGCCCGGCGGCATTCTTCAAGCCATCGGTCATCATCTCCATTGCCAGCAGAAACAGCGCCAGACTGCCGAGGATCTGAAACACGGTTGTAGTCATTGTTCGGGAAAGAAGGTCCTGAGGCTGTTAACGTAGGTTTGTGCCAGAACCTGATCCAGCGGCAAACCCTTTACCTCAGCGATCTTCTCGGCCACAAAGGGCAGATAGAAGGGCGCATTTTCCCGGCCCCGGTAAGGCACCGGCGTCAGGAACGGGGCATCGGTCTCCAGCAGGATCTGCTCGATGGGCGCCATGCGCACGATATCCCGTACGTTCTCTGCCTTGTTGAAAGTGGTGATGCCGTTGAAGCCCAGGCACCAGTCCTGATCCAGAGCATAGCGGGCCAGACCCGGGCCGGAGGTGAAGCTGTGAATGACGCCACGGCGTTTCAGGGTGGTCTCGAACTCCTTGAGGATGGTGATGGTGTCCTCGTCCGCTTCACGGCTGTGGATCACCACCGGCCGGTGGGTGTCACAGGCAATCTGCAGCTGGCGGCGGAAGACGTCCCGCTGCACCTGGCGGTCGGCGTTGTCATAGAAATAATCCAGGCCTATCTCACCCACCGCCACGATCTTGTCGTCACCGGCGTGGGCGCGGATCTCTTCCTCCACCGAATCGGTGTAGGTTTCCGCCTCGTGCGGGTGGATCCCCTGGGTGCCGTATACGCGGGGTGCAACCCGGCTCAGTTCCCGGACTTTGGCCAGGTTCTCCGGTGACACCGCGATGGTGATCACGCGTTCAATGTTCACCCGCTGGCTCTGCTCCAGGGTTTCCTCCAGGGGGCGGTCGTTGAGGTAATCCAGGTGACAGTGGGTTTCGATGATCGGGTGATCGAAAACCGGAATCTCGCGACGTTTCTTGCTCATTGCTTTGACTGAACTCCATCGCAACCTCTGGTCTGGCTGCTATTCTGGGAACTTGATTCCGCAAGTTTACCAGTTTGTGCGATTGTTAACCTGTTTCGGACTATGATTATGGGAAATGATGTTATGGAGGTATCACCGTTCGCCGGCGCCCGGTGTTTTGATCCTGAAAAGCCCCGGTTCCGGGACTATCCCACTCTGCTGGACGATGACGAGGAGATACCCGCCCTGGAAGCCAGCCTGGAGGAGATCGGCGAATATCAGCGCCGGCTCTGGGCCAATCGCAGGCGGGCACTTCTGGTGGTGGTTCACGGGCCCGATACCAGCGGTAAGGACAGTCTTATCCGTACCCTGGCCACCTACGCCGACCCTGCGGGCTTCCATGCCTGGTCATTCAGTCGGCCGCAAGGTGCGGAAGTCCGACATGATTTTCTCTGGCGGGTTACCTCCTACCTGCCGGGTCTGGGAGAGATGGTCGTCTTCAACCGGAGTCATCACGAAGCGGTCATTGCCGAGCGGGTCTGGCCGGTCCATGCTGCAGACAGCTACAACTGGGATAACCGCTACCAGTCCATCTGTAATTTCGAGCGCCATCTGGTACAGGAGGGCACGACGATTCTGAAAGTCTGGCTGAACCTGTCCGAAGACGAGCACCGCCGGCGCCTGCTCAAGCGGCTGGACAAGCCCCGCAAGCGTTGGAAATTCGATAAATCCGATATTGATGGCTGGGTCAGGCGGTCGGAGTATGAGGCGTTTGCCGAAGAGGCGATGGCGGCAACCCATACCCGGGAAGCGCCCTGGTTTGTGGTACCCGGGGACCGCAAGCCCCAGGCCAGGGCGATTGTAGCGAAAATACTGGCCGAGCAACTCAGGCAACTGGCCCCTGATTATCCGTCGGAAGATGAAGCAGTGCTCGGGGAATACCGGCAACTGTTGGCGCAAAACGGGGTCAGCTAACGAATAACGGACATGGAGGCGTTCATGCACATTGTAGTGGTTGGTGGTGGTGTAGTCGGAGTGACCACGGCCTGGGAACTGAACCGTCGGGGCCACCAGGTAACGGTCATCGAGCGCCATGACATTGCCGGCAACGAAACCAGCAAGGGTAATGCTGCCCAGCGTTCCTACGGGGTGGTCTACCCGTGGGCGGATCCCTCAATGGTGTCCATGGCACTGCCATGGCTGTTCAAACAGGATGGCCCGCTGAAACTGCGGATGCCGCCGTCAGTGGAAGCGATGAAATTCATGTTTGCCACTCTCCGGTATGCCTGGTCACCGGGTCTGTTCGGCCTGAACCGGCGGGCCATGCTGCGGCTGGGAATCCACAGCCGGGAGCGCTTCCTGAAGCTGGAGGAAGAGCTGGATCTTGATTTCGACGGTGATCACAAGGGGCTGCTCCATCTGGCCAGCACGCCGGAAGCCCTCGAGGGTTATCGCTCTGTGCATGGCCTGCTGACCGAGCTCGGTATTCCGTCACGAATGCTCACGCCGGAACAGGTCCGTGAAACGGAGCCCGGCATGGTCGGTGGCGGCCCGCTGTACGGGGCGCTCAGCTACGATACTGACGGCACCGGTGACTGCCACCTGTTTTCCCGGGCCCTGGCGGGGGCTTGCGAGGAGAAAGGGGTGAAATTCCGCTACAACGTTGAAGTGGATAACCTGGTCGCCGATGAACAACGGATTGATGCGCTTGCCCTGCGCAACGCCGATGGTGACCGGGAAATCCTCAAGGCGGACGCCTTTGTGATCAGTGCCGGTTGCTGGTCACCAACGTTGGTGCGGCCCCTTGGGCTGGATCTGCCCATCTACCCGATCAAGGGCTACAGCATTACCGTGCCCCTGAAGAATCCGGAGCACGCACCTGTCAGCACCATCCACGATGACAACTACAAGGTGGTTTCCACCCGGCTTGGCAACCGGTTGCGGGCGACCGGTTTTGTCGAACTGGCGGACTTCAACCGGGACATTCCGGAAACCCGGATTGCCACCATTCGCAAATCGGTGGAATCCCGCTATCCCGGTTGTGCCGACCTGGATACGGCAGAGACCTGGACCGGTTTCCGGCCCATGACCCCGGATGGGCCGGCAATCATCGGCCGGGGTCCGAGAGACAACCTTTATCTGAACACCGGCCACGGCACCTTCGGTTGGACTCTGTCTGCCGGCAGTGCCGACATCATTGCCAGGCTCATCGATGGTGAAACCTCACCGGTAAACCTGGACGCGTTTCGCCCCGGACGCTTTCAGGAATAGGGTTATTTCTTGCGGATGGC
>JAXHVJ010000062.1:5282-14790 GCA_034189235.1 Pseudomonadota bacterium
CTCTGTCTGCCGGCAGTGCCGACATCATTGCCAGGCTCATCGATGGTGAAACCTCACCGGTAAACCTGGACGCGTTTCGCCCCGGACGCTTTCAGGAATAGGGTTATTTCTTGCGGATGGCACCTGGCCGCACACTCCCGCACACTCCGGGTATCAGCCCCTCTCTGCGCAGGCGAAGGAATATCCGCAGGCACCCAGGCTGACCCGGAATGAGTTACGGCTGGCGGTCCGGGAAACCGTTACGGCACCTGCCCGGGTGCAATTGCCGGAGCGGGTGGAGTTGGGACCAATGGCTGCAATGGCTGGATGCGGTCAGGGTTTGCGATACTGCACCCGCTCCACGCAACCGTCCCTGAAATACACGTAGGTGAGCTCATACAGCGCACCGTAGTAGCGGGTCTGGTAGATCCAGACTTCCTGCGGGCGGGTATGCACTTCCGGTGGATTGCCAAACGCCCGTCGGACGTGATCCCGGGTCATGCCCCGGACTACCTGCCCCCGCACCAGATACCGCCGCAGATCCGTTGAGTTGATGAAGCGGCAGGTGGAGGCCTCCTCGGGTTGTTCGGTTTTCATGCTCTGGCGCCCGGAATCCTTGCTGACCGGCTCGGGCAGGTTCTGGTTGAAACTGCCGCCGATCCGGTTGTCCTGAATCTCGATGGCCCGGGCATCACGGCCGCAGGGCTGGTCCGAGAAGGTGACCGAGCCGTTGCTTTCGCAGCGGTAGACCTCGGCCAGGGCAGTGGCGGAACAGGCCATCAACAGGGCTGTCAGCGCCAGAATGCGTTTCATGTCGTTTTCGCCCTTGGTGATTTTTGTTGATGTCAAAAAGAAAGGCGCCCGCAGGCGCCTTTCGCTCGTCCCGGTCTCGCGTCAGCGGCGAATCTGGATACGAGCTTCAACGCGACGGTTGGCTGCCCGGCCTTCCGCAGTATCGTTGGAGGCAATGGGGGCTTCCTCACCATAGCCCTTGGTGTTTACACGTTCCGGATCCACGCCCAGCGGGCCTGTCAGACGTTCGGCAACGGCTTCCGCCCGACGCTGTGACAGGAGCTGGTTGTAGTCGGCTTCACCCATGCTGTCGGTGTGACCGGCAATCTCGACGATGGTTTCAGGGTTGGCCTTGAGGAAATCGGCCACACGGCTGATTTCAGCATCGTAGGAATTGCCAATCACCGAGCTGTTGGTGGGGAACCGCACTTCGATCTCGAAAGTTTCGATGATTTCGACCACGCCGACACAGCCGGTGGCATCCACTTCCGCGCCCGCGGTGGTGTTCGGGCACTGGTCTTTGCTGTTTACGACGCCGTCGTTATCGCTGTCAAGCTCACAGCCGCGGGCGTCAACCTCAGCGCCTTGAGGCGTGTTCGGGCAGGCATCCCGGGCATCAGCCACGCCGTCCATATCGGCATCCGGTTCACAGCCGGTGCTGTCCACCGTCGCACCCGCCGGGGTGCCGGGGCACCGGTCATGGTTATCGGGTACGCCGTCTTTATCGCTATCCGCCGGCGCGGCTTCACCCACGATGCGGTTGAAGGCAAAGCTGATACCGAGGGAAACCATGGTATCGAAGGTGCTCTCATCAATACCGTGGAACTCGCGCAGGTCGCCGCGCAGGGATATGCTGTCGCTGACGTTGTAACGGACACCGGCACCGACATTTACCCGGGATTCGTCGTGGTTGCTGCCAGAGGTGCGGGGAGCTGCTGCACCATCCCCAAAATCAGCCCGGCCTGCGCCCAGGGACAGGTATGGGTTCCAGGCTTGGTCCTGACCTGCGAAATAGTACGTGCCGTCCAGTCGGATTTCGTCGAAATCGGAAGATCCCGGAGCTCCCTTGCGGTCCGCGTCGGCACTGGAGTACACCGCTTCGACCGCCCAGTGCGGGGCAAAACGGTATTCCGCGCCCAGACCGAAGGTGCCGGTCTCGCTCAGGTCCCGCTTGTCATCGAAATACTGGAAGCCGGCGAACGGGTTGAGATAGATGGTTTCCTGGCGTTCTTCAGCCAGCACGGGCGTGGCGATGGCAGCGGAAAGTGCTGCCACAGCTATCAAGCGCATGATGTTCATGCTGAACCTCCTGTTCGGTTGTCATTCTTGCTACTGCTTCCAGAAAATCAGAGTGCTACCTGAAACCTAGTCCAGCAGGCAAAAAAAGACAACAATTCGAAACGTTTTGTTACCTCCGGAATTGTACAGAGTTACGGAGCGGGCAAGGCAGTGGATCAAACCAATGTGGTGAAATACAGATGGGCGCTTTTCTTGCTGAAGTTCAGGGTGTCGCCATTATCGAAGCGAACTCCGAATGAGCTTTCGTCTTCACCGACAACACTACCGGCCCCGAAAATGGCATGGCTCACCCGCTGGCTGTGCCAGACCGGCCCCTGCCGATCATCCGTGGCCGGGACGGTGCCTTCCAGGGTGACGCCCTCCCGCTGGGCATAGCGCCGGCTGACGGGAGTGAGCGGTGCCTCCGGCCTGATGGCTGAGGCGATGCAGTTGTCAGCATCCAGGTGCTGTCCCAGTTCTTCCGAGAGCTCGAAGCAGCATTCCTCGACAAACCGGCTGGGGCCCTGGTCGCCATCCAGATGGGGCCGGGTGCTGACCGGCCGGCTGATCAGGTGCAGGGTTTCCCGCGTCCGGGTCATGGCCACGTACAACAGCCGGCGCTCGCTCTCCAAAAGCGCCCGGGCATCATCGTGCGACCGGGGAGAGTAGGGCAGGTATTTCTCCTGCAGGCCGGGAATGATTACCACCGGCCATTCCAGCCCCTTGGTCCGGTGAATGGTCGACAACAACACACCTCCTTCCTTGTTTTCGCCGGCCTGCTGCTTCAGGGTTTTCAGATGCGTCAGCGCACCCTCGGCGTCCACATCCAGGCTTTCCAGGTACTGTCGGAAACCGTGCACGGTATCGATCCGCTCCTCGGCACTCTCATGGGTCAGGGCCAGGCTGCGGATGCCCTCGTACAGGTCAGTGTGCCCGGCATAAACGCTGATAAGCCCCGCCACCGGTCCCCTGAATCCTGACAGCCGGGCCAGCACCCAACCCAGCTTGCGCAGCTTGCGGGCGGGCATGGGCGCCAGGGCATCAAAATCCATGGCCAGAATCCGCTCATGCCAGGCCTCGCCGAAACCGGCCAGGAACTGCGCCAGATTCTCGAGCTCAGGCTCCTTCAGCCCGACATGGGGAAACCGCAGCAATAACCGGGCGAGCTCCAGCCGATCGGCATCCGGCAACTGCGTCAGCTTCCCGGTCACCACCATAAGAAGTGCAGTAATCGCCTGAACCTCCCGGCTGAACAGCGCCCCCTTGCCGGCGTCAATCCGGTAGGGAATCTGCCAGGCCAGCAATTTCAGCTCGATCGGCACACTCTGGCTCCAGACCCGGAACAGAATCGCCGTTCCCGACAAGGTCTCCTGGCGCTGGTTCTTCAGAATCTGCAGGACCTGATCGCTGTCGCTTTCCACCCGGTGCAGGTGGATCGCCGTATCCGGCGTGGATGGGTGGGAGTGGCACAGCACATCCTTGCGTCCGGTGTTGTGACAGATCAGATGGTTGGCCAACAGCGCCACCCGGTGGCCATAGCGGAAGGTATAGCTCAGCGTCTGCTCCCGCGGACTCTCGAACTCGTCACTGAACCGCTTCAGAATAAACTCCGGCTTCGCGCCCCGGAACTCATAGATCGTCTGGTCCGGATCCCCCACCACCGTCACCCTCGCCCGGTCACCGGCAACATAGCGCAACAACAGGTGCTGGATCTCATTGGTATCCTGGTACTCGTCCACCAGGATCAGATCCATCTTGTTGCCCACCAGCCGCTGCAGCGGCGGATTCTGATGAATCGCCATCACCGGCTCGTACAGCATATCGGCATAACTGATCCGGCTCCGGGATTTGCGCCATTGCTCAAAGCTGTGGAACAGATCGATCAGGTACCTGTGCTTGTCCGAATACCCCAACTCGTCAAATACAATCTCCGCCGGCGACAGCGTCGTTTTCACCAGATCAATAAACCCGGTGGCCGTCTCCACAAAATCTTTCTTGTTGCGCCGGATCTCATCCGCCAGATCCTCCGGCGCCAGCCGCCGTGTCAACTGCCAGGTCTGAAAACTGATCTCCTGCTCGGTCAGAATCTTCTCGGAAAACCCGGGCAGGTAACCTTCCCGCACAAACCGCTTGTACAACCGCAGCCCCATGGCGTGATACGTCCGGATCTCCGGCAACGTGAGCCCCGACTGATGACACACCTCTTGCAGCTTACGGCCGAAATCCACCCGGGCACTGCGGTTGAACATCAACACCAGCATCCGGTCCGGATCATGCCCCTGTTCCAGCAAATACCGGATCCGCCAGGCCAGCGTCGATGTCTTGCCACTGCCCGCCACGGCGGTAATCACCGAATGCTCGTAGCCGGCAGTAATAATCGCCCGCTGCTCATCGGTCAGAAAATCCGGCAGGTTGGATGTGTCAGGAGTTCGGGGGTTGGTCGGCATGGCCCGTATTGTACTGGGCAACTGGTAGTGCGGATACCGGTTCCGCATAATTGAAAACAATTGCCCCCGCAACCAGAAGGTCGAAGAAAGATGGAAATGTCAGAATCAGTAAACATCCTGGGCGAAAAACCCGAGGCCTGCGGCACCGACTTCAGCCGATGACCCCGTTCGCCGGTGACAGCCCCACAGGCCATGAAGCCTGGCGTCGACTGGTCGAACGCCTGGTCGCCCTCGGCGAGCGACGTCTGGTCCTCGTCGAGGGCGACCGTGACCGTGCGCTGGCATGGCTTCAGCAACTCCTGCCCGAACTGCACCAGATGCCCGGCATATGGACCGGCCCCGGTGATGATAATCCCTCGGCAGGCCTCACCCGGGTACCGGCCGGCAAAGCCAGAGACTGGCTGGGCCGGGAACTGGCAGTGGTGGTCTGGGATGGCTGGGAGGGCAACCCACCGGATGGCCTGGCAGCGATTACCGGCACCCTCAAGGCCGGAGGGCTGTTGTTCTGGCTGATGCCGCCTCTGGCCGACTGGGACCGATTTGCGGATCCTGACTACCGGCGTACCGGTCTCGACAGCGCCGAGCACCACCCGTTTGCTCGCCGCATGGCGACCCTTCTCGACAGTGACCCCGGGGTGATTCGGGTCGACGCCCGTGCCCCCGGGCGTACCCGGATACCGACATTACAGGCGCCGGATACTTCCTTCGCCGTGGCTACCACTGATGACCAGCAGCACCTGATCGACCTGTTGCTCCACTTCGGCCAGGGCCGGCGCCGGCGCCCCCTGGTGGTCACCGCAGACCGGGGCCGGGGTAAGTCTGCTGCCCTGGGTATCGCCGCAGCAGGGCTGTTACAACAGGGCCGCGAACGCATACTGGTGACGGCTCCCGCCCGCGAAAGCGTTGATACCCTGTTTCACCACGCCCGGCAAACCCTCGGGAATGACCTGGTAGCTGACGACGGCAATGGCCTTGCCACCCGGACCGGGGCCGAACTCCGTTTCCTGCCGGTGCAGGAATTGCTGGCCCGGAGGCCGGCGGCCGAAGTGGTCCTGGTCGACGAGGCAGCAGCGATCCCCCCACAGATTCTGGAGGCCATCCTGCTGGGTTGGCCCAGGGTGGCCTTTTGCTCCACCGTCCATGGCTACGAAGGCACAGGTCGTGGCTTTGCCATCCGGTTCTGCTCCGTGCTGGACCGCAGGACCCCGCACTGGCAATCCGTTACCCTGACCGAGCCGGTGCGCTGGGCTGCGGGCGATCCGCTGGAGGCGCTGGCCTCCAATCTGTTCCTGCTGTCTGCCTCCGGCATGGTGAGGGAGAGTGTCCGGGTTCCGCCCCGGGATATCCGGATTGATCGGTGGTGCCCCGCGGATGCGCCGGAGCCCGAACTCGCCGAAGCTTTTGGCTTGTTGGTCGATGCCCACTACCGGACCACTCCGGCCGATCTGCGCCAGTGGCTTGATGACCCATCGACTGTGACCTGGTGTGCCTGGCATGAGGGCCGCATCGTCGGAGTGCTCTGGGGGGCCATTGAGGGCGGACTAAGCGAGCAACTGGCACAGAACGTTACGCGGGGGCAGCGCCGCATCCGCGGCCATCTGCTGGCCCAGTCGCTCGCTTCCCACAGTGGCTTTCCGGACGCCGCAATGCAGAGAACCCTTCGGGTAGTCCGGGTTGCCGTTGCCAATCCGGTTCGCCGCAGTGGTGTGGGCAAGCGCCTGGTGACAGCCGCCCGGGCCCGGGTGGCAGAACAGCAGCTGGACAGCCTGGGCACCAGCTTTGGCGGCAGCCCGGAGTTACTCGCCTTCTGGCAGTCCTGCGCGCTGAACGTGGTCCGGGTGGGGTTTCACCGGGAGAGCAGCAGCGGTGAGTACCCGTTGCAGATGCTGACCGGATCGAGTCCCCGGGGTGTCGAGCTGGTCGATCGCCTGAGGGGGCGGCTGGCCCGGCACTGGCTGACACTGGTCCCGCGGCACTGGCATGGGATGCCTGCGGAACTGCTGGCGGCCATCAGCGACGACTTGCCGGCAACCCGCATCCTGAATGATGATGACCGGCGTGATCTGGACAACTTTGGCCACGGGCACCGGGGGTTTGACCTTTGTCTGCCGGTGTTGCGGGAACTCGGTCAGGTGCCGGGCGTCATGAACTGGCTGAGGACCCGGCCGGAGCTGGCCCTGTGGGTCGGGGCGGTGTTACTGGGCTGTTCCTGGGCCGAGTTGCAGGCGGCCGGCTTGTGTCGCGGCCAGAGGGACGGCGAGGGCCGTTTGCGGGCATTGGTGCGGGAACTCCTGCAATACGGCCCCGAGTTGTGAGCCAGGTAACTTCACGCGGGACACGGCCGCGTGGACCACCACGCCGCTGATCCGGGCAGGGTTTGTCTTCCTTATTGTAGTTGCATCGGGTCGGTTTCGTCGTCCCACTCCGGTTCGAAGTGGGCGGCCACGACGTCCTCTGGTACATCGGCCACCGAGGCATGGGACCAGGTCGGCTTCTGGTCCCTGTCCACTATTCTGGCCCGGATGCCCTCGGGCAGGTCCGGGCGCCGGCAGCACTCAAGGGCCATGGCCAGCTCCATCCGGAATACATCTTTCAGGGACATCTGCTGGGCTTTCCTGAGCTGGGTCCACACCAGCCAGGCAGAGACGGGGCAGCCGCCGCGCAGGTTGTCGATACAGGCCCGCCACCAGTCACTGTCAATATCCGAGCCAAGCAACTGATCCACCACTGCCGTCAATTCCCCGCCGGCACTGAGGCGCGCAATCGCCTGTTCGTGCTGTTCCAGGTTGCTTGTTGGCAGCGCCCGGTAATCCGGTGCCGGCATCTGGTTCAGCAGCCGGAACAACCGGTTGTCATCAGCAGCGGTCTCGCCGCTCCAGCGCTGTTCCTGCAGCCGCGAGAGCAGGGTGTCCCGGTCTTCAGACAGCAAAGCCATATCCGCCAGGCCTACCCGCAGGGTATCGGTAACGTTGAGCCGGGCACCGGTCAGCCCCATGAACAGGCCCAGACGTCCCGGCAGGCGGTTGAGGAACCAGCTGGCCCCGACATTCGGAAACAGGCCGATGGAGATCTCCGGCATGGCCAGAGTGAGGTCTGGCGTCACCAGCCGGTAGCGGCAGGCGGACAGCAGGCCCAGGCCGCCCCCCATGACCACGCCATGACCGATGCCGACAACCGGCTTGGGGAACCGGTGCAGGCGGTAATCCAGCCGGTATTCCCGGGTAAAGAAGCGGGAAGGGGCTTGCTGGTCACCGTGACCGGTCATGGCGTCATAGAGCAGGCGGATGTTGGTACCTGCGCAGAAGGCCCGGTCACCCGCCCCTTGTAGCACCAACAGGCAGATCCTGTCATCCGTCGCCCAGTGATCCAGCGCATCCCGGGTCTGCTCCACCATGGCTTCGCTCAGGGCATTGAGGGTGCCGGGCGAGTTCAGGGTGAGCAAGCCAAGAAAGCCTTCACGGCAGGGTAGTTCCTGGATCTTTACGGACATGGGGTGTGTCTCCGGGTTGGATAAAACAGAAATCCGGGTATTCTACGTTGTCGTACTTTCCCACTAACCCGCGAGTGCGGTAAAGGGGAAGATTGTCGAAATGAGCGCCTTGATCTATCAGATTTGAACGAGGCGTGCCCTGTGCTATAAGTGCATTCGAGTTTTAATAACACCTGACGGCATTTTCATGCCGACGAAGATGAGAAAAGGTAGTAACTATGAAACCCGAGAACTTCGCGATTGCAGCACTGATGTCAGCTGCTGTTGCCCTGCCGACCCCGGCCTCTGCCGCAGGCGACGTTGAGGCTGCCAAGGCCAGGGCTGCTGCCGTCTGTGCCGCATGCCATGGCCAGAACGGTATTGCCCAGATCCCGACCTATCCGAACCTGGCTGGCCAGAACGAGCAGTATCTGGTGTCCGCGCTCAAGGCGTACAAGAACAAGCAGCGTTCTGGTGGCCAGGCCGCCATCATGCAAGGCCAGGCTGCAGCCCTGAGCGATGAGGACATCGCCAACCTGGCAGCCTACTTCGCCAGCCTGCCGGCAGGTGGTCAGTAAGCTCCGGCCTGATGTCAATGGGGCCGCTCAGGCAGCCCCGCTGACAATCCGGTAGCAGGGTTGATACGCCTGCGTACCCGGTAATTTCATCCGGTTCTGGGCGACAAACTGCTCCAGCATGGCTTCCAGAGGCTTGATCAGCGAGGGGTCCCCGGCAATCTCGAACGGCCCTTTCTCCTGAATCTGGCGAATCCCGCTTTCCTTCACATTTCCCGTGACAATCCCGCTGAACGCCTTGCGCAGGTTAGCTGCAATCATGTGCACAGGTTGATCCCGGTGCAGTTCCAGTGACCGCATGCTGTCGTGGTTGGGCGTGAACGGTAGCTGGAATACCGGATCGATCTTCAGCATCCAGTTGAAGTAGTAGGCGTCCTGCATGGCGCGGCGGAACGTCTCCACCTCTTTCATGCCCTTTCTCATGGCGCGGGCGATGCGGGCCGGATCATCAATGATGATCTCATACTTGCTGGCGGCCTCGTCACCGAGGGCGTTGCGGATAAACTTGTCGATCATCTCGAAGTATTCCGCATTCTCTTTCTCGCCGGTGAAAATGACCGGGAACGGCAGGTCTGAATTGTCGGGGTGCAGGAGAATACCGAGCAGGTACAGAATTTCCTCGGCGGTCCCCACGCCGCCCGGGAATACAATCACACCGTGGCCGCAGCGCACGAAGGCCTCGAGGCGCTTTTCGATATCCGGCATGATGACCAGTTCATTGACGATCGGGTTCGGTGCCTCGGCACCGATAATGGCCGGCTCAGTGATGCCCACATAGCGGCCATTTCTGACCCGCTGCTTGGCGTGGCCGATGGTGGCGCCTTTCATCGGTCCCTTCATGGCGCCGGGGCCGCAGCCGGTAATGATGCTCAGTCCGCGCAGGCCCAGCTGGTGGCCGACTTCCTTGCTGTACTGGTACTCCGCACGGCTGATGGAGTGACCGCCCCAGCACACCACCAAATCCGGCT
>JAXHVJ010000063.1:0-14778 GCA_034189235.1 Pseudomonadota bacterium
CGGAACGGAAGAAGGCCGACGAGGAGCAGCGGCGGCAGGAAGAAGCCGATCGTCGCCGTAAGGAGGAAGAGGCCCGCAAGGAGGCCGAACGCAAGCGCCTTGAGGCAGAACGGCGCCTGAAAGAACAGCAGCTTGAAGCCCTGGCCGAGGAATCACGCAAGGCGAAGGAGGCGGAAGCCCGCCGTCAGCAGCAGGCCGCTGCGGCCCGGGCAAAGGAAGCACAGATGTTGTCCGAAAGCGAGAGGTATCAACAGCTGATCCGGGAACGGCTGAGCCAGGCCTGGTACCCGCCATCTTCGGCCACCGAAGAAATGACTGCGCGGCTGCGGATAACGCTGTTGCCGACCGGTGAACTGGCCGATGTCAGACTTGTCAGCAGTAGTGGCAATACCGCGTTCGATAACTCGGCCCTGAGTGCCGTACGCTCACTGAATCGGTATCCGATACCGGATGACAGGGAAACCTTCGAGCGTTATTTCCGTCAGTTCACTATTGAGTTCAACCCGCACCGGTTGCGATAAGGAAACAGGAAAGATCATGACAAAGCGGACCTGGACGACCTCACACAAAGCCGTGGCCGCCGCGCTGGCTGCCCTGATCATGCTGGCAACCGGGGCGCGCGCCGAGCTGCTTATCCGAATCACCGAGGGCGCTGATGCCGCCCTTCCCATCTCGGTGGTGCCGTTTGCAGAGAACGGTACGATTCCGCCCGGGGACAAGGTGGCCAATATTGTCCGGGATGATCTTGCCATGAGCGGCGAATTCCGGCCTCTGCCGGCGGAGAAAATGCTGAGCCTGCCCTCCCGTCGGGAGGAGGTGTACTTCCGGGACTGGCGTATGCTCGGCCAGCGCTACGTTCTGGTGGGCGAGCTGAGCCGGAACGGCGATCGGGTGGTTGCCCGCTATGAATTGTTCGACGTTAACCAGGAAAAACGTATCCTCGGCGAAACCGCGGCAGCATCGGTCAATGGTACGCGTACGCTTGGCCATCACATCAGTGACAAGGTGTATGAGGCGATTACCGGTGTTCCAGGGGCGTTTTCCACCAAACTGGCGTACATCACCCTCGACACCTTCAATGGCAAACCCCGGTACCGCCTGCAGGTCAGTGATGTAGACGGCAAGCGTGCACGGATCCGACTGGAAAGCCAGGAACCGATCCTGTCACCGGCCTGGTCTCCGGATGGAAAACGGCTGGCCTATGTTTCCTTCGAAACCGGCAAGCCGGCAATCTATATCCACGAACTGGCAACCGGTAAGCGCACCAGAATTGCGGATTTCCCCGGCCTCAATTCTGCTCCGGCCTGGTCCGAAGACGGTCGCTCGTTGTTGATGACCCTGTCCAAGGACGGTAACGCCGAGGTCTACCGGATGGACCTGGCAAGCCGGCAACTGACCAAGCTCACCAATCACTGGGCAATCGATACCGAGGCAACCTACGACCATTCAGGCGATGGTATTTTCTTCACCTCGGATCGCTCCGGCGGACCGCAGATCTATCATATGAAATCGCCTGGCGCAGAGCCTCGTCGCATTACCTTTGGCAGTCGCTACAACGCGCGGCCGCGGCCGGACAACACCGGGGACTACGTTTATTACGTGCACCAGAGAAACAGCGCCTTCCATATTGCCCGAACCAACCTGAAGAACGGTGAGGAGACGGTCCTGACCCGGACCGAATCCGATGAATCACCGAGTCTGTCACCCAATGGCCGCATGCTGATCTATGCCACCAAACAGAGTGGTAACAGTGTGCTGACCGTGATCTCGGCCGATGGCGGCGCAGCATACAGTCTGCCGGCATCGGAAGGGGATGTGCGGGAACCCGCCTGGGGACCGATCGTTAACTGAACGCGCCGGGCTCTTGAAAGTACTCAATAAACTCAAACCATCGAAAGGAAATGAACATGAAACTGTCTATGCATACCAAAGTTCTCGCCATGCTGCTTTTCGCAGGATTGTTTGCCGGCTGTAGTTCGACCGGTGAAACCATGGATGAGGGTGGCTACGGCTCCGATGTTGCAGCGGTAGACCAGGGCGGCTCCACCGTTTACGGGGGTGGTGACGAAGGCGGCGTGTCCTCGTCCGCACTGACTGAGGAAGAACGCATGGCGGCCGAGGAGCGGGCCAGGATGGAAGCCCTGCGTGACATCACCACTTTCTACTTCGATTTCGATACCGCCGAGATCAAGCCCGAAGCCCGTGATGTGCTGGTAGCTCATGCCCAGTACCTGGCCAACAACCCCCGTCAGAACGTTCGCCTGGAAGGCCATGCGGACGAGCGTGGTACCAAGGAATACAACCTGGCCCTGGGCGAGCGTCGTGCCAACGCGGTGCAGCGGTTCCTGATCGTCAACGGTGCTTCACGTGGCCAGATTGAAACCGTAAGCTATGGTGAAGAGAAGCCGGCGGCCATGGGCTCTTCCGAGAGTGCCTGGGCGCAAAACCGTCGGGTAGAACTGGTTTTCGATTGAACCGCTAACTGACAGATCGGGTGTATCCATGAGAAAACGGCTCGTGGCGTTACTGCTGGTTCCACTTGCGCTTGCGCCGGTGGGGCCTGTGCAGGCGCAATCTCCCACACCGGTCCAGAGAAGTTCCTCTGGCAACCAGGCGACCGCAGAATTGTTCTACATGATTCAGCAGCTCCAGCAGGAGGTGCGCAGGTTGCAGGGGCAGGTGGAAGAGCAGCAGCACATGATCACCCGGTTGCAGGAGCAGGGCCGCGATCGTTACATCGATCTGGACCAGCGCATTCTCGATCTGTCCGAGAAGTTGGCGAGCCAGCCGGAACCGGCGCCGGCCTCGTCGACTGCTTCCGGCAATGGCGACGGGCAGCCGGTGGAAACCCGCGAATATCGCCAGCCCGATGCCGAGGAGCGTAAGGCCTATAACGAGATTCAGGAGCTCATCCGGAATCAGAAAGCCTACGACCAGGCCATTACCCGGTTGTACGAGTTCATCGACAAATATCCCGAAGGGGACCTGACGGTGAACGCATACTACTGGCTGGGCGAGGTCTACCTGGTCAAGCCGCAGCTGGAGCAGGCAAAACAGGCCTTCACCATTGTGGCGACCCGTTTCCCGGACCATCGAAAGGCGCCGGATGCGGTATACAAGCTGGGCGTGACTCTGGATCGCATGGGCGAATCGGACGAGGCTCGCCGGCGCATGCAGAGCGTCGTTGATGATTATCCGGACAGCAGTGCGGCGGAGCTTGCGAAGAAGTTCCTTTCCTCTGCAAACGGTTAATCCGGCTCAGGAAAAAAATCCGGGGATTGCTCCAAAAAAGGGTTGATCACCGGGAAAATATCAGTACTATATGCGCCTCGTTTGGGTCGTTAGCTCAGTTGGTAGAGCAGTTGGCTTTTAACCAATTGGTCGAAGGTTCGAATCCTTCACGACCCACCAAATTCGGGGTACTGTTCGTTTGAGCTTGAGCGGTATCGATCGGGTAAATCATCTGATCACCAGTCTTGGGTCGTTAGCTCAGTTGGTAGAGCAGTTGGCTTTTAACCAATTGGTCGAAGGTTCGAATCCTTCACGACCCACCAAATAACAGGATCTCCCGGGATCCCGGAAAAAGAGCCTTCGGGCTCTTTTTTTTTGCCTGTAAGATCCCACTTATACTCCGAAAGTGGTTAAAGTTTGTTTTCAGGTGTGTGACGCTGGCATTGCAGGCCCATGAAAACAGTGGCCGAGGTGATATACTTCGGTGGTTAACGCAACACAGAGACGCAGGAATGACACGAGCAGCAGACCGTATCCTTGTTCAGGAGCACCTGGCCCACGAAGCGGAGCCCAAGCCTTTGAGTGAGAGTGAGAAAGCGGAACTCGAGGCCCGGATCAAGGCGGAACTCAAGGCGGGGGACGCAGTGCTCGTTGCTCATTACTACACCGATCCGGATATCCAGCGCCTGGCGGAAGAAACCGGGGGCTGCGTGGCGGATTCCCTGGAGATGGCCCGTTTTGGCAATCAGCATCCGGCCTCCACGGTGGTTGTGGCGGGCGTCCGGTTCATGGGTGAGACCGCCAAGATCCTCAATCCCGAGAAGAAAGTCCTGATGCCGACCCTGGAAGCGACCTGCTCCCTGGATGTGGGCTGTCCGGCCGATGAGTTCGCCGGGTTCTGTGACCAGCACCCGGACCGGACGGTGGTGGTGTATGCAAACACCTCGGCGGCCGTGAAGGCAAGGGCGGACTGGGTGGTGACCTCGAGCTGCGCCCAGGCCATTATCGAGGATCTGGATGCCCGTGGCGAGAAGATCCTCTGGGCTCCGGACAAGCACCTGGGGCATTATGTGCAGAAGACCACCGGGGCCGATATGCTGCTCTGGGACGGTTCCTGCATCGTCCATGAAGAATTCAAGTTCCGTGGGCTTGAGGATCTCAAGGCTCTGTATCCGGACGCTGCCGTCCTGGTGCATCCGGAGTCGCCGGACGCAGTGGTGGAAATGGCCGATGTTGTCGGCTCCACCTCGCGGCTGATCCATGCGGTGCAGACCCTGCCCAACCAGGAGTTCATTGTCGCCACGGACAACGGCATCTTCTACAAGATGCAGCAGCTGGCCCCCAACAAGACGCTTATCGAGGCGCCCACCGCCGGTAACGGTGCTACCTGCCGAAGCTGTGCCCACTGCCCCTGGATGGCGATGAATGGCCTTGAAAACCTGTTGCAGGTGCTGCAGACCGGCAGTCAGGAAGTGCTGGTGGATCCGGAGTTGCGGGAGAGGGCACTGAAGCCGCTGGAGCGCATGCTGGAGTTCACCGCCAACATGAATCTCAAGGCCGCAGGCAACGCCTGATTGCCGGGAACCCGGTGCCCGGTCAGCTGTTGCGCTGAACCTGCAGCTGCCGGGTAATTTCCGCCAGTCTTTCCGTGACCGCCTGGCGCTGGGGCGAACCGGCCGGCAGTTTTTCCTGGGCCTGGCGCAGCTGGCGCTGGGCTGACTCCAGATCCCCCATCAGGGCATCATATTCGGCCCGGGCACGGTGCACCCCAACGATATTGCGTGCCATTCCTTCGGCTTCCGCCAGCCGCGACCAGAGGTGTTCCTGCCCCGGCATCTGGCGAGTGAGTTCCCTCAGAAGGTCTGCCGCCGCAGACCCGTTTCCCGCTGTAATTTCGGTCTGTGCAAGGGTATAGGTAATCGGGTAGTTGCCCGGATTGCGGGCCAGGGCCTCCTCAAGCAAGGTCCGGGCTTCCCCGGTCTTGTTCCGGGCGTTGAGAACCTCGGCGAGGGTGACCTGCAGGGTGATCCGGCCCGGATTCTGCTCGAGCAGGTCCCGGAGTTCCTGCTCTGCCTTGTCCAGCTGGTTGTTGGCCTGGTAAGCAACAGCAAGTCCGTACCGGATGGCATGGTTTCTCCTGGCGTCCGGGCGTTCGAGGTAGGACTCAAAGGTATTCACCGCCACATCCGGTGACGGGGAGAAATGTACCTGGAGGCGGCTGCGCATCAGGTGGTATTCCTGTCCGTCCTTTATATCCCGGTGCGGGTACTGCTCAGCCCGGTTGCGGGTATCGGCTACCCGGCTCTGGGTCAGGGGGTGAGTGGACAGGTATTCCGGGACCTGGTTTCCCTGAAGCCGGTTCTGCCTCATCATGATCTCGAACATTTCCGGCATGCCCCGCGGATCCATGCCGGCACGGGCAAGGATGTCCATGCCGACCCGGTCGGCTTCCTGCTCGTGGGACCGGCTGTAGGCCAGCATGTTCTGCACTGACAATGCCTGGGTGCCGGCAATGGCGGCCAGGCCGATGTCGGATTGGGTCACTGCTGACAACACAACCCCGGCAATCATGCCCGCGAGGGTCAACGGTGCGCTGGTTCCCTGCTGTTCGACGCGGCGGGCAAAATGGCGTTGGCTCAGGTGCGCCAGCTCGTGGGCGAGTACCGAGGCAAACTGCTGTTCCGTGGCCGCGTTAAGAAACAGGCCGCCGTTAACGGCGACAATGCCTCCGGGAACCGCAAAGGCGTTGAGTTGCGGGCTGTCGATCAGTGCCAGCGTGAGATCGCGGTTCTGCAGCGGAGCGGAGGGCACCAGTCGATAGATGATGGCGCTGAGGTAGTCATACACCAGCGGATCGGTGATACGGGGTGCCGACCGCCGGATCGAGACCATGACCTGTCGGCCGATCTCGGATTCCTGCTGGCCGGAGATCAATCCGCCACCGGTCCCTCCGATATTCGGCAGAGATGTTTCCCGGGCGGAGGCAGGGGAGGTTGTCAGCAAAGCCGCCAGGGTAAAGACGGTTGCTTTCAGGATCCCCCGGGTGGAGGTTTTTCGGCCATGATCGAGTTTCATGTACTGCAAGTTGCCTCTGGTTCGGACTGCCGCTTGGACAGTGTCTTGCCATGAAAAGTTCTGAATATGAGATTACCAGCTATTGAGATGCAATACCCTGTATCTCGCGGCATAATGCCGCGTTGTCAATTCCACTGATTGTGATGGTGCGTCTACGTTATGGCTGACCGAACACTGGATGCTTCCGGGCTGCGTTGTCCGATGCCTCTGCTGAAAACCAAGCTCGAGCTCAACGGGATGTCGCCCGGTCAGGAGCTGGAGGTAATTGCTACCGATTCCGGCTCGGCCCGGGACATTCCGGCGTTCCTCGCGTTGTCCAGCCACACGCTGGTCAGTTCCACCGAGGCCAATGGCGAATACCGGTTTGTGATAAAGTGCGGCGGTTAACCTATCGGAGACGTTGATGGTCAGGATTTTACGCGGTCTTGCGCACAAGTACTTTTCAGATGAAGAAGCTGTCATCCTCTCGCTTATCCTGCTGGCGGGAACGGTGTTTGTTATCTGGTTCGGTGCCATGCTGGCACCGGTCATTGCGTCCCTGATCATTGCCTTCATCCTCCAGGGTCTGGTGACCAAGCTCAACAAGCTGGGAATTCCGGAAATGGTTTCCATCATCGGGGTTTTCGTGGTGTTCCTGGGTGTGCTGGTGGGCTTCCTGTTCGGTCTCCTGCCGCTGGTCTGGACCCAGGTCACCAACCTGGCCGGCGAGACGCCGCGCATCATCCGGGAAATGCAGTCCTACCTCGAGTTGCTGCCTGAAGAGTATCCGCAGCTGATTTCCGTTGAAGCGGTCAATACTCTTTACCAGCAGGTTTCCACAGAAATGGGTCAGCTGACCCAGTGGCTGGTTTCCTTTTCCCTTTCCAGTATTCCGGATCTGGTGGCCCTGCTGATCTACATGGTACTGGTGCCCATTCTTGTGTTCTTTTTCCTGAAGGACAAGGAAGTGCTGCTGGGAGCCGTCGCCCGTTTGCTGCCTCCGCAGCGGCCGCTGATGCTGAAGATCTGGCACGAGGTCAATCGCCAGTGCGCCAACTATGTGCGAGGCAAGGCGGTGGAGATCCTGATCGTGGGCGGTCTTACGTATCTTGCCTTCAAGCTGCTGGGCATGCCCTATGCTGCGTTGTTGTCACTGCTGGTGGGCCTGAGCGTGGTGGTTCCCTATATCGGCGCTGCGGTGGTGACCATCCCGGTGGCCATGATCGGGCTGTTTGCCTTTGGCTGGAGCACCCATTTTATCTGGGTAATGGTGGTGTACGGTGTCATTCAGGCACTGGACGGTAACGTGCTGGTGCCGCTCCTGTTCTCGGAGGTCAACAACCTCCACCCGGTGGCGATCATTGTTGCGGTGCTGTTTTTCGGTGGTATCTGGGGGTTGTGGGGCGTCTTCTTCGCCATTCCGCTGGCGACCCTGCTCAAGGCAGTATTTGCGGCCTGGCCGGTGAAGGAGATCACCCCTCCACCGACCGATGAGCTGGCCTCAAATCCTGTCAGAGAGCCTTGACGGCCTCGAGTACTTCGTCGGCGTGACCCTTGACCTTCACGCCGCGCCATTCTTTCCGGAGCACACCTTCCGTGTCGATCAGGAAGGTGCTGCGTTCGATCCCCAGATGCTCCTTGCCATACAGCTTCCTGGGTTTGATGACGTCAAACAGCTTGCACAGAGTTTCGTCCTTGTCTGAAATCAGGTGAAACGGGAACTCGTGTTTGGTCCGGAAATTTTCATGGGCCTTGAGGCCGTCCCGGGACACACCGAAAATCTCGGTGTCCAGTTCCACAAACTGTTTCATCCGGTCACGGAAATCCTGGCCTTCGGTGGTGCAGCCGGGGGTGTTGTCCTTCGGGTAAAAATAGATAACCACATTCTGGCCGCGAAGATCAGAGAGCCGGATCGTCTGATCACCGGTCGCCGGCGCTTCGAAATCGGGGACGGGCTTGTTCAATTCGACGGATGGCATGACATCTCCTTTAATTCCCTTGTGTCAGTTCGAGCCCAACATTACCATATCGGTTTTATTCGGACGGAGCTTTTATGATTACGGGTAGCCTTGTCGCACTGGTCACGCCCATGCATCCAAATGGTGACATCCACTGGGAGGAGCTGGACACACTCGTGGACTTTCACATTGAAAACGGCACCCACGGCATCGTCGCCGTGGGCACCACTGGTGAATCCGCCACCCTGGACCCGGAAGAGCACTGCCAGACCATTGGCCGGATCATAAAACGCGTCGACGGACGGATTCCAGTGATCGCCGGTACCGGCGGTAACAGCACCCGTGAAGCCATCGAGCTGACCACCGAAGCCCATAAGCTCGGAGCGGATGCCTGCCTGCTGGTGGTTCCATACTACAACAAGCCGACCCAGGAAGGCCTGTACCAGCATTTCAAGGCGATTGCCGAGGCGGTGCCGGGCATAAACCAGATGCTGTACAACGTTCCCGGCCGGACAGCCTGTGACATGCTTAACGAGACCGTCCTGCGCCTGGCGGATATTCCGAACATCGTGGCCATCAAGGATGCTACCGGCAACATTCCCCGTGGCGCCGAATTGATCAAGGCGCTCGACGGCCGTCTCGCGGTTTATTCCGGTGACGATGCCACGGCCGCTGAGCTGATGCTGGCTGGCGGCAAGGGCAATGTCTCGGTGACAGCCAACGTGGCACCGAAATCCATGGCGCAGCTGTGCGAGGCGGCGATTGCCGGTAACCGGGAAGAAACCGAACGGTTGAACGAGCTGCTGATGCCGCTGAACCGTAAGTTGTTCCTGGAAGCCAACCCGATTCCGGTAAAATGGGCACTGCATCGCATGGGGATGATCAGCGAGGGCATCCGTCTGCCGCTGACACCGCTGAGCGAGAAGTTCCACGCGGAAGTGGAAGAAGCCCTGAAAGCCTCAGGCGTGCTCTGAGCTTGCTGAAATCATCCCTGAACCGGAGTAAACCGATGCAGGTTCTTTCAGGAACCCGTTCCCCCCGTTTTTACAGATCGATCCTTGCTGCGTCCGGGCTGTTGTTGCTGGCAACAGCCTCAGGCTGCAGCCTGCTGGAAGACCGATCCGAGCGGTATGTCAATGCCAAAGAAGGCACTCCGCTGGAACTCCCTGAAAGCGCGGATGCGTCCCGCTTCAGCCAGGTCATGCCGATCCGCGAGATTAATGCTGCCGAGTCCGGGAAGATGTATCCGTCCGATATTCCCCGGCCGCCGGACATGACCTCCGGGATTCTCGAGGAAAATTACGTGATCGAGGAGCTCGATGGCCGCATCTGGCTGCTGGTGAACGACGTTCCCGGCCGGCTCTGGCCCCAGGCTACCGCTTACATGAATGAGCGGGGCCTGGGTGTCGCCTACGACAGCCCCCAGTTGGGCCTGCTGCAGAGTGAGCTGGCCAACTTCAGCAAACAGGCGCGGCAGCTGGCAGGCCTGACCAGCCAGGCATCGACTGACGAACCGATGACCATCATCCAGATGCGCATCACACCAGGTATCCGCCGCAAGACCACTGAAATCCAGGTGCGCCGGGTAGAGCGCTCCGAGCGGCCCGGAGAACTTCTGCCCTGGCAGGACGTTGCGAATCCGCCGGCTGAGGCCGTGGCCCTGCAAAAGGAACTGCTTGCCGATCTCGGGGAGTTTCTGAAAGCCAGGGAGGAGAGCAAATCCTTCTCCAGAGCGGCGTCGGACATGACCAGTGAACCGCTGGTGAATCTGCAATCCGAGAACGAACGGGCGGTCGCCATCCGGATGGCCCTCGATTATGGCCGCTCCTGGGCAGAAACCAATCGCGCCCTGGAAGAAGCCGAAATCCCGGTTATCGACCTGAACCGCAATGCAGGCTGGCTTTATGTCGACTTCCGCACAGGGGATGAGAAGGAACCAGGCTGGTTTGACTGGTTCAGCGACAAGGAAAAACCACGGCACACCCATACCGTGACCCTGGAAGAGCGCGACGGCGCGGTGTTTATTGAGGCCGAGCGGCTTGAGAGCTATGACGGTGAGCACACGACATCCGACCTGCTCAACCGACTCTTTGAATACCTTTACTGATTGAATGGGGGTGCCCGGTGCATCCCCTCCGGAGATTTCAATGGAAAAGCGGGAAGAACTCTACGCAGGCAAGGCCAAATCCGTATACCGCACCGACGACCCCGAGCGTTTCGTGATGGTCTTCCGGGACGATACCTCGGCGTTCGACGGCCAGAAAAAAGAGCAGCTCAATCGCAAAGGCATGGTGAACAACAAGTTCAATGCGTTCATCATGGAGAAACTGGAAGCGGCGGGCATCCCCACTCACTTCGAGGGACTGCTTTCGGACACCGAATCCCTGGTCAAGAAGCTGGACATGATTCCGGTGGAGTGTGTGGTCCGCAATATTGCTGCGGGCAGCCTGTGCCGCCGCCTGGGCGTGGAAGAGGGCCAGGAGCTGAATCCGCCCACGTTCGAGCTGTTCCTGAAGAATGACGAGCTGCACGACCCCATGGTCAACGAATCCCTTGCCGAGAGCTTCGGCTGGGCGACCGCTGGCGAGCTCGCACGCATGAAGGAGCTGACCTACAAGGTCAATGACGTGCTCAAGAAGCTGTTCGATGACGCTGGCATGCTGCTGGTGGATTACAAACTGGAATTTGGCCGCCACGGCGGCGAGATCGTCCTCGGTGACGAATTCAGCCCTGACGGCTGCCGGATCTGGGACAAGGAAACCCGCAAGAAGATGGACAAGGACCGGTTCCGCCAGGGGCTCGGGGATGTGATCGAGACCTATGAAGAAGTCGGTCGCCGTCTCGGCATCCGGTTCGACTGAAACGCAATCAATACAATAACCATCAGAAGGGCACCTTATGCGTAAACTGATCCTTGCCGCAGGTGGAGCCGTGGTGCTGGCCACGCCCTTGGCCAATGCCGATGTTGTCGGCGTTGGTGCCAATTTCAGCTACTGGGACTCCGACCTGTCCGGTGACGTGGTCAACAAGGGCTCTGCCGTTGATATCGAGAACGATCTGGGCCTGAACAACGACAGCAATGCCAACTTCACTGCCTACTTCGAGCATCCGGTGCCGGTACTTCCGAACGTACGGGTGAACTACACCACTATTTCCCAGACCGGTAGTGGCCGGATCGGGCTGGAGCAGTTCGACCAGATTCCGGTTGGTGCAGACGTGAACTCCGAGCTCGATCTGGACCAGTTGGATGCCACTTTTTACTACCAGATTCTGGACAACTGGGTCAACCTGGATCTGGGTCTGACCGCCCGTAAGCTCGATGGTGAACTGGTTGTTCGCGACAAGGCGGGCCTTTATCCGGTCAGTACGACAACGGTTGAAGGTGTTATCCCGATGGGCTACGCCGCTGCCCGCTTTGACCTGCCGCTTACCGGTGCGTCCGTGGGTGGTGAGGGCAACCTGGTCAGCTTCGACGGCGATTCCCTGCACGACTTCAACGTCTATGGCCAGTACGAGCTGTCGCTGCTGCGGTTGCGTGCCGGCTACCGTCAGATGTCCATCGACTACGAAGATGACGATGACAAGATGGATCTCGAGCTGTCCGGTCCTTTTGCCAGTGTCGGTCTGACGTTCTGATCCTCGCTTGAGTAGAAAGGCTGAAAAAAGAGCGCTGCGGCGCTCTTTTTTGTCGCCAACAGTTTCTGTGGTGTTGCCCGGAGGGCCGATTCGGTAAACTTGGCAGCTCAGGACACGAACGTTTTATGGAGATTAGACCTTGAAAATTCTCGTTACGGGAACCGCTGGATTCATCGGCTCACACCTGGCGCACCGCCTGCTCGATCGCGGTGATGAGGTGATCGGCGTCGATAACGTCAATAACTACTACGACGTGAACCTGAAGGAAGCGCGCCTGGAGCGGCTGACCTGCAAGCCCGGCTTCACCGAGATCCGTGAGGACGTTGCCGATCGCGCCGCCATGGAAGCCCTGTTCCGCGAGCACAGGCCTGAACGAGTGGTGCACCTGGCGGCCCAGGCCGGGGTTCGTTACTCCATCGAGAACCCCCACGCCTACGTGGACGCCAACCTGGTTGGCTTCATAAACATCCTTGAAGGCTGTCGCCATAACGATGTAAAGCACCTGGTATACGCCTCCAGCAGCTCGGTTTACGGTGCCAACGAGACCATGCCGTTCTCCGTACACGACAACGTCGACCACCCCCTGAGCCTGTATGCCGCCTCCAAGAAGGCGAACGAGCTGATGGCCCATACCTACAGCCATCTCTATGACCTGCCCACCACCGGACTGCGGTTCTTCACCGTGTACGGTCCCTGGGGCCGGCCGGATATGGCGCTGTTCATCTTCACCAAAAAGATTCTCGCCGGCGAGCCGATCGATGTATTCAACCATGGCCATCACCGCCGGGACTTTACCTACATCGATGACATCGTCGAGGGCGTGATCCGGACCCTGGATCACGTCGCCGAGCCCAACGATGAATGGAGCGGCGAACGTCCGGATCCGGGTACCAGCAAGGCGCCTTACCGGCTCTACAACATCGGCAGCAACAACCCGGTGGAACTGTCCCGCTTCATCGAAATCATCGAGCACCGCATCGGCAAGAAAGCTGAGAAAAACCTGCTGCCCCTGCAGCCAGGCGATGTGCCCGCCACCTACGCCAATGTCGATGACCTCATCGAGGATGTGGGCTACAAGCCCTCGACCACCGTGGAGGAGGGCATAGCCAACTTCGTCGACTGGTACCGGGACTTCTACAGGGTCTGAGTTTGCCTGAGATACCGAAGGCCGGCTGCATTGCCGGCTTTGTGCTATTAAAACAGGACTTCCGCCCGTGCAAATCCCAGCGCATCCAGTTCCGCTACAGCTGTATCCAGGGATGCGTAGCTGCAAACCTCGTCGTCGTCGGAAATCAGGAAAAAACTTTGCCCGCCGAGTATTTTAATGAGTACGAGCCACTCGTTTGCATCCGAGGGCGACCTGACGATCTTGACGGAGTCGACCTGGTTTTTTCCCCGCAGGGTTTCTATCTCGTGTTTTTTCATCAGCTACAGAATGAGGTGGTCCGGAGCGCAAGGCAAGAACAGATAAGAAAAAAGCCGCGCTGGTTTCCCATCGCGGCTTTCAGAATCTCTGGCAGAATTGGTAGGACCACCCAGATTCGAACTGGGGACCTCTACCATGTCAAGGTAGCGCTCTAACCAACTGAGCTATGGTCCTGTGTCCTGCAACGGGGACGTAAGATACGGATTTTGAGGGTGGTGGTCAACCACTTTTATGCGGATTTTTCTCCGGATCGGCGCTGGCGCATCCACTCCTTCAGAGCCCGGCTAAGAGCGTTCCAGCGGTTAACGATCAGCGCCGCGAAGATCAGCCCGCATCCGGCCAGTTGCAGGGGCTCCATGGTCTCGCCGAACCAGCCGGCGGCAAACAACGCCACCCACACGGGTTCCAGAACCAGAATCACCACACCATGACTGTGGGCCGACAGACTCTGGGCAAAGGTCTGCACCAGGAAGCGGCCGGCGGTACCGATGATGGCGCTGGCCAGCACCCACCAGATCAGTAGCGGAGCCGGCCCGGAAAGCGTGGGTTGCCACGGTTCCGTTAACGCAGACTCAACCAGGGTCACCACTCCCACGGTAAGCAGCGCCAGGGCGGTCAGGGGCAGCGCAGGAACCCGGTGCTTTTCCACGGTGTCGCCCCGGCGGTTGATCACGGTGCGCTGATTGGCAGCCCGGGTGTTCAGGGTGAAATACAGCGCGAAAATGGTAGCCGCCACCACGAAGAATAGTTGGCCCGCCTCGGGCCGGAAGCCGTTTTTCAGGGACAGAAGGGCCAGACCGGTAATGGCGACGGGAATGGCCAGCCAGGTACTGGCAGGCTGGGACTCACGGAAGACCAGTCGGGCAATGATGGGCACGATGACCACCCCGAGACTGGTCAGAAAGGCGCCTTCGCCCATACTTTCGATATTGGCCAGGCCCATGATCCAGAAGCTCATGGCGATACCGAAGACCAGGCCCACGCCCACGGCCCGGCGGATCTGGTCGCCGTTCAGTGCCAGTATCGCCTTATGTGCGAAGATGGCGAGAAAAATTCCGGCAATCAGAAAGCGCGCTGCCATGAACATCAACGGTGGCATCAGCAGGATGGCCTCTTTCGAGAATATCCAGCTGACGGCGGCAAGCAGGGTGACAACCACCAGGAGTAGGTCTGATTTATGGGCGTCGGTCATTGGGTATCCGGTTTGTTCAACGAGGGAAAACGGCCCAATGTATAGTTTGTAAACTAAAAAATACAGGATCATTGTGCGTATAGCTCTTTGTACGATACATTTTTGAATTGATTCACTGTGCGGTCTGCTGAATCGGATCGGATGCTGCGGTCAGGGTGAAAGGAAACAACTATGCGGTATCTTCAGTCGTTCAATCGTAGGCTGCGACAGCTCCGGGACCAGCGCCGGCTGTCCTGCCGGGATGTGGCCGAAATGTGTGATGTGGACGAGGCGAGGGTCAT
>JAXHVJ010000064.1:0-14537 GCA_034189235.1 Pseudomonadota bacterium
TACCGCCAGCTCCTGGCCGGGCTTGGCGGCCAGTCTTTTCAGCACTCTTTGCATGAGCAGCCGGTCGATCTGCTCAACCAGCCCGAACCGCTCTGCCATGGGCACAAAGACGCTGGCCTTGAGCTCACCTTCCGGCGTCTCCATCCTCGAAAACACCTGGTGATACAGGGGCGACTCAGTGTGTTCACTGATCATCGGTTGCAGCCACAACGAGAACCGCTGTTTGCGTATTGCCTCGGTCAGGATCACCCGCCAGGTCTCCTGACTGTGGTGATGTTCCTGCTCGCCATTGGCCAACTGATACCCGCTGTCTCCCAGTGCCTGGGCCTTCCTGAGGGCTTCGTCGGCAGCAGACATCAACTCGCGGGCGCTTCTGCCCACCCGGGCCCTGGCAAGCCCGGCATGCACGGCCACTATCATGGATGAGGCAAGGTTGGCATAGATACTGTCCAGCTCTTCGATAAGGTCCCGACACCAGACGCTGGCATCAGCGGGCATCGCGCCCGGCAAATAGATCGCGAAATCAGCCCCGGTCCGGCGGCTGGCAAAACTGCCCGCTTGCCGGGTCATGAAACGGTCCAGCTCGCCGGCAATACGCACCAGAAGGCGATCCCCTTCGGAACGACCAAAAACCTGATTAAACCCGGCAAAGTTCCACAAATGGATCAGGATCAGAATTCCCGGTGCCGACTTTTCCTCCGATTCGACTTCGACTTTGAGACGCTGATCAAAGGCTCTGCGACTGGCCAGCCCGGTGACAGGATCCACATTGCTCAGTCGCCGCAGATGCTCGATCAGTCTGGCCTGACCTTCAAACAGGTGCCCGAGGTCGTCGGACATCTGGTTCATAGCCTCGGTCACCTGGTTCAGCTCCCGGGTCGAGCGGATGGTGACACGACGCCGGAAATCCCGATTGCCGAGTGCTTTCGCCTGCTCTTCCAGGGCTGCCAGCGGGCGCAGGGTCCGTGTCAGGAGCACAAAGAGGACAAACAGCCCCAGGATTCCTATCACCAGAATGGCCACCACAAGCCCGCTGGTAATGCGCCAGAGGTCCCGGTAAGCACGGCCCGGGTCACTGACCACCTGGACCGTCCCGAGCCTGCTCCAGCCCCGCACCACTTCTGCTTCGGCAACCGGGAGCGGCAGATCCGCCACCGAACGGAACCAGGCAGGCACACCGATCTGGTCCAGGGATTTCCTGCGCCCGGCTATGATTTCGCCGTTGTTATCCAGGTAGGTGACCCTGAGGTACCGGCCGCTGTCGAACACGGCGTCGATGAGAGACGCCGAGGCCACCGGATCACTCCCGTCAATAGCATTGGAAAGGGACAGCCCGACGGCCGTGGCACCATCCCGGGCATGGCCCGTCAGCTGTTCGGACACATAGTCCCGAAAATGGCTGAGACTGGTCGCGAATCCGGCCACGAGCACAACCACCAGCAGGCTACCGGTAAAAAGCAGCAGCAGGGTATGGAGGGTAATCATCCCCGCCTGGTTCCCCGCAGACTGCGGACTCTGCTTCCATGCCATAAGGAATTGCTCCGGCGGGGCTGCAACAGGCGACGCAGCAGACGCAGCAACTGTGACCTGCACCCCAGAGTTGACAAACATTTACATTGCGCCACCTGCGCCGACCACTTTAAACACTATAGACTCTGTAACAGCACCAAGGTTAAAAATTTCGTCCCCACCGGGCGGGGCGGACATAATGTGCAGGAACGGGCCGGAGTAACATGAACGACCAAAGCCAGAAAGAAAAACTCAGACAGCACTTTGCCCGACGCGTAACCACCCAGGCACGGGTTGTCCTGGACACCTGGCAGAAGATCCATTCCGACCACAGCCTGGCAGCCTCCCATCGCGCCGAACTGGTCAGCGCAACCGACAAACTGGTGCGCTACGCCCAGCGTTTCGAGATGGACGGCCACGCGGAAGCCGGTCAGAAAGCGCTCGACCTCATGACCCGCTGGGCCGCAGACAGCGCTCCGGACGAGGCACTGTGGCCGCAACTTCAGGACGCCATGGAACAGCTGTGCCTGAGTACCCTGCGCCGCACCGACCAGGACAAGACCGACGCCCCCCTGCAATACCGGCGAACTCCGATCTACGTCGCGCTGGAAAATGAGGAGATGGCCGCACGCCTGATCCGGCAGCTGGAATTTTTCGGCTTCCGGGCCTCGGCCTTTGCCACTGCGGATGTCCTGATGGAAGCCTGCGCCCTGAGCAAACCGGAAACCATCCTGATGGATGTGAATTTTGGCGGCAGCGCGAATGCCGGTATCGGTATCATTGAGCATCTGCAGGAACGTCATGAAACACCGATTCCGGTCATTTTCGTGAGTGACGAAGACGGTTCCATCGAAACCCGCCTCAGGGCCTCACGGTGCGGGGGCGAGGAGTTCTTCTTCCCGGCGGTCGACCCCGGCCAGCTGATCGAGAAGATCGAGACCTACACCCACGGCAATACCGTTGAGCCCTATCGCGTGCTGGTTCTGGACGACTCCCGGGCCCAGGCCAAGTACATGGAAACGGTGCTGAAGCGGGCCGGCATGACGGCTCATATCATTACCGATCCGATGCAGATCATTCACGCCCTGGATGAGCTCTCCCCGGAGATCATCATCCTGGACATGTACATGCCCGGCTGCACCGGCATGGAGATCGCCCGGGTCATCCGCCAGCAGGACCGCTTCCACAGCGTGCCCATCATTTACCTCTCGGCGGAGGAAGACGTCAGCAAACAGCTCCATGCCATGAGCCTGGGCGGAGACGACTTCCTGACCAAGCCCATTGATCCCAGGCACCTGGTCGCCACCATCCACAACCGTGGCCGGCGGGCCCGCTCCATGCTGGCCCTGATGATCCGTGACAGTCTGACCGGGTTGTACAACCATACCCACACCCTGCACCTGCTGGACCAGGAAATCGCCAAGGCCCGCCAGAAAGACCAGCCGCTGTCCTTCGCCATGATCGACATCGACTACTTCAAGAAGGTGAATGACACCTTCGGGCACCCGATCGGAGACCGGGTTCTGCGTAGCCTTTCGATGTTCCTCAAACAACGGCTTCGCAAGGCCGATCATGTCGGCCGCTATGGCGGCGAGGAATTTGCCATCATCCTGCCGGACACCCGTTCCAGCGATGCCCGCAATGTACTGAACGAGATACGGGAACGGTTCTCGGAACTCCGCCAGCGCGCGGGCGATCGTGAGTTCAATGTGACATTCAGCTGCGGAGTCGCTACCCTGCAGCCGGAGCAAACCGCCCAGGAACTGTGCGACCAGGCCGACCGGGCGCTGTATGCCTCCAAGAAGGCCGGGCGTAACTGCGTAAGTGCAGACACCCCCTGACCCGGCCTGTCGGCGGGCCGATCCCGGTCCGCCACCCCGGCCTTCAGCTATGAAACCAACGTCGTATAGAAGTCGGCCCCGGCCTTGTCGACAATGATTGTCATCAGCGGAAAGATCCCGTTTCGATTGCCAGTGCTGCCTTTATTACGACCAATGGCCAACACGGAAGATTGTCAAAAAGTGTTGATCTAAGGAGAACAAGCACGCACCATTGTGGGGAAATGCCGTGATTTTCGGCGATCCTGTTAAAAAGACAGCAAGGCAGGCGTAATCATGTCCACCATTCTCGTGCTCCATGGCCCCAATCTCAACATGCTCGGCACCCGTGAGCCCGAGGTATACGGCTACGAGACTCTCAAGGACATCGATGACCGACTGAAGGCGAAAGCGGCCGAAAAGGGCCACCATCTGCTCCACCTTCAGTCCAATGCCGAGTATGAACTGATCGAGCGGATCCATGAAGCACGGACCGAAGGCGTGGATTTCCTCATCATCAATCCTGCCGCCTTCACCCATACCAGCATCGCTCTCCGGGATGCCGTGCTGGCTTCCGGGATCCCCTTCATCGAAGTGCATCTTTCAAACGTGCATGCGCGGGAACCGTTCCGCCATCACTCCTATTTTTCCGATATCGCCATTGGCGTTATCTGCGGGTTGGGCAGCCAGGGGTACGACCTCGCCCTGCAGGCGGCCCTGCAACGAATTCACCGATAGATCAGAGACAACGGGACTGGATTAACTATGGATATTCGCAAGATCAAGAAACTCATTGAGCTGCTGGAGGAATCCGACGTCGAGGAACTGGAGATCCGGGAAGGCGACGACTCTGTCCGCATCTCCCGCCGTCGCGAGCAGGCCGCCGGCACCCAGTACGTGAGTCATTTGCCGGCACCGGCACCCCAGGCAGCAGCTCCCGCGCCTGCCGCGGCTCCCGCTACGGAAGAGCCCGCGGCTCCGGCCGCTCCGACCGGCCATACCGTGAACTCGCCGATGGTCGGCACCTTCTACCGGGCACCGTCACCCACCGCCCAGGCGTTCGTGGAAGTTGGTCAGACCGTCAACGTCGGTGACGTGATCTGCATTGTTGAGGCGATGAAGATGATGAACCAGATCGAGGCTGACAAGGCCGGAACTGTAACTGAAATCCTGGTCGAGAATGGCCAGCCGGTGGAGTTTGACCAGCCCCTGGTCGTCATTTCCTGAACTGGGTGATTGTTATTCATGGCCATGTTAGAAAAAGTTCTGATCGCAAACCGCGGTGAAATCGCGCTGCGCATCCTGCGTGCCTGCAAAGAGCTGGGCATCAACACCGTTGCCGTACACTCGCAGGTGGATCGGGAACTGATGCACGTGCGTCTTGCCGACGAGTCCGTGTGCATCGGCCCGAACAGTGCAACCGACAGCTACCTGAACATCCCCGCCATCATCAGCGCGGCAGAAGTGACCGATTCTGTAGGCATCCACCCGGGTTACGGCTTCCTGGCGGAAAATGCCGACTTTGCCGAGCAGGTCGAGAAGAGCGGCTTCCGGTTCATCGGTCCGAAAGCGGAAACCATCCGCCTGATGGGCAACAAGGTCTCCGCCATCGAAGCCATGAAAAAGGCTGGCGTACCGACTGTGCCCGGATCCGACGGTCCGCTCACCGAGGACGACGAGCGCACCCTGCAGATTGCCCGGAAGATCGGCTATCCGGTGATGATCAAGGCCGCTTCCGGCGGCGGTGGCCGGGGCATGCAGGTGGTCCACTCCGAGGCTGCCCTGCTCAAGGCGATCCAGATTACCCAGAGCGAGGCCCGCAACGCCTTCGGTGACCCCACCGTGTACCTGGAAAAATTCCTGGAAGCGCCGCGCCATGTGGAAGTACAGGTCCTGGCAGACATGCACGGCAACGTCATCCACCTGGGCGACCGCGACTGCTCCATGCAGCGCCGCAACCAGAAGGTGATCGAGGAAGCACCTGCACCGAACGTCAACGCTGAATCCCGGGAAAGAACCCTGAAAGCCTGTGTCGATGCCTGCAAGGAAATCGGCTACGTGGGCGCCGGAACCTTCGAGTTCCTGTACCAGGACGGCGAGTTCTATTTCATTGAGATGAACACCCGGGTCCAGGTGGAACACCCTGTCTCCGAGATGGTCACCGGCGTGGACATCGTGCGCGAGCAGCTGCGTATCGCCAGCGGACTGCCGCTGCAGTACAGCCAGGATGAGATCCACATCCAGGGCCATGCCATCGAATGCCGGATCAACGCCGAGGACCCCAAGACCTTCGTACCCAGCCCGGGCAAGGTCAAGCATTACCACGCCCCCGGCGGCAACGGCATCCGTGTCGACTCCCACCTGTACAGCGGCTATACGGTACCGCCGTATTACGATTCACTCGTGGCCAAACTCATTACCTGGGGCGATGATCGCGAGATCGCTCGCCGGCGCATGAAGAACGCGCTGGACGAGATGGTGGTCGAGGGCATCAAGACCAACCAATCCCTGCATCGGAGACTGGTACGCGATGGCGGCTTCAAACAGGTAGACTTCACCATCCACTACCTGGAAAAACTGATACGGGAATAACCATGCCCTGGATACAACTCCAGATCCCGGCTGATCCGGACACTGCGGATCAGCTGGAGGATCTGCTCATGGAGATGGGCGCTGACGCCGTCTCCATGGAAGACGCCGCCGACCAGCCCCTGTACGAGCCGGACCCCGGCACCACCCCCCTGTGGAGCCAGACCACGGTGACCGGACTGTTCCAGTGCGATCGTGACATTGACCAGCTGTGCGCGGACATCCGCGACGCCTGGCACCAGCAGACCCAACAGTCCCTGCCGGAGATCGGGGTCATCCTGGTGGAAGACAAGGACTGGGAGCGGGCCTGGATGGATGATTTCCAGCCTCTGAAATTCGGCGAGCGGCTCTGGATTGTGCCCAGCTGGCATGATGCGCCGGACCCGGAAGCGGCCAACCTGATGCTCGACCCGGGCCTTGCCTTCGGCACCGGCACGCACCCAACCACGGCGCTCTGCCTGGAATGGCTGGACGGCCAGGACGTGCAGGGCAAACAGGTCATCGATTATGGTTGTGGCTCCGGCATCCTGGGCCTGGCGGCACTGCTGCTGGGTGCCGATCACGTCATTGGTGTCGATACCGATCCCCAGGCCCTGGCGGCCAGTCGTGACAATGCCCGGCGCAATGGCGTCGAGCAATCCAGGCTGGACCTGTACCTGCCGGAAGACGAGCCGGACACCCGCTGCGACGTGATGCTGGCCAACATCCTGGCCCAACCGCTGATTGGCCTCGCGTCCCACCTGGCAACCCTGACCCGGCCCGGGGGCGATCTGGTGCTTTCGGGCATCCTGTCCAACCAGGCCCGGGAAGTCATGGCGGCCTATGAGCCCTGGTTCATCATGGACGAGCCCGAGCAGCGCGAAGAATGGATACGCCTCACAGGACGGCGCAAGGACAGATGACGAACCGGACGATAGCGACTAAACTCCGACACTTGTAGTACAGCCGCTTTCAGGAACGAAGTATGACCCAGAGCAGCCTGCAGACACAGTGCCCGAAATGCCATACCCGTTTCCGCGTTTCCGGTGAACAGCTTGGCGTCGCCAGGGGCAAAGTCCGCTGCGGCAACTGCATGGAGGTGTTCAACGCCATTGAACACCAGGTCATGCCCTCCTCTCCTCAGCCTCCGGCGCCTTCAGGCGGACAAGCCGAGCCCCCGGATCTGACTACCGAAGAAGACTTCGTGTTTGCCGACAACCCCGATGAGGATGCCGAGGAGGGCCGCTACGCCGGCTCAAAACTGTCATTCTCGGATGACGAACTCAGCGACAGCTTCCGTTCCATCAACCAGAGTGACGGCCCTGGCTTCCAGGATGCCGATGCGGACTCCGAGCCCGAGGAAGTGGACGAAAGCTGGGCCGAAGCGATTCTGGAAGAGGACGAGCAGCTCCGGGAGCCCAGTGAGCCCGAACAGCCAATCCTGTCACAACCGTCCCGGGATGAAGCAGCCCCGACATTCTCTGCCCGCGAGCCTGAGCCCGAAACGCCCGAACCTGAACCGGAACCTGAAAGATTCGAGCCCGGGTCCGCAGAACCTGAACCGGAACCAACCCCGGAACCACGCCGGAGCGCCTCCCAGCCTGCGCCGGAGCCGTCCTTCAGCGCCACCGACAACTCCGGTGAGGAGCCGGTCGAGTCCGGCTTCCGTCCCGAGCGCACAGACGCCCGCGCCACAGAGTCCATGCGCGCGACGGCTCCGTTCAGCGATCTCCGGCGTGAACCCGTCTCGGTCAACAAGGGGCGCGGCGGCAAGGCCCGGACCGTCCTCTGGAGCCTGATTGTGATTGCCCTGCTCGGTATTCTGGTGGCCCAGGTGACCTGGTTCCAGTTCGATCGCCTGTCGACCATCCCCGAGCTGCGACCATTTTACGTAAAAGGCTGTGAACTGGCCGGCTGTGAACTCAAGCCCCTGGTCAATGTTGACGCCATTCAGAGCCGCAAGCTGGTCGTTCGTACCGATCCCGAGAACCGGGGTCAGCTGCTGGTGGATGCCGTGATCATCAACCGGGCGGATTTCGGGCAACCATTTCCGGCTATTGCCCTGACCTTCTCCAACCTCAATGGTGACGTAGTTGCCCAGAGCGTGTTCACCCCTGGCGAATATCTCGCTGGTGAAGCCCGGGAACTGGAGGAAATGCCAACGGACACGCCCGTGCGCATCGCCATCAGCATCCGCGATCCGGGTCGGGATGCGGTCAACTACAACCTGAACTTCCGGCCCTACTCCCCCTGATCGCCTAAGCAAGTATTTACTTGTCGAATGGCTGCGCCGCCATCACGACGAACAAAAGTCAACCAGAAAGAACGAAAAATAATCAGCTTTTTTCACTGTCAAGCCCCTTCAATCGAACGGGCCCCGACGGTATCATTAGCGCCCTTCGGAATCGGGCCGATCACTAATTGACCAATCGCTCCGTTCCGATCCTTGCTCAATCCGCTGTGACACGGACTCAGATCATGCTGCCAACGGCAAAAATCGGGCCGTACACTTTGCCCAATCCGCTCATTGTTGCACCCATGGCGGGTGTGACCGACGGCCCCTTCCGGCAACTCTGCCGACGGATGGGCGCGGGCCTTGCGGTATCGGAAATGGTCATAGCGGACAGCAAACTCTGGCATACGCGCAAGTCCAGGACGCGTCTGAATCATGAAGGCGAGCCGGAGCCACGCTCGGTCCAGATCGCCGGCGGTGATCCGCAGATGCTGGCCGACGCCGCCCGACAGAACGCCGGTTTCGGCGCCCAGATCATTGACATCAACATGGGCTGTCCGGCCAGGAAGGTATGCAACAAGGCTGCCGGCTCCGCATTGATGAAGGATGAGGGGCTGGTCCGCGAGATTCTGGAGGCGGTCGTCAAGGCAGTGGACGTTCCGGTGACGCTGAAAATGCGCACCGGATGGGATCCGGACAACCGCAACGCACCGGTCATTGCCCGGATGGCGCAGGATGCCGGCATTCAGGCCCTGTCCATCCATGGTCGTACCCGCGCGGACAAGTACAACGGGGACGCGGAATTCGACACCATTGCCGAAGTCAAATCGCAGGTGCAGATCCCGGTGTTCGCCAACGGCGACATCACTTCACCGGAAAAGGCAATGCAGGTGCTCAGCCACACCGGCGCCGATGGCCTTCTGATTGGCAGGGGCGCCCAGGGCCGGCCCTGGATCTTCCGGGAGATACTCCATTTCCTGGAAACCGGAAAGCACCTGCCGGAGCCGCCCCCGGACGAAGTGGAGCAAATCCTCACCAGGCACCTGGCCGAGCTGCACAGCTTTTACGGCGAGAAGATGGGCGTGCGTATCGCCAGAAAACATGTGGGCTGGTACCTGCAGTCCCACGATCAGAGCAGACAGTTCCGCAAACGCTTCAACACCATCGAAGACGCGCTGGAGCAGAAAGACAGCATCGAACAGTACTTTGCAGGCTTACGAAATGGAGAGGTATTCGCAGCATGACCGCTGAGACTTTGGCAAATGAAAACCCGGGCACCCCGGCAAACGATGATCTTCATCAGTTGCAGACTGTCAATAGCATTGGCAACAGCGTCACCCTGCGTGACAGCGTGGAAGCGGCCCTGAAAAGCTATTTCTCGCAACTCGACGGTGCCCCGGTGACCGACGTCTACCAACTGGTACTGTCGGAAGTGGAAGCGCCGCTGCTGGAGCAGGTGATGAAATACACCCGCAACAACCAGACCAGGGCGTCCACCATGCTGGGACTGAATCGCGGCACTCTGCGCAAGAAGCTCAAGCAGTATGGTCTGCTATAATCTGACCTGACCCCAAAAGGGCCTCCCGGATCACGTTCGCGAGGCCCTTGTTCGTTCCAACGAGGTCGTTGCAACATCGCAACGTCATCCGGCTTATCTGACCAACGAAGAAAGGGACCCATGGCAAACCAGGCTAACACCCCCGTCCGTCGCGCGCTCATCAGCGTCAGTGACAAAACCGGCATTGTCGATTTCGGCCGTGCCCTGACCGACCGCGGCATCGAACTGCTCTCCACTGGCGGCACCTTCCGCCTGCTCCGGGAAAACAATGTTCCGGTCACCGAAGTTTCCGACTACACGGGTTTCCCGGAAATGATGGATGGCCGGGTCAAGACCCTGCACCCGAAAATCCACGGCGGCATCCTGGGCCGCCGGGGCACTGATGACTCCGTCATGTCCGAACATGGCATCAACCCGATCGATATGGTGGTCGTAAACCTCTATCCGTTCGAGGATACTGTGGCCAGGCCGGACTGCGACCTGGCTACCGCCATCGAGAACATCGACATCGGTGGTCCGACCATGGTTCGCGCCGCGGCCAAGAACCACAACGATGTCGCCGTCGTGGTCAACGCCTCCGATTACCGCCGGATCCTTAACGAGCTGGATGACAACGACGGCGAGCTGAGCTACAGCACCCGTTTCGACCTGGCCGTCAAGGCCTTCGAGCACACTGCCGGCTATGATGGCGCGATCGCCAACTTCCTGGGTGGCCGCACCCCGGACAACAACAACGCCGACTTCCCCCGCACCTTCAACGCCCAGTTCGTGAAGGTTCAGGACATGCGCTACGGCGAAAACCCGCACCAGCGCGCCGCCTTCTATGCCGAGCGCAATCCGAAGGAAGCCTGTGTGGCAACCGCCGAGCAGTTGCAGGGCAAGGAACTTTCCTTCAACAACGTGGCCGATACCGACGCTGCCCTGGAATGCATCAAACCCTTTGCCGATCCGGCCTGCGTGATCGTCAAACACGCCAACCCCTGTGGTGTCGCCATCGGCGCCGACATCCGCCAGGCCTATGATCTGGCCTTTGCCACCGATCCCACCTCGGCATTTGGCGGCATCATTGCCTTCAATCGTGAACTGGACGCCGAAACCGCCAGGGCCATCATCAATCGCCAGTTTGTGGAAGTGATCATCGCACCGACGGTGGCTCCGGAAGCCGTGGAGATTGTCGCCACGAAGAAAAACGTGCGGCTGCTGGCCTGCGGTGAATTCGACCGCGAACGCGCCAGGGCCCTGGACTACAAACGTGTGACCGGCGGCCTGCTGGTGCAGGACCGCGACCTGGGCATGGTCGCCATAGAAGATGTAAAAGTGGTCACCGAACGCCAGCCCACCGAGGCGGAACTGAATGACTTGCTGTTCGCCTGGGAAGTGGCCAAGTACGTCAAGTCCAACGCCATTGTCTATGCCAGGTCCGGTCGCACCATCGGCATCGGTGCCGGCCAGATGAGCCGGGTTTACAGTGCCAGGATCGCCGGTATCAAGGCGGCGGATGAAGGCCTTGAGGTGAAGGGCTCGGTGATGTCCTCGGACGCGTTTTTCCCGTTCAGGGATGGCATCGACGCTGCGGCGGCTGCCGGCATCACCGCCGTGATCCAGCCCGGCGGTTCCATGCGTGACCAGGAAGTGATTGACGCCGCCAACGAACATGGCATTGCCATGGTGTTTACCGGTATGCGGCACTTCCGGCACTGAGTTTTTTGAAGCCGGGGGGCAGAACGGCTGTTCAGACCCCGGGGTGGATCGAAACCGGGGTCAGAAGAAAGCCTTCTTCTGACCCGGACTTTAACAAGGTACAAGCTCATGAACATTCTGGTAATCGGCAGTGGCGGACGCGAGCATGCCCTGGCCTGGAAGGCTGCCCAGTCTCCGGATGCAGACAAGGTTTTTGTGGCGCCGGGCAACGCCGGCACGGCCCGGGAGCCGGGCCTGGAAAACATCGATATCGACGTCATGGATCTCGAGGGCCTGGCCAGCTTTGCCGCCGACAACAACGTCGGCCTGACCATCGTTGGCCCGGAAGCTCCCCTGGTGGCCGGCGTGGTGGACAGGTTCGAGGCCCGCGGCCTGCGCATCTTCGGTCCCAGCGCCGATGCCGCCCGGCTGGAAGGTTCCAAGGCCTTTACCAAGGACTTCCTGGCGCGCCAGAAGATTCCGACCGCCGCCTATGCCAACTTTACCGATGTCGACGAAGCCCTCGCCTACGTGCGAGAACAGGGCGCACC
Source organism: Pseudomonadota bacterium (assembly GCA_034189235.1). Taxonomy (GTDB): domain Bacteria; phylum Pseudomonadota; class Gammaproteobacteria; order Pseudomonadales; family Oleiphilaceae; genus Marinobacter. The sequence continues at coordinate 11,917 of JAXHVJ010000064.1, forward strand.
GATTGTGGTGAAGGCTGATGGCCTGGCCGCCGGCAAGGGCGTGATTGTCGCCATGACGCTCGAGGAAGCCGAAGACGCCATCCGCGACATGCTGGCCGGAAACGCCTTCGGCGATGCCGGCAGCCGGGTTGTTATCGAGGAGTTCCTGGACGGCGAAGAAGCCTCTTTCATCGTGATGGTGGACGGCGAACACGTGCTGCCCATGGCCACCTCCCAGGACCACAAGCGGGTTGGCGATGGGGACACCGGCCCCAACACCGGTGGCATGGGTGCCTATTCCCCGGCACCGGTGGTCACCGCCGATGTGCACCAGCGCATCATGGACGAGGTGATCTATCCCACCGTGCAAGGCATGGCGGCCGAGGGTCATCCCTACAAGGGCTTCCTGTACGCCGGCCTGATGATCGATACCGACGGCGCGCCCAAGGTGATCGAGTTCAACTGCCGTTTCGGCGATCCGGAAACCCAGCCGATCATGCTGCGCATGAAGTCCGACCTGGTGGAGCTTTGCCAGGCAGCTGTCGACGGCAAGCTGGACCAGTGCAGATCCGAGTGGGACGACCGCGCCTCCGTGGGCATCGTGCTGGCGGCCGGGGGTTACCCGGGCAGCTACAACAAGGGTGATGTCATTTCCGGCCTGCCGGAGACGGAAGTCGACGGCGAGAAAGTGTTCCACGCCGGCACCCGACTCGCTGACGGCCAGGTCGTCACCAGCGGTGGCCGCGTGCTGTGCGCCACCGCCCTTGGCAACACCGTCACCGAAGCCCAGAAACGGGCCTACAGGCTGGCCGGCAGGATCCAGTGGGATGGTGTGTTCTACCGCAAGGACATCGCCTATCGGGCAATCGCCCGCGAGCAGGCCTGAATAACCGCACCCATGCCTGAAGCAATATGGATTTCCTTTGCCTTTGGCCTTGGCCTGCTGGTCAAAACCGTCGGGCTGCCGCCACTGGTCGGCTATCTGGCCGCCGGATTTTTGCTCAGTGGACTCTCCGCGGCGACTGACATCACGATTGAGGCCACAGACGCCCTCGCTCACATTGCCCATTCTGGCGTCCTGTTGTTGCTGTTTACCGTCGGCCTGAAGCTGAAGCTACGCTCCATCGTCAGTCCCGAAGTCATTGGTGGCAGCCTGCTGCATTTCGCCATCACCTGCGCCGTTTTTGCCCCCGGGCTCTACCTGCTGATGGAACTTGAGTGGCCAACCGCGTTCATGCTCGCGGTAGCCCTGTCCTTCTCGTCCACGGTCCTGGCGGCCAAGGTGCTGGAATCCAAGCGTGAGCTCCGGGCCTTCCACGGCCGGGTGGCTATCGGCATCCTGATCATGCAGGACCTGATTGCCTTGGTGGTGATGAGCCTGGCCGCGGGCCAGACGCCCTCCCAATGGGCCCTGATCGTGTTTGGCCTGCCGCTCCTGAGGCCGCTGCTGTTCCGGCTGCTTGATGTCAGCGGTCACGACGAGCTGCTGGTGCTGCTCGGACTGTTGCTCGCACTGGTGCTTGGCGGTTATGGATTCGAATCCGTGGGGCTGAGCTCGGAACTCGGCGCCCTGGTGTTTGGCGCCATGCTGGCAAAGCACCCACGCTCCCAGGAGCTGGCCAAATCGCTGTGGAGCGTCAAGGAAATGTTCCTGGTGGGTTTCTTCCTGCAGATCGGTATCGGCGGCCTGCCGGACAGCCAGGCGCTGATCTTTGCGGTGGTTGCTACGTTGGTACTGCCACTGAAAGGCATACTGTTCTTCTTCCTGCTGCTGGCCTTCCGCCTGCGCGCCCGCAGCAGCTTCCTGAGTTCCCTGGCCTTGACCAACTACAGTGAATTCGGCCTGATTGTCGCCAGCGTCGCCCTGCCCCAGTGGCTGGTGCCGCTGGCCATCTCCGTTGCGCTGTCTTTCCTGTTTTCGGCGCCTTTGAACCGTTTTGCCCACTCACTGTACGAGCGGGTGGCGCACAGACTTGATCCTTTCGAGAGCCGCAAACACCACCCGGATGAGCAACCGATCTCCCTGGGCAATACCCGGGTCCTGATCATGGGCATGGGCCGCACCGGAACGGCGGCGTACGACTGGCTGAAGGACCAGGAGCCCGACCTGATGGGACTGGACTCGGATCCGGCAAAGGCGCTCCAGCACCAGAAAGAGGGGCGCAATGTGGTCTTCGCCGATGCCGAGGACTCTTCATTCTGGAATGCCTTGCATATGCCGGCTGTGCAAGCGGTCATCCTCGCCCTCGCTGACATCGAAGGCAAGCTGATTGCTGCCAGGACCCTCCGGAAAATGGGCTTCAAAGGCTACATCGTCGCTCACACCATGTTTGACGATGAGGCCCGCCAGATCCGTGAAGCGGGCGCTGACGACGCCTATCTCACCATGAACGAAACCGGGGTGGCCCTGGCCAGCCACATCCTCAACAAGTCACCAGCCGCCCATAAGCATCCGGATGCCACTGGCTCGGAGTAAGATGTAATATTTGTTATGAGAATAGATCCATTGCTATAAAATATTGTGATGAAAGAAATAAGAAATTAGCAATTGCATCTGTTCATGGTATAGTATATAATGAAGAGAGATTCTTATCACATGATAAGAGTTCAGCACATAAAGCAGTTATTAACAGATTATCAAG
>JAXHVJ010000065.1:0-14458 GCA_034189235.1 Pseudomonadota bacterium
CACTCACATCCCGAGCGGCAATGACGGTTGCACGAACAGCCTCACGCACCGCATGGAACTGATGGTAACCGGCAATCTTCTTGATCAGCTTGTCGGAATCCGTCTCGAAGATCACGAAGTACCGGATGTAATCCAGAAACAGCTCCCTTCGAGGGTGAACTGGCGCATGGCATGCGCTGACGATATCAACACCCGGACAGCGTGTGTGCAGGACGCTTATTTTCAGTGCCCCTCTTGGAACGCTGATGGGATTTGGTTGAGTCAGAGAGTACTGTAATAGCCTGAGGGAACGGGTTGCATAATAATATGTGCGCCCATCCGGCTAGGCGCTTTCTGCCAGCGCCCTAGAATTGTTTGTAGCACGTTCTGCAAACCTTGTAGGTCGGAGGCAGGCAGTTGCCCCATGACTTTAACAATCTGCGACTGTTCAAGCGTGGAAATCAACGGCTTGAGTACCGAGGGCTTGAGCAGTCCGGCCTGCTGCCAGTCTTCTAAAAGATATTCGCCGAAGGCTAGCGGTTGACGTATCTGGCTGGTGATCGCCATCAGGATAACGTCAGGTCGGCCTTGCTGGTAGGCGATATTGCTGATCACCACAGCGGGCGTTTCTTGGTGGCTTGCAGGTTGGTGAAGGGAAAACCCACCAGCACCACATCGCCAAACTTACAGGCTGTCGTAGATGGCATCGTCGTCGTTATCCCATACCTTGTTGAATGCGTCCTCGGATGCCTGCGCGTAATCCTGCTGCAAACGCCTGTCTTGATCCCGTTGACTTAGAAAATCGATAAAATCCTCCACTTCCGCCAATCGGTCGGGTGAGAGGTGTTCCAGTTTCTCCAGCATGTGTTCTACCTGCGGTTGCATGTGTACACCTCCCTAGTGTCCCGTCTGGTTAATTCGCTGATCTGCTGAGCCACAGAGGGCCTTGAGAGCCAGGCGGGGTGGCGAAGGTTTGGTGGCTCCAAATCGAGACATCGCAACGCGGCTATCAAGGCCCTCTGTGGCTCCCGAAGGGCGAGCCGCTGGGGCCTCTGGCCGGTGTTGCCAGCCCTTTATGTGGAACCACCACACCTTCGCACTGGCGCCTTGGCCAGAGGCCCCGGCGGCTCGCAGTAGGTCAACGAATTAACCAGACGAAGCGAGACATTTCTGTGTGAACTGGGACTGCTATTACTGATTTGCGTTTTGTGTTGCTCTCATTGGGGGCGGTTCTGTGCGAAACTTGAACGATGTCAGAAAAAGTGATAGTTTTTCTGACATCTGTTTAGAGGTGAGTCCATGTCCGTTACAGGGTCTGTTCAGCGCCAGGTCGCCAAAGTTCCGCAAGGTGAACCTTTTACCAACAGCCGTTTTCTACGGTTGGGGTCACGTGCTGCTGTCGACAAAGCCCTGTCCAGGCTCGTAGAAGAAGGCGCTATCCAGCGGGTCGCACGGGGTGTTTTCGTCCGTCCCAAACAAAGCCGGTTTGTCGGCAATGTCATGCCGGATGTTTCACGTGTGGTCGAGGTGATCGCTAGAGACCATGGAGAGACCGTTCAGGTCCATGGGGCCGAAGCGGCTCGCCGCTTCAAGCTCAGTACTCAGATGCCAACGACGCCGGTCTACTACACCAATGGACCTACCCGTGAAATTCGCATTGGAAACCTTAAGGTGAAGCTCATGCACACCAGCAGTCAGAGGAAGCTTCAGCATGCAGGCAAGAAGCCTGGTTTGGCCCTCTCCGCGCTTTGGTATCTGGGTAAAAACAATATCAGCGCCGAGGTAGTGAAGCGGATCCAGGAAGGGCTGAGCGAAGAAGAGTTCGAGACGCTGCTTTCCTCACGTATGCCGGCGTGGATGAGCGAGGCGTTCAGGCAATATGAGACAGGGCGTGTCCATGGCTGAGCAGGTGTTTCTCGAACTGTCCGCAGAAGAACAAAGCGATATCCTTCAAACTGTTGCGCCTCAACTGGCTCGCGGAGCCTCGGTGCTGGAGAAGGATATATGGGTCTGCTGGACCTTGCAGGCTCTGTTCTCCATGCCCGGCGCACATCCAATGGCTTTCAAGGGAGGTACATCGCTCTCTAAGGTTTACGGTGTGATTGATCGCTTTTCCGAGGACGTAGATGTCACGCTGGATTACCGAGCCTTCGAGGAGGGCTTTGATCCTTTCGCGGAGGGGGTGAGTCGGACCAAAACCAAGCAGTTCAGTGACCGACTGAAAAGTTATGTCCTGGCCTATGCGAACGAAGTGGTCGTTCCATACCTCGAAAGTGAGCTGGCCAAATTGCCAACGGCTGAGCAGCATACCGTTGAGTTGGACGATGGCGGTGAAAAGATCTGGGTCACTTACCCATCGGTTGTAGAGGGCACTGGCGAATACATCCGTTCCCAGGTACTCATTGAGCTGGGTGGCAGGAACGTTATCGATCCCAACGAAATTCATACGGTCTCTCCGTACATCGCCGAGCTAACGCAAGGCCTGGTCTATCCGAGCAGTGAAGTCGTGGTTCTATCTCCGGAACGGACGTTCTGGGAGAAAGCCACGCTCATACATGTCGAGTGCAACAGGGGCAAGCTCAGGGAGAGTGCTGAAAGGCTTTCCAGGCATTGGTACGACTTGGTCATGCTTGCAGAGCATCCTGCCGGTCAGTCAGCCGTTGAAAACCGGGAACTGTTTGAGGAGGTTGTCCGACATAAGAAAGTTTTCTTCCATACGGGCTACGCGAACTATGACGCTTGCCTAGATGGGCGGCTGAAGCTCTTGCCAGAGACGGAAACTCTGGAGAGCTTGCGGGCTGACTATGAGAAAATGGTGGGTGCGGGGATGATGTACTCAGCACCTCCGAGCTTCGAGGAAATTGTCGAGGCAATCCGGAACCTCGAAAGCCGTGTTAATGCTCGATGAGGGCAATTGTGCCTGTCGCGTGATTTATTAGCCCGCTGGAAGGGTGATTGCGTTATCCAGCAGAGCGGTGCTACGGGTGGGTATCGCTGGGGAACTACGAAGAAGCAGGTGGCGCAAACCTGGGAGTACATGCGCCATGAACTCGTTGGCCTATGACAGAAAACTCTGTCGGCCAGGTTTCCCTGCTGCCCAATGTCGCCATGGCGGGCGATCCACTTCTGGCGGTGGCACTAATTCGAAGCTTGGGTAAATGCAGTTTTGCGAAACGGGCGTGACGGAGGAGGTCGTTGCGTGTAATGTGTTGATCTGCCATCAAAATGGCCCGACCGTCAGGATAGACTCAGATCGCCTCGAGGGCGATCTTCGGGGCTTCGCCCCGCCTTCGCTATGCTGCGGCGCCCAAATCGCTTGCGCGATTTGTCGAACGCAGGTTCTCACCAAAGCTGACGATCAAACCGTCTTTCACAAAAAAGCCCCGCAAAGCGGGGCTCTTTTGAGAAAGATGGCCCGCCCGTCAGGATTCGAACCTGAGACCTCCGCCTCCGGAGGGCGGCGCTCTATCCAGCTGAGCTACGGGCGGAACGAAAGTCAGCGGTGTGCTGATTTCGAGTGCGCAATCTTACGTGCGGCGAAGCCGTCTGTCCAGCCCCTTTGGTGTGTTGATTCCCGGGTTTTTCAGCTTTCCAGCGGGCAGGGCTCGGGCGTCAGGGTTACCAGCTTCTCACTGTTGCCAACGGATACCTCTCCATCCTGGATGGAGACCTGCAGATTCATGGTTCTCTCTGCCAGCCCCGCCAGCGTTTCCGTGCCTTCTGGAGACAGATCAATGATGGTCAGGTTTTGATGCCGGGTCAGTTTTTTGCGCTGTTTCTCCCACCACACGGGCACGGCCCGCCCGCCGTAGGTATAGACAATCACGCGGTCTGCGCGGTTGCAGGCCTTGCGGATCCGGTCTTCGTCCGGCAGCCCGAGTTCGATCCAGAGTCTGGTGTCGCCAGTCAGCGTTTTCTCCCAGAGCTAGCGCCATGGGGAGTTCCTGTGTGATCCATGGGGTGGCGATACTGCGGGGCACGGGCGCACCATTATATCCCATAGCCCGCCGGGAGGGCAGGGAATACAGGTCGCGCTGTGCCATAAAGTGGCTCATTCATATTGCTTATAACAACATGCGACAATTTCAATTGCCGTATGGGTTTGGCGAGACTAGCTTATTATTCAGGCAATCAGCGCGAATTTGCGCCGATATTCCGAGAAACTTCCTGAAACAACGGCGGAAAACGTAATGAAAAAACTACTGACAGCTTTTGTTGGTTCCCTGGCGCTGATCACTGCACCCCTGGCCGTGTCCGCCGAGGCGACCAAGGAACTGAAGATGGCGTACGACGCCGACCCCGTGACTCTCGATATCCATGAACAGCTCTCAGGTGGCATCCTGCAGCTGTCCCACATGACCTTTGACCCGCTGCTGCGCTGGACCAGGGACCTCGATTTCGAACCGCGCCTGGCCAAGAGCTGGGAGCGGATCGATGACAAGACCATGCGCTTCAAACTGCGTGAAGGAGTGCAGTTCCATTCCGGCAACGAGCTGACCGCCAGGGATGTGAAGTTCACCTTCGATCGGCTGAAGCAGAGCCAGGACTTCAAGGCCATCTTCCAGCCGTTCAGCGGGCTGAAGATCATTGATGACTACACCTTCGATCTGGTGACCAGGGAGCCGTACCCGCTGCTGCTCAATACGGCCACCTACATCTTCCCGATGGACAGCGAGTTCTATACCGGCAAAACCGAGGACGGCAAGGACAAGAGTGCCATCGTCAAGCATGGCAACTCCTTTGCGTCCGGGAACCTGTCTGGAACCGGCCCGTATACCGTCACCGAGCGCCGGCAAGGTGTCCGGGTGGAGTTCGAGCGTTTTGATGACTACTGGGACACCGGGTCTCCGGGTAACGTCGGCAAGATCGTCCTGACTCCGATCAAGGAAAATGCCACCCGCGTTTCGGCGCTGCTGTCCGGCGGCGTGGACTTTATCGCGCCGGTGCCTCCAACCGATCTGGAGCGCATCAAGCGGGATCCGGACACCAGCCTGGTGACCATGAGTGGTACCCGCATCATCCTTTTCCACATGAACCAGGAGCGGGTGGAAGCGTTCAAGAACCCGAAGGTGCGCCAGGCCATCGCCTATGCCATCAACCAGGAAGGCATTGCTGCCAGGATCATGAAGGGCTTTGCCACGCCGGCAGCGCAGATGTCACCGCGAGGCTATCAGGGCCACAACCCGGAGCTCAAGCCACGCTTTGATATCGAAAAAGCGAAGCAGCTGATGAAGGAGGCCGGTTACGAGGACGGCTTCACCATCACCATGATGGCGCCGAACAACCGCTATGTGAACGATGACAAGATCGCCCAGGCGGTGGCTGCCATGCTGGCCCGCATCAACCTCAAGGTGGACCTGAAGACCCTGCCAAAGGCCCAGTACTGGCCGGAGTACGACAATCGCGCCGCTGACATGATGATGATCGGCTGGCACGCGGACACCGAGGACTCCGCCAACTTCTACGAGTTCCTGACCATGTGTCCGAACAAGGAAACCGGCGCTGGCCAGTACAACGCGGGCAACTACTGCAACCCGGAAATCGATGCGATGGTCGAGAAGGCCAACGTCGAGACTGACCTGGAGAAGCGGGCAGCGATGCTCAGGGAAGTGGAGCAGCGCCTGTACGAGGATGCGGCCTTCATTCCTCTTCACTGGCAGGACCTGGCCTGGGCTTCGAAGAAGAACGTGAACATCGAGCCGGTGCTCAATGTCATGAACTTCCCGTACCTGGGTGACCTGGTTGTGGAGTGATCGCCTTTAACGGCAGGCCGGCACTGGAGTGATCCGGTGCCGGCCTTTTGTTTGCAGGCCTTACCCGGAAAATTTCCATGTTAGCGTTTTTGGTTCAGCGGATTTCCCAGGCGTTTCTGGTCATGTTCGTGATCAGTGTGATCGCCTTTGCCATTCAGGACGGCCTTGGTGATCCGCTCCAGGAAATGGTGGGTATGTCCGTCTCCGAAGAGGAGCGGGAAGCCATTCGCGAGGAGCTCGGCCTCAACGACCCGATGGTGGTGCAGTACCTGCGTTTCGCGGGCGACGCGCTTCAGGGGGACCTGGGCAACTCGTATTTCTACAGCAAGCCGACCCTGGAAGTGATTGCGGAGCATCTGCCGGCAACCCTGGAGCTGGTGATCGGCGCCAGCCTGATCATTGTGGTGTTTTCGGTTCCCATCGGAGTCTATGCTGCCATCCGGCCCCAGGCCTGGCTGTCAAAATTTTTCATGGGTGTCAGCACCGTGGGTATTTCCATCCCGGTGTTCCTGACGGCTATCATGCTGATCCAGCTGTTCTCCATCGGTGTCACAGTGAATGCGTTTCCGGAGGAGACCGGGTGGGGGCAGTGGCTGAACGGCTTTTTCTCCACCGAGGGCGGTTTGCCGTCCTATGGTCGCGGCGATGAACTGACGCACCTGTTCGGGACCTGGGAGTCCGGTTTCTTCACCGGTACCGGGCTGATGCATCTGGTCCTGCCTTCGGTGTCACTGGCGTCAATCATGCTGCCGCTGTTTATCCGCCTGATTCGGGCCGAGATGATGGAGGTGCTGCAGAGTGACTACATCCGCTATGCCCGGGCCAAGGGTCTGAGCGCCGGCCGTATCAATTTCCTGCACGCGCTCAAGAACACCATGTTGCCGGTGATTACCGTCGGCGGGGTGCAGATCGGCATCATGGTGGCTTACACCATCCTCACCGAGACCGTGTTCCAGTGGCCCGGCGTGGGGTTGATGTTCCTCGAAGCCATTACCCGCAGCGACATCCCGCTGATCGTGGCTTACCTGATGGTGGTGGGCCTGATTTTCGTGATCACCAATACGGTGGTGGACCTGGTCTACGGCCTGGTGAATCCCACCGTCAAACTGACAGGCAAGAAAGCATGACAACGGCAACGGTTTCCCGCTGGGACCGCTTCCGCGAGTCCCTCTTCTGGTACAGCTTCAAGCGCGACAAGGTGGCCATTGCCAGCTTTGCCGTGCTGCTGCTGATGGTGCTGGCGGCTATTTTCGCGCCGCTGCTGGCGCCCACCGATCCCTACGATCTGGCCCAGATCAACATCATGAACTCCGAGTTGCCGCCGGTCGGCCTCGATGGCGCGGATCCGGCCTTTCCCCTGGGCACCGATGCCCAGGGCCGGGATCTGCTCTCGACCATCCTCTACGGCACCCGGGTGTCCCTGATGATCGGCTTCGGGGCGGTGATTCTGCAGGCATTTCTGGGTATTCTGTTTGGCCTGCTGGCCGGCTACCTGGGCGGCAAGGTGGATGCCATCCTGATGCGTATCGCTGACGTGCAGTTGTCCTTCTCCACATTGATGGTGGCGATCATCGTCGGTGCCGTGTTCAAGGCCAGCTTTGGCAATCTGATGTTCGGTGAGATTGCCATCTACATGCTGATCTTCATCATCGGTGTTGCCGAGTGGCCGCAGATTGCCCGTACCGTGCGCGCCTCGGTGCTGGCGGAAAAGAAGAAAGAATATGTGGATGCGGCCAAGGTGATGGGCTTCGGCACCCGCCGGATCATGTTCCGGCACATCCTGCCCAACACCCTGTCGCCGATCTTTGTCATCGCGACGGTGCAGATCGCCAACGCCATTATTTCCGAAGCGGCGTTGTCGTTCCTCGGTCTCGGTATGCCGGAAACCCGGCCCTCACTGGGCTCATTGATCAAGTCCGGTTTCGACTACATCCAGAGCGGTTCCTGGTGGATCACTCTGGTCCCGGGGCTGGTGCTGGTGGTGCTCGTACTCGTCATCAATCTGTTGGGCGACTGGTTGCGGGATGTGATGAACCCGCGGCTGTACAAGGGGTAACACCATGGCACTGCTGGAAGTAAAAGATCTGGATGTGCGTTTTGCCGTGCGTGGCGGCGACCTGACGGCACTGCGGGGCATCAGTTTCAGCCTGGACAAGAGCGAGCGGCTGGGCCTGGTGGGAGAGTCCGGTGCCGGGAAGTCGGTGGCGGCGTTTTCCATCCTCAATCTGATTGCCAGGCCGGGATATATCGCCGGCGGGCAGATCCTGTTCGAAGGCAGGGATCTGGCGACCATGAGCGAGCGGGAGCTGCGCAAGATACGCGGCAACCGCATCGCCATGATCTTCCAGGACCCGATGATGACCCTGAACCCGGTGCTCACCATCGGCACCCAGATGGTGGAGGCCATCCTGGCGCACCGGAACATCAGCAGGAAAGAGGCGAAGTTGATCGCGCTGGACCGGCTGCAGAAGGTGCAGATTCCGTCACCGGAGAAGCGTCTGGAGCAGTATCCCCATGAACTGTCCGGCGGCATGCGCCAGCGGGTGATCATTGCCATCGCGCTGCTGCTGGATCCGGAAATTATCATCGCCGACGAGCCCACCACGGCCCTGGATGTGACCATCCAGGCGGAGATCATGGATCTGCTGCTGAACCTGTGCGAGCAGGAGAACGTAGCGTTGATGCTGATTACCCACGATCTGGGTGTGGTGTCCCAGGTCACCCGGCGCATGCTGGTGATGTACTCCGGCCGCATCATCGAGCAGGGGCCGACCCGGGAAATCATCAACGACGCCCGGCACCCGTACACCCAGGGCCTGATCAACGCATTGCCGCAGATGGGGAAACCGGGTGAACGGCTGTTCCAGATTCCCGGCTCCATGCCGTCCCTGAAGAACGTACCCACGGGATGCCCGTTCCATCCCCGCTGCAAGTTCGCCACTGAACAATGCAAACGGATCATGCCCGAGTATGTCCGTTCCGGCAATGTTGACGTGGCTTGTTACGAAGTCGCCAACCTGATTGAGCAGGAGAAACGCATGCAGGAGGCGGAATCATGACCTCCCCGTTGGTAAGTATTCGCAGGCTGGAGAAGCGTTTTGACCTGTCCGGCAGTCTGCTTGAGCAGATCACCTTTGAGGGCGGGCGATTCCGCCGAAAACAGGAAGCCGTGCACGCCATCAACGGCGTCGACCTGGAGGTACAAAAGGGCGAGGCCCTGTGCGTGGTGGGCGAGTCCGGCTGTGGTAAGTCTACCGTTGCACGTACTGTAATGGGGCTCATTTCCCCCAGTGCCGGCGAGATCCACTACGACGGTCAGCGCATCGATAACCTGGAGCGCAAGGATTCTCTGCCATACCGTCGCAAGATGCAGATGATCTTCCAGAACCCCTATGCCTCCCTGAACCCGCGCATGACCATCCAGCAGACCCTGGAAGAACCGATCCGTTTCCATCATCCGGACTGGTCGACAACCCGGGTGCGGGACAAGATTCATGAAGTTATGTACTCGGTGGGGATTGATCCGGACTGGAGCAACCGCTTCGGCCACGAATTCTCCGGAGGCCAGCGCCAGCGGATTGCCATTGCCCGTGCACTGGCGGTGGACCCCGAGTTTATCGTGGCGGACGAGCCTATCTCCGCGCTGGACGTGTCCATCCAGGCTCAGGTGCTGAACCTGCTGATGGATACCCGTGAAAGCCGGGGGCTGACCTACCTGTTCATCAGCCACGACCTGGCGGTAGTAGAACATTTCGGTACCCGGGTGGCGGTGATGTACCTGGGCCGGGTGTGCGAGCTGGCGGATACTAAAACCCTGTTTGCGACACCCCGTCATCCCTATACCCAGGCCTTGTTGTCGGCGATACCGAAGCTCGAGGATGACCGGCCCGGCCACATCCGCCTGAAAGGCGAGGTGCCAACGCCGGTGAATCTGCCCTCCGGTTGCATTTTCCATGGCCGCTGCCCCTACGCCAATGAGCGGTGTCACCAGGAAATACCGGAGCTGATTACCACCGGTGGGGGTAATCAGGTGGCCTGCCACGCGGTGGAAGAGGGGCGGTTGTAACGGAGGCCCGGCGACAGGCTATGATGCCTTCATTTAAACTCTCCCCGGTATAACTCACACCCTCAGGGGACTCCATGGAAGTACACTGGCTGGAAGATTTTCTGGCGCTGGTACCGGTCAGTGTTGCTGACAATCACGGGCACCCCCGTTTTGCCCTGCCGGGCAGCCCGGAATATTCCGCCACATAAAAATCGATCCAACGGGGTTGCGTTTTGGGGTGTTAATAACAATAATTATCACTAACCCTCATAATCGTTGGTGAGTTATTGCTATGTACGTCTGTCTGTGCCACGGGGTAACCGACCGGGAAATCCGCGAAGCGGCCGGGAATGGCGTCTCCTCCATGCGCCAGCTGGGCCGGGAATTGGGGGTAGGTACCCAGTGCGGTCGTTGTGCCTGCGCTGCGCGGGAAATTCTCCGGGAGAGCCGCTCCCCGGATTACCTGGCTCGGGCCAATATGCCCGCCGAGCCTGCCTGACCGGAATTCTTGCTCCGCTGTATTTTTCTCTTGTGGCGTAAGGGGCTATCCTAAAGGGATGATTCACCAAGTCATCATGGAGCCCCCCGCTATGAAAGGCGACAAGAAAGTCATCCAGTACCTTAACAAGGTCCTCGCCAACGAGCTGACCGCCATCAACCAGTATTTCCTCCATTCCCGCATGTACAAGGATTGGGGCATCAGCAAACTGGCCGCCAGGGAATACGAGGAATCCATTGACGAGATGAAACACGCCGATCAACTGATCGAGCGCATCCTGTTCCTCGAAGGTCTGCCCAACCTGCAAGACCTGAACAAACTGCTGATCGGCGAGAATGTCGAGGAAATGATCTCCTGCGACCTGAAACTCGAGCAGATTGCCCACGCCGACCTGAAAGAAGCTATTGCCTACTGCGAGGAAATCCGGGACTACACCAGCCGGCAGCTGTTTCGCAGCATTCTGGACAGCGAGGAAGAGCACATAGACTGGCTGGAAACCCAGCTGGAAATGATCGCCCAGATGGGAATCCAGAACTACATCCAGATTCAATCATCAGCCGCGGAGTAAACCAGACAATGGACCTGTCCTGCTTTAAAGCCTATGACCTGCGTGGCCGGGTGCCGGATCAGCTGAATCCTGCCCTGGCCGAGAAAATCGGGCGCGCCTATGTCGAAATCACCGGCGCCAGGAAAGTGATTGTCGGTTACGACATCCGTCTCTCCAGCCCTGAAATCACCAAAGCCCTCAGCGCTGGTCTGATGGCTGCTGGCGCCGATGTATTCGACATCGGCCTGTGTGGTACCGAGCAGGTGTACTTCGCCACCAGCCACTACAAGATGGACGGTGGCATCATGGTCACCGCCAGCCACAACCCCAAGGACCACAACGGCATGAAAATGGTCGGCCCCGAATCCCGGCCGATCAGCTCTGACAATGGCCTGAACGAGATCCGCGACCGCGTACCGGAGCCCTTTGCCGATGCGCCGCAGCAAGGCCGATACGAGCTACTGGAAGTGATGAGCGCCTACGTGGACCACCTGCTTGGCTACGTCGATGCCGCCTCACTCAAACCCATGACCATCGTTTGCAACGCCGGTAATGGCGGCGCCGGCCTGGTGATCGACGAACTGGAACAGCACCTGCCCTTCGAATTTATCAAGGTCCACCACCAGCCGGACGGCCACTTCCCCAACGGCGTGCCCAACCCCATCCTGCCGGAAAACCGTGCCGTCACTGCCGATGCAGTCATGGAGCAGGGTGCCGCCATGGGCATCGCCTGGGACGGTGACTACGACCGCTGCTTCTTCTTCGACGAAAACGGCCGCTTTATCGAGGGCTACTACATCGTCGGCCTGCTGGCCGACCAGTTCCTGCGAAAAACCGGCGGCGGCAAAGTCATCCACGACCCCCGCCTCACCTGGAACACCATCGATCTGGTGAAAGCTGCCGGCGGCGAACCCATTGAAAGCAAAACCGGCCATGCCTTCATAAAACAGAGAATGCGTGACGAAGACGCCGTCTACGGCGGCGAAATGAGTGCCCACCACTACTTCCGCGACTTCGCCTACTGCGACAGCGGCATGATCCCCTGGCTCCTCGTTGCCGAACGCCTCTGCCAGTCCGGCCAGACCCTGTCGTCCCTCATCGACGCCCGAATCGAAGCCTATCCGGCCAGCGGCGAAATCAACCGCACCATCGCCGATCCGCCCAAGGTCATCGCCGCGATCGAAGCCAAATACAGCGTCGGCGCCAAAAACGTCAGCCACGTGGACGGTGTCAGCATCGAATTCGACGACTGGCGCTTCAACCTCCGGATGTCCAACACCGAGCCGGTGGTACGCCTTAATGTGGAATCGAGGGCGAATATTCCGTTGATGGAAGAAAAGACAGAAGAACTATTGGCGGAAATGGATAGGCTGAACCAAGAAGGTTAACCCGAGAAGTGGGCAAGGTGAGCTAAGCTCCAGGACTCTGGGGCGAGCGGGCAGGAAGGGCTGTCAGAAACTGTGCGGAGCCATGGATGGCGGAGCTCAAGCGTCACATGGGTGAGGCCGAGCGTTTATGAAGCGAAGCTTCATGCGACAGCCGAACGACTGCAATCTATGATTGCAGGCTGGACCCCGGAGGGGTGCCGCAAGGAGCGGGTTTCTGACAGCCCTTCCTGCCCGCTCAACCTTCACCAAAGTCTGCTTGCCACGGCCTTGCGCCTGCGTCTGACGATGAATCAGAGCCAGTCGTTCAGCATAATCCCGATACCGAACCTCTCAATCCGGTGGTTATAGTCAATCAGACTCTCCCCATACCCGTTGTAGTACTGAAAGAACCCCTTAAGCGTCTCCCCCATGGGAAAACTGTACCCGAACTCAACGGATGCCCGGTTATCCGACCGCAGATTATTCATTAGTCGCAACGAAAACGTCCGGTCTTCGGTCAGCTTGTACACCGCCTGGTAATTGGCGTAGCCAAGGTACTCTTCGATGTCAGCATTATCATCGTCGTTGTTCTCCGGAATCCGATACCAGGGCTGCAGCATGAACAGCCAGCGATCGTAACTGTAGGCCGCGCTGCCTACGATCCGGTTCCAGCTACGGGAGCGCGGCTCGGACTGGCCATTGGACTGGTGATTGAAACCGATGGTTACGCCATTGAGGGTGCCCGGCCCAAGATCCCACTCCGTCTGATAGCGCAGGAAAATCTCTGGTTCATAATTGGTCTCCCGGAACGGAGCCGATTCATCCCGATTATAAACCTGCCAGTAAGACTGCTGGGTATAGCCGAACCAAAGAGTAGTACGGTCGTCCAACAGCCCGGTGAGCAGCGGTACCTTGAAACTGATCTGGTATTTTGCTTCCTCGTTTCTGAGCTTATAGTCATAGCCCGCCGTGCCCAGGCGAGGGCTGCCAGGAGTGGGGTTCGGGTCGTTGACCCAGGTAATCGGCAGAATATAGGTCGGGCGATGGCCTACGAAACTGCCCGAGAACGAAAAGACCGCCTGTTCCGCAGCGATATACTGGTCCACCATCGAATTCATGACGTTGTTGTCGTCTGGAAGCCCGGAATCTTCGTGGCTTTCTCCGTTTGCCAGAGGCAGCTTGTCACTCATGGCCTCCTCGGCCTGTTCCTGTTCGCCCTCGCTGGCCGCCTGTCTTTTCCTGTCGGCCTTGAACACCCGATCGAAACAGGCGAGCCTGCGAACCCCGTTGTCAATAAGGGCGCATTGCTCGGCGGACAAATCCTCGGGCAGCTCGGAGCCGGACGGCTGGGCAAAGGCCGCCGGAGCGGCCAGGACGGTAAGGCAAACGCTCAGGCCGGTGTACAGTGGCCAGGGTTGATGTGTCATGGGGCGATCCTCAGCTTGCGTTCAGGCTCAACCAGGTGTTTGCAATGCCATACCCCCAGACCCCGATCAGGGTGATCGCCAACAGAGCGAAAACGATTCTGTGGCGGGTACGATTGGCCGCATTGGCGGCTGCGACCCAACGCAGGTACATCAGGCCGATAAAACTGGCAAACACGCCCAGGCTGGCAAGGGCCGGAATCAGCAGCCAGCCGGCGCTGATCATACTGCCATCGGCTGTCCGGCTTGAAAACCACGCCATGGAGCCCAGCAGGACGGCCAGGGCGGAGAACTCGAGAATCAACAGCGGCCTGCGCCATGGATGCGGGCGGTTGTTTTCTGTGTCTGGCATGGAGTGGGTCCCGGAAGTCGTGTTGATCGGATTGCCGGTATGGTACCTGTATTCACAAATTCTTGCCTGAGGGCTTACGAAATTGCAATTAAACCGGTTGAAATCAATTTATGATCCTGGCCTCTGGTTTTTTTGCCGGGGTTCAGTCGCTATAATGCGGCGACCAAAGATTATAACGCTCAAATGCGAGGTGCATTGTGAACATGAAGAGAGTCCTGGCTGTTGTTCTGCTTGGTTTCGGTCTCACCGCCGGCGCCGTTATGGCTAGTGTTGAAGACGAGATCCGCGCTCGTATCGAGCCGGTTGGTAAAGTGTGTCTGGAAGGCCAGGAGTGTGGCGCCGCAGCCGCTCCCACCCAGGCAGCGAGCTCCGGCCCACGCTCCGGCAGTGAGGTTTTTGATGCCGTATGCACGGCCTGCCACACTACGGGCGCCGCTGGCGCACCCAAGATTGGCGATACCGCAGCCTGGGCACCGCGTATCGACCAGGGAA
>JAXHVJ010000066.1:0-14004 GCA_034189235.1 Pseudomonadota bacterium
ATCCACCCGGGTCCCCGCTTCGATATCGATAACCCCGGAGAGCGCCACATCCACCGGCGCGGTTTCACCACCACCGGAGCCACCGCCACAACCGGCGAAAGCCACTGCCAGGCCCACTACCAAGCTTTTCTGAAACATCCGGGTTCCTTTCCTTCTTCCAGTCCGCCTTTTCCGTCTGCCAGTTGAAGCATACACCATCACCCGGCTTTCGTTACCGCTCTTGTATGCGAGTACGGGGATAAACGCCTCACGATAAAAAAACCGCCAGCGGCCGGGCCGGTGGCGGTTACTTCAATTTATCGAAGTCAAGTTACAGCGCGTAGAACAACATCGGAACAAAGGCGACCAGCAGGAGCGTCGGCCCCATGACTGCCAGGGGCAGCAGGAGACGCCAATACCTGAACAAGAAGGAACCTTTGCGCTCAGAAGCGAGCACTTCCGTTTCCCCGACCACCTGCCGGGTCAGCAGGTGGTTCAGCGCCACCGGCGGGCTGAGATATCCCAGCTCGAAGGCGACGAGACAGACGATCCAGAAATGCAGCGGGTCGATACCCAGATGGATTGCAGGCTGGGCAATGGTTGCAGATACCAGGATGACGGCGCCGAAAGGATCCATCACCATGCCGATTACAGTCAGCATCACCACGATCACCAGCATGGCAAGCCAGGGACTGGTGAGATTTTCCGGGAACAGCGCATGGACGATGTCCGAACGCTCCAGGATACCGCCCAGGCAGATCGAGAAGCCGATCAGTGCCAGCAGCGCGCCGATATGCACAGCGGAATCACTGGCGGCCGAGGAGCTCCGACTCCAGAACGTCTGGGCGCGGGTCTCGCCGTCCTCCCGACTTTCCCGGCCGGAATCCAGCATCACCAGGGCCAGCATTACCAGGGGCAGGATCAACGGCGCGCTGTACTCATTGAACTTGAGCCCCAGGATGATCCAGATAGCCAGGATGACGATGGTGGCCACGACCACGTAGGGCAGTAATGCCCGGGTCTTGCCGAGAGCCGCGCGCAAAGCACCGGGTGAAGGCCGCGGTTTCCAGTTGCCTCCGGTCTTGCACACGATCAGCGAGAACAGGCTGGCCGACATGAGGAATACCCAGAAGCCCCAGCTGTACATCTCCGTGGTTGTCACTTCCTTGTTCAGGGCCGCCACCACAACGATCAACAGGCAGGGGTTAAGGACCACACCCAGGCTGCCGGACATGGCGGTCGTGGCCAGCGCCAGCTGGCGACCTGCCCCGGCCCGGCGGAGTTCATCGTAAACGACACCGCCGACGGCCAGGACGAAAATGCCCGATGCACCGGTAAAGGCCGTCGGGAAAGCGGTGGCAAAGATAATCACCGATGCCAGCATTGGTGCAGGCAGGTTAAAGGGCTTGATGACGTCCAGCAGTAACTCCGGGATACGGGTCTGCTTGAGCATCATGCCAACCAGCACGTAAAGGCCGATGTTGATGAACATCGATGACAGATCAGACATCATCCCGAAGTAGATGGCGAGGCCCGAAGCATAGCCGTCCACGAAGAAGAAATAGCCCATGGCGATCAGGCCCATGGCGCAATACAGCGGAATCACCATCCCTGAGGAGCCCCTGAGCCTGCCGGCGCGCATCCGGTCCGGAATCATCAGGAACCGGGTCGCGTTAATCACCATGAACAGTCCAAATACCCAGATCCATCCATACTCCAGACTCATGGTGCCCCGGGAGCCCGGTGAGGTGGCGAGCTTGCCGAGATAGGCATTCAGGGACAGCACCATCAGGCCGTTGACGACAAACTGCACGCCCTGGCTCAATCGCCATTCGGCCCGGTTCCGGGGCATCCGGAGCGCAATGTGGTCGGCGTCCATGGCAGCTATCGCTGCCGCCATGGCAAACATGGCAATGAACAGGTACTTGGAGAGGTCCATGTTATCAAGCAGGAACCCGGCCAATCCCTGTTCTACCGTCTTGTATATCCCCAGCGCCGGGGTTGCCTGTTTCAGGTTCTGTTCGTAGAGCGCATACTTCTGCTGACACAGCTCCAGGTTACTCTCCAGCGAATTCCGGATGGACCCGGGATCAGGCGGCGAACTGAACAGGTCGTCCGGGTCCGGCTTGTAGGCCTGGACCCGCCTGGCGACTTCCGCGTCGATGTCCATATCCAACTGGCACGAGGGTTCTTTGGCGTCCGGATTCAGCAGGTAATAATTCGGCCAGATCTGCTCGCCCAGCCACAGCAACCGGGAATGCAGAGAGTTCCCCATCCCCAACAACAGGGTGAGCAGCAGCAATAGCAGGAGTACTGCCCCGTGCAGGCGATGCGCGGGGTAGACTGTCCTTGCAGCCGGAGCGGTCATAGCTTGCCAGTTCATAGGTATTCCGTTCTGTTATTCGCGGTTGGCCGCGGTGCACTCGGCAGCCGAAGGGTTACTTGTACAACGGATCTTTCTGAGCAGGGTCAACATCTTCGGGTCGTAAACATCCGGAGCGCCGTTCTTGCCATCACGCATTTCGAGGCGGTTCTCGCGGAACATCTCCTGGTAGCCACGAATGTCTTCCCTGGAGATCCTGATCCATTTTTCATCCGGAATCGCCGCTTCCTGCCTTTCGATCAGATTCATGGCCTGCGGGAACATGTTCCAGGCAACCTCACGGGCTTTCTGGGCGGTTTCGTCATCCAGGATCTCGTCCCGGACGACCACCTGGTAGGTCAGCTGCGCCAGGGGATAGTCCACAATACCACCCTTGTCACCGATGCCCTTGTACAGCTCGAGGGCCTCATAGGCGAATGCCGGCGCGTAGGTGGTATCAACAGAGCCGTTATTGAACTTGCCGGCAAAGTTGGTCATATCTGAAGGCACAACGGTCGCTTTCACGTAGTTCACCATGTGAATGGCGTCTTTCTGATAGCCCAGTGTGGCCATGCGCTTGCCGGCCAGTTCAGCGGCGGTGTCGATGCTGCGATCATTCACGAAGAGATAACCGGCGCCCACCGGAAGAATACCCAGAACCTCATAACCGTTGGCTTTCATCAACGGCGCCGCCTTGGGCTGGACCAGGGTTGCCAGCAGGGTTTTCAGGTCGTCGTAGGTCGGAAGCGCACCCACGGCACTGATGCTGCCGGTGAACTTGTTGAACGGCCGGATCCGGAGACCGGTTGCCGCCACCGCGTCACACTGGCCGGCGTTGAAATCACCGATGGCGACCCCTTCGTCGGTATAGGGCTTCAGCTGGAAATCCACCCCGTAGCTCTTCATCTCCAGGGCATAATCCTTGATGAGATTGTAGGCGTCACCATTGGCACCGATAACATCAAATACACACATTGAAACACTCTGTGCCGATGCAAAGGGTGATGCTGCTACCAGGGCCATGGCGGCAAGGGATTTGCGGATCATTACGACCTCCGGGTCTTTTTTGTGTTTGTCGGATTTTCTGGGGGGGGGCTGGCGGCCTGCCTCAGAGCAGGCCATCCAGGCTCATGGTCTCAACATTTTCGGATTCCCCCTCCGGGCTCATCTTACCGAAGAAAGATTGCGGTGTCCGATAGCCATAGTTGGCAGACCAGTACTTGTCCGAGGAGAAGTGGACCATGTCGGTGGCGATCTCATCCAATAGACGGTAGTCGTCCCAAACCTCAATGGTTGCGCTGGATTCGGCGAAGGAGGCAATGGCTTCCTCCAGCTTGTCGCGCCGACCGAAAGTTTCGGCAGCGATGGTCTGGATAGCGTGAGGTATGCGAAGGCCTTTCTCGACACCCAGTTCGGTACTACCTTCAAGCACCTGCCAGGGATCCGAAACCCCCTCTGGCCGGGTATCCGGCAGCAGCAGCCAGACCAGGGAACGGATGGCATTTGGCATACCGGCCCACTTTTCATTATCCAGACAGGCGGCAACGCGCTCGGTCTGGGGCGCAATGTTTTTGGGCACGCCCCCCATGCCACCGGAGTTGGCGTCGTTGACAATGGCCTGCATGCCGGTCATCAGCCCCAGCAGGAAGGTGAGTTCGTCCTGGTCACTGAACAGAAACGGGCATTCCACCGGCTCGGCTGAGGGATCAAATTCATAGGCGGCCATGGCTCTCCGGAAGGAGGCGTAGCGGCGCCTGGCGGTCAGGGCGTTCATGCGTTTTGCTTCTTCCCTGGCATCCTTGGCAGCCTCGATATTGCCCTGGTAGTCCGCCCGCACGTATGCCAGCTCTGCCTCCCAGGCCTTGTACTGGGAACAGTTACCCGCCAGCAGCATCAGGAGAGAACCGGTGTCGTCGGGTGCATCCATGACCCGGGAGAAGGAATAGATCAGCGAATCAAGACTTTCACCCAGTGCACAGGCCAGCCGGGGATCAGACGTCTCCAGAACATAGGGGGTGGTCTCGCTCTCGGCGAAGTTCGACAGCACCACGCCAGTGGTGGTGTAGATCGGGTTCGCGGAACAGCCGGTAAGCACAATCAGAGCGCCGGCGGTCAGGAGCTTCAAAGAAGCGACACGAATGTGGTGGCACAAGGTAACCAGAGTGGAAATCATAACTCGTCCTGCTTTGAGTTGTTTTTATAGATAGACCGAGGGTGCCCGCCCGGTTTCTGGTGACGTAACGTCCCACCGAAAGCCTTTCCTACCCTCATCGTCCATGACTGTAAGGGTGCGGTCAAAATTGTCAGACAAAAATGGCCCGAATGCCGGAGCGTATATGCCAATGAGGCCAATGACCCTCACGGAAAGAGCTGTATGCCCGGATTTTTGGTAAAGATCAAGGCATTTAGAGAAACGAAATTTTTCCCGTCTGTTACCAGGTTTCCGGGCGCGGGGAGAACATCACACCCTTCAGGCAGGGCGAAAAGTGACCGGCGCCTGATCCGCGCAAGAACGAACAAAGAGCCCTGTCCAGGACCCCTTTGCCCAGGGCCCCTTTGCTTAACAGGAAACGCCATTCAGGGCGTTGCGGGAAACCCGAGCATGACCATGACCTGGTCGGCCAGCCCGTCCAGAGTCAAACCACCCCGCTCCGGCCTGTACCAGGTGACGGTCCAGCTCAGCGCTCCGGTCAGCATACGGCGAACCACGAATGGGTCCGCCAGCAGGCGTTTTTGTTCGCGCAAGGTTCCGAGCACATCCAGCCAGAGCGCTTCATAGAAATCCCGCAGCTTCAGAACTTCGACCCGGGAATCCGCGGACAGGCTGCGCCACTCGAAGACCAGCACGGCCATGGCTTCACCGGTCTGGCCATTGATCGATTCCAGCTCCGCACGAACCAGTGCCCGGAGCTTGTCTTTCGGTGTTTCCGCCGTTTCCATGGCCGCCTGCATCAGGGCGATGTTCAACCGGATCGTCTCCACCATCACCGCCTTGAGAATTTCCTCTTTAGTGTGGAAATGGTGGAACAGGCTGCCGGACTGAATGCCCACGGCGGCGGCCAGATCCCGGACAGTAGTGCGTTCATACCCCTTTTCCCGGAACAATCGCGCCGCTTCCTTCAACAGGCGGCCGCGGGCGCCCTGGGGGTCGGAAACGAGGTTTTCGGCGATGAGAGACTGAAGGATCTGGTTTTGGCTCACTAAGGCTGTCCGGTTGGCTGATAAGGCTTTTGATACTACCCCAAACTTGCCCGTTTACAAACCAAGCGATTGCTTGGTATTATCATCTCCAACTTCCGATAAACCCGCCGAATGCGGGCGACAAAAACAAGGCAGACAAGATGTCAGTCAGATTGGACCCGCAACCCCGCGCCCATCAGCCGGGCCATGTACGAAAAAGGACAAAAATGATGAGTTATCGCTCTGTATTCCAGCCGGACCTGTTCAAAAACCACGTCTACATCGTCACAGGCGGCGGCTCCGGTATCGGCCGATGCACCGCCCACGAGCTGGCAGCCCTTGGCGCACGGGTGGCACTGGTCGGCCGAAAGCAGGAGAAAGTTGACGCCGTAAAGGCGGAAATCACCGAGGACGGCGGGCTCGCCTCGGCCCACGTGTGCGACATCCGTGAAGAAGAGTCCGTCAAAGCCACGGTCGCCGCTATCATCGGCGAACACGGCGGCCTTAACGGCGTGGTGAACAATGCCGGTGGCCAGTTTGCCTCCCCCCTGACCGGCATCAACCAGAAAGGCTGGGAGACCGTAGTCCGAACCAACCTCACCGGCGGCTTCCTGATGGCCCGGGAAGCATACACTCAGGCCCTGAGCGAGACCGGTGGCGCCATCGTCAACGTCGTCGCCGACATGTGGGGCGGCATGCCCGGTATGGGCCACTCCGGCGCAGCCCGGGCCGGCATGGTCAACTTCACCCAGACCGCCGCCGTGGAATGGGCTCCGTCCGGCGTCCGCGTCAATGCCGTGGCCCCGGGCTGGATCGCCTCCAGCGGCATGGACAACTATCCGGCCCACATGAAGGGCTGGATCCGCAGCCTCGCCGATGCGGTGCCGATCAAGCGCCTGGGTACCGAATCCGAAGTCAGCGCCGCCATCTGCTTCTTGCTCAGCCCGGCCGCGGCCTTCATCTCCGGCGACTGCCTGAGAGTTGACGGCGCCGCTTCCCAGGGTGGTCGGGTATGGCCTATGCCCAAGGCCAAAAACAACGAAGCCTGGAACGGGTTCCACCGCGCCGCCACTCCGAAAGTACTGAGCGAGGACTGAGGAGCCGGCCATGCAGGTACTCGGCGGCGCAGAAATGCACGCCACCGCGACAGACACCGCCGAATACCTGGCCGAACAGCCGCACAGCAGTAACGGGCCCGGCGCAGGCCTGGTCTTCCTTTGTCACCCCCGAACCTCGCCCATGGCCGGGCGACGGCTACGCCCATCAAACCTGAGGTGCAGGACGAAACCCTGAAACTCAGCATCCGGAAAAGCGGCAACCACCTGTCCGTGAGTCATGGCGACGACGAGTATCACCGGCATATCCAGAGCCATGCCAATGGCCTGTTATGCATTATCGACAATGGCGTTCGTCAGCGTTGCCAATATCACCGGGAGGGCGATTCCCTATATTTGCAGGCCTTCGGCCAGTCCTGATCGGTACGGGATTGAACCAGGGGCAGGCCCTGGTCATCCTCGAAGCCATGAAATGGAACATCCGGTCAAGAGCGTTGTCGCCGGCATGCATATCCGTACCGGGGCACAGGTCAAACGCAGCCAACTGCTGGTGGAACTTACAGTCACTGAAGAGAAAATATGAACCAGGATACCGTATCTGCCCGAGACATTTTCCGTAGCTTGCCCGGCCTCCTCCTCCGGCTTCCCACCATTGCGAAGGGCCTTTACTACTATTCCGTCAATGATGAGAACGCAGACCTGACTCTGGGCAAGCTGATTGAGCAGAACGCTGAGAAATACGGCAACCGCCCCGCCATCCTGTTCGAGGACCGGACTGTCACCTGGGGCGAACTCGATATCTGGAGTAACCGCATCGCCCACTACCTGAAAGACAAGGGACTGGTAAAGGGCGAGGCTGTTGCCGTGCTGATGGAGAACAGGCCGGAAGTGCTGGCTGTGGTCGCCGGCGCAGCCAAGGTCGGCATTGCATGTGCCATGCTCAACACCTCCCAGAAAGGCAAGGTTCTGGCCCACAGCATCAACCTGATCCAGCCGCGGATGGTGGTGGTCGGTGAAGAACTGGCAGACCAGATTGAGGAGATCCGCAGCGACATTCACCCCGGTCACAGTGAGCCCTTCCAGTTTCTTGCTGACACCAATACCCTGAATATGTTTGGCGAAGCACCGGCCGGCTATACCAACATGGCAGAGCAGGTCAGCCGCTATCCGGGCACCCGCCCGCTGGTGAGCAACCCGCCCACCATGGGCGATACCGCCACCTACCTGTTCACCTCCGGTACTACCGGCCTGCCCAAGGCCGCACCCGGCTCCCACCGCAAGTTCGTCAAAGCCTGTGGCGGCTTCGGCATGATGTCCCTGGCCATGAAGCCGGAAGATGTCCTCTACTGCACCCTGCCCCTTTACCATGGTACTGCCCTGGTAATTTGCTGGGGGTCAGTACTGGCCGGCGGCTCTGCCATCGCTCTGCGCCGCAAGTTCTCCGCCAGCGCCTTCTGGGACGACGTGCGCCGCTACAAAGCCACCACCTTCGGCTACGTGGGCGAGCTCTGCCGCTACCTGCTGAACCAGCCCCCGAGCGACCAGGATCGCAACCACAGCCTGACCAAAATGCTCGGCAACGGCCTGCGACCGTCCATCTGGAAAGAATTCAAGGAGCGCTTCGGCATCAAAACGGTGGTGGAGCTCTACGCCTCGTCCGAGGGAAACGTCGCCTTCAGTAACTTCTTCAACATAGATAACACGGTCGGTTTCTCCACCGCACCCTATAAACTGGTGAAATACCACGAGGGCACTCGCGACCCGATTCGCAACGACAAAGGCAGACTGGAAGAGGTCAAAAAGGGCGAACCCGGACTGCTGATCGGCGAGATCACCAGGAAATGGTCGTTCGAGGGTTACACCCAGAAGGAAGCCACGGAGCAATCCATCCTCCGGGATGCTTTCAAGAAGGGCGATGCCTGGTTCAATACCGGGGATGTACTCAGGCAAATCGGATTCGGACATCTTCAGTTTGTGGACCGGATGGGGGACACGTTTCGCTGGAAAGGGGAAAACGTCTCGACCACGGAGGTCGAGAACATCATCGACAGCTCGGGCATGGTAGAAGAAGCCATTGTCTACGGTGTGGAGATTCCCGGGACCAATGGCAAAGCCGGCATGGTCACCCTGGTGCTCCGCGACAACGGCAATGATTCCGATATCAACCGCCTGTTCGGCTACCTGCAGGATAACCTGCCGCCCTATGCGGTGCCGGTATTCGTGCGGGTCACCCACGCCATCGAGAAGACGGGTACCTTCAAGTACCGGAAGGTGGATATCCAGAAGCTCGGTTACTCCCTTCGACCCCATGAAGAGGTTTATGGCTGGCTGCCCGGGACTTCCGGGTACACCTTGCTTGATTCTGAGCTGGTTTCGCGGATTGATGCCGGGGAGGTTCGGTTTTGATCTTTGGTGTCTGTTCGTGGTTTGGCCCACTCAAGAACCGACCTTGAGCACCACTTGACTGCAAAATACGCCCGAACCTGTCGCTACGGATTACAGGTATACTTCGTCCGGGTTCTGGTGCAGGGATCAAAGATGAATCAGGGGGCGATTTCGGCTATCCTTCGCGCACCTGTCACGGGCCTGTGCCCCCTCTGTTGTCTGTTTGCCGGGATCCTCCATGTTCGACATTATCCACCTGCTTGAAATGATCGGGGTCGTCGCCTTTGCCATTTCCGGCATGATCGTGGCGCGCTCCAATAACATGGACCCCGTCGGTGTATTTACCATCGGCTTCATCACGGCCCTGGGCGGCGGCACCCTGCGGGACCTGATCATGGACAACCACCCGCTGTACTGGATCAAGCATCAGGAGCAACCCATCCTGATCCTGGCCATGGCGGTCGTGTTCAGTTACTGGAGCCGCGCCCACCGCCTGAGGGAATCCCGTATCGTGTTTCCGGATGCGATCGGATTAGGCATATTTTCCATCCTCGGCGCGCAACTGGCGCTGGATCTGGGCCATTCCTGGTTTGTTGCTTCGCTATTGGGCGTGATGACCGGCACCTTCGGTGGCGCCCTCAGGGATACGCTGTGCAACGAGGTGCCGTATATCTTCCGCAAGGACCAGATCTATGCGTCGATCTCGTTCGCGGGTTGTTGGCTGTACTTTGTCTGTCAGTGGTTCCTGGAGAGTGAGACCCTGGCGCTGACCATCGGGTTACTGTTTATCGTGTGCGTGCGGATGCTGGCTGTCCGCTTCGATATTCGCCTGCAAAGGGATCCGGGCCAGCAATCGTAATCCCGGGCTGTCAATCATTCCCTGGCCTGAGAAATCTCAAGCGGTAACATTGCCGTTTTTTCATGCAATTGAAAACCGTTCGGCCCAAACCCCCAACTTCCGGCATCCTGTGAGACCGACTTCCGTCATGCTTGAACGACTGTTCCAACTCCAGGCCCATGGCACCACCGTTCGTAAAGAAGTGGTTGCGGGCATTACCACCTGCCTGGCGGCAACGATCGGTACCCTGATCATGGGTCTGTGGGCGAACGATCCGACTGCCCTGGCTCCGGACCTGGGCGACTCCCGGAAGCTGCAGGAGGAAGGCCTTCAGGTCTATACTGTGTGTTCGTTCGAAGGAGACTGACCAACACACAGGAGGCGGCCATGCCCGATTACCAACACCACTGGAAAGATGGCACACCAGTCCATCTGCCACTCGGCAAGATCGTCTGCATTGGCCGCAACTACGCGGAACACGCCAGGGAACTGAACAACCCGGTTCCGGACGAGCCGCTGCTGTTTATCAAGCCTTCCACAGCGGCAGTTCACATTACCCGCCCCCTGGAGATCCCCAAGGATCGTGGCGAGGTTCATTTTGAAACCGAACTGGCGGTGCTGATTGGTCGCCCTCTGACCAACGCTTCGGCGAGCGAAGCCGGATCGGCCATCCTTGGCTACGGCCTGGCGCTGGACCTCACCCTCCGGGACATCCAGAGCAAGCTGAAGGAAAAGGGCCAGCCCTGGGAGCGCGCAAAGGCGTTTGATGGTGCCTGCCCGCTGTCCCCGTTTGTCGCCGCCGACAAATTGCCGAGTCACAATATCCACTTCACCATGGACATCGACGGCGAACGCCGCCAGACCGGTGACACCCGGGACATGCTCAACCCTATCGTGCCCCTGATCGTTCACATCAGCAGCCAATTCTCACTGATGCCCGGCGATGTGGTGCTTACCGGTACTCCGAAAGGGGTTGGCCCGCTTCAGCCCGGCCAGACCCTGACCCTGGAACTGGAGGACTTGCTGTTCCTGCAAACAAGGGTAACCTGAACAGTCGTGACTGCCCTTTGTCAGTGACGACCCCTCTCCCTATAGCGGACGTATAAGTGGCATGGCAAGAAAACCGGTTACCTCCCGAACAGGGCGCTTCTTCAAACTTGCCGGCATGACTGCCTCCGTGGCCGGTCAGTATGCCGGCCAGCGGGCGCGGCGGATGCTCCGCAGTGAAAATGACGAAGGCGCCCGGAGCGAAAGCTATACCCGCATGGCCGGCCAGATCGCGGACACCCTCGGCGAGCTCAAGGGTGCGGTGATGAAGGTTGGCCAGATCGCTTCCCAGACCCAGGATTTCCTGCCCCGGGAGTTCTCGGAGGCGCTGGAGAAGCTGCAGAAAGAAGCCCCGCCGATGCCCTTTGAGGTGATTGTCGGGCAAATCGAATCGGAGCTTGGCAAACCGCTGGGAGAACTCTACGAATACGTCCAGGAGGCGCCCTATGCCTCCGCCAGTATCGGGCAGGTGCACCGGGCCCGCCTGCATGACGGCACCGATGTGATCATCAAGGTCCAGTATCCGGGGGTGGATGAGTCCTGCGATTCGGACCTCAAGCAGCTACGGATGACCCTGCGCCTGGGCGGCCTGCTGAAAATGCCGAAGGAATCCGCCGATCAGCTGTTCGCGGAGATCCGGGAGCGGCTCCACGAAGAACTGGATTACGAGAACGAGGCCAGGAATATCGGGCTGTTTCGGGAGTTCCACAAGGATCAGCCGTGGGTGCTGATCCCGGCCGTGATCGACAGCCATTCCACCCGCCGGGTCCTGACCCTGGAGCTGGTGGAAGGCGATCACGTCAGCCAGGTGACCCCGGACCGTTATGACCAGGGCACCATCAATCTCATCGGCCACCGGATTTTCGTGATCATGGCGGACCAGCTGTTCCGGTTCCGGTGCATCCATGGCGACCCCCACGCCGGTAATTTTGCCTACCGCCCGGATGGCAGCATCATCCTTTACGATTTTGGCTGTGTGAAGAAGCTGAAGCCGCAAATTGTGGAAGCCTACCGCAAGGCGCTCATCGCGGCACTGGAGGAAGACTACGAGGCCCTGGACCGGCACCTGATCGACCTGGGCGCCCGGGTTGGCAGCCAGCCGGCGGTGGATGAGGCCTATTACGCCATGTGGCGGGATATTCTTATTGTTCCGTTCCAGGGCGACGAGCCCTACGATTTCGCGGAGGCGGATATTCACAAGCACGTGGCGGCCAAGACCAGCACGGTGTTCAAGTACCTGGATTATTTCAAGCCGCCGGTGGAGAGCATCTTTATCGACCGGATGATTGCCGGGCATTACTGGATGCTGAAGCGGCTGGGGGTTCAGGCGGCGTTTCGGACGGAATTGGAGAAGTATCTCGCACCTGGGGAGTGAGCGCTGTTGGGGGGAGACCTGCAAGTACGACGATATGGTCCTGCATCAGTCGAAGATCTTGCCCGGGTTCATGATGCCGTTGGGATCGAATACCTGCTTGATGCCCTTCAGGTAGGCGATTTCCGCCTCGCTGCGGGTGTACTGCAGATACGGCTTCTTGGTCATGCCCACGCCGTGTTCGGCGGAGACGCTACCCTCATAGCGCTGGACAATCTCGAACACCCACTTATTCACCTGCCGGCACTTCTCGAAGAAGTCTTCCCTGGCCATGTCTTCCGGCTTGAGGATGTTCAGGTGCAGGTTGCCGTCACCGATGTGGCCGAACCAGATGATTTCAAAATCCGGATAGTGCTCGGTCACCACGTTGTCGATTTCCTCCAGGAAACCCGGCACTTTGGATACCACCACAGAGATGTCGTTCTTGTAGGGAATCCGGGGTGCTATGGACTCGGAGATGCGCTCCCGCAGCTGCCACAGGTTCCGGGCCTGGGTTTCGCTCTGACTGATCACGCCGTCCAGCACCCAACCCTCTTCAACGCACTGTTCGAACAGCGCCATGGCATCGTCCATGACCTGATCGGACACGGCCTCGAACTCCAGCAGTGCGTAGTAAGGGGCTTCGGTCTCGAACGGTGCCTGGACCTGGCCGTGGGCCAGCACATGTTGCATGGCCTGGTGGGAGAAAAACTCGTAGGCGGTCAGGTCCAGCTTCTTCTGGAATGACTGGAGCACGTCCATGGTGTTGGTGAGATCGTTCAGACCCAGCACCAGCACGGTGAGATCGTCCGGCTTGCGGGTAAGCTTCATGGTAGCCTCGGTGATGAAGCCCAGGGTACCCTCGGCGCCGATAAACAGGTGGCGCAGGTCGTAGCCGGTGTTGTTCTTGGCCAGATCCTTGTTCAGATCCAGAACGTCGCCCTTGCCGGTCACCACTTTCAGGCCGGCAACCCAGTCCCGGCTCATGCCGTAACGAATCACCTTGATACCACCGGCGTTGGTAGACAGGTTGCCGCCGAGCTGGCTGGAGCCGGCGGAGGCGAAATCCACCGGGTAATAGAGGTCATTCTCCTCGGCAAAGTTCTGCAGCTGCCCGGTGACCACGCCGGCCTGGCAGCGGACGGTGCGGTCACTGGCATTGAAGTCGAGGATCCGGTTCATGTTATCGAACGCAACCACCACCTCACCATTGGCCGCAACCGCGCCGGCACTCAGGCCGGTACGGCCGCCGGAGGGCACCAGGGCTACCTGGTTCTCGTTGGCGAACCTCACCAACGCCCGGACTTGCTCAGTAGTCTTCGGCAATGCAATGGCCAGCGGCCTGGGCGGGTAAATCCTGGTCCAGTCCTTGCCGTAGGTGTCCAGGTCCGCCGGGTCGGTCAGCACCTTGCCCGGGGTATCGCCAGTGGCAATCAGCTCTTTGAGGGAGGCAATGATCTGTTCAGAACTCATGAGTGCGTCATTCTCGTCAGGGTTGGGCCGGGGCCTGTTGGCAGGCCATTCACAGGGAATTGATTCAGGCAAACCGGCGCGCTGTGAAAATCTCCGTTTATGGTATCATACCGCCCCTGTTCTGTGAGCCAGCCCGACGATCCCTGGCTCCAGGTCATTTCATGTGACGAAAGGTTCGGAAGCAAGCCAATGTCAAATACGTCTCTCGAAAAGAGCAAAATCCGGATCCTGCTGCTGGAAGGCGTGCATCAATCTGCCATTGATACCCTGAATGCCGCGGGTTACACCAACATCGAGTATCTGACTCACTCACTGGGCGAAGAAGAGCTGATCG
>JAXHVJ010000067.1:0-13982 GCA_034189235.1 Pseudomonadota bacterium
GTGCGCGGAAACTCGTCCACTACCACAATGGCCTTGGGTACTTTAAAGCCCGCCAGCTGCTCCCGGCAGTACTCGATCAGCTCTTCCTCGGTCACTTCTTCGCCCGGCATCGGGATAACGTTGGCGGTGATGGCCTCGCCCCAGTGCTCGTGGGGAAGCCCGATAACCGCCGCTTCTGCCACCTTGGGATGGCCAATCAGGCAGCGTTCGACTTCCAGAGACGCCACGTTCTCGCCTCCGGTCTTGATTACATCCTTCTTGCGGTCAGTGAACCAGATGACGCCATCCTCATCAATAGATCCGATATCGCCGCTGTGGAACCAGCCATATTTGAAGGATTCTTCTGTCTTGTCGGGCTGGTTCAGGTATTCGGTCATCACCTGGGGCCCGCGATAGACGATTTCGCCGGTTTCGCCAGCGGGCAGCAGGCGACCGTGATCATCCATGATGGCGACCCGTGTCATGGGTGTGGCCGTGCCCCAGGAGCCGGCTTTGATCCACTGATGTTCCGGCCGGATAAGGCAGGTTGCCGGAGTGACCTCCGTCTGGCCGGAGCCCAGGACCACATCGGCGTTGGGAAAGGCTTCATGGATAGCCTGAAGCCTGGACTCTGCCATCGGCGCCATGGCATAGAGGGCGCGCTTCACAGATGAAAAGTCCCGCTTGCTCGCTTCCGGGTCGCTCAGCACCTCGTTGAACATCATGGGCAGGAACACCAGCAGGTAGATTTGATGTTCTTCTATCAGCCGGGCGCATTCACGGGCGTCGAAGCCCTTGGTCATCACCAGCTTGCCCCCCATCATGAACGTCGGCAACGCCAGTGAGTTGACGGCGGTGCAGTGAAACAGGGGCAGTTGACACAGCACGGCTGCCTGGGCCGGCGTCCGGTTGGCGATGATATTCGCCATGGCGGTCATGGTAACGGCCAGGTGACTGGTCAGGACGCCCTTGGGATTGGCGGTGGTTCCGGAAGTATAGAGCAACTGGACCGGATCACGGTCGCCCACAACCACTTCCACGGGTGTGCTGTCTCCCTTGTCCATAAGGTCCTGCACAGGTTGCCAGGTGTGATCGCCGACCGTATGAGGTGCACTTCCTGTCCAGTACAGAAATTCAAGGTCGGGCAGTTGGTCCGGCAGTTCCTGACCGGCTTTGGCAAGGGCGTCTTCGACGATCAGGATGCGGGTACGGCAGTCCTTCAGGCAGTAGGCGATCTCATGGGGCTTGAGCCCCAGATTCACCGGCGCAAATACGAGGTTAGCTTTGGCACAGGCCATATAGCTCACCATCTTCTCGATACAGTTACGGGCCAGGATGCCGACGGGTTCGCCGGCCTTCAGGCCCAGCCCCAGCAGGCTGTTGGCCATGCGATTAGCCTGGTCTTCAAAGGCCCTGTAGGTGAGGGTACGACCATCGTCCACCATGGCGACGTTGTCCGGGTAAAGGTCCGCTGCGCGGGTCAGGATATCGCCCGCGCATACCCGGTCGACCATGTTCATTTTGGGGTTACTCAGATGTTGTGCTTGCCTGGCCATGCAGCCTCCGCCATGTCGGGTTCATTGTTGTTGTCATCATAAATCTAGCGAACTGCGGGGATTTGAGCAAGTGTTTGGTCTGCAATGGATGTAAAGGCGGCCCGGAGTATTGCGGCGCAAGCTCGCTGGTGGCCTGTCGTGGTCGGTTGGCTATAGAATAAGCAACCTCTCCTGCCATTTGTAGTGAACATATCCTTGACTTTTAGTTGGTTAACCAACCAAAACCCAGCAACCATGCTATTCGGAAGAAAATGACATGGCAATGACCTATCAAAACCGCCGCTTCCAGTCACTCACGCCCCTGCGCGAAATGCAAACCAGGCTGCGCAGATCTTATGACGGAGTCAAACAGGGTTCAGCGCAGTTCATCAGCGCCCGGGCCAGTTGGGGGCACGTTTTTCATTAAACGCCGCCATACCCTCTTTTGCATCTTCCGTCAGGGTCATGGTGGCCAGTTGGGTTTCGGTATAGGCAATGGCCTGTTCGAAACTCATGTCCTCGATGGCCTTCATGGCGTACTTGCCGCGACGGATGGCGGTGGGAGATTTGTCCGTCACGCGGCTGATCAGCCAGTCCACCTTGGCATCCAGCTCCTCGGGGGCCACCACATGGTTCAGCAGCCCATGCTGCAGTGCCTCGTCTGCCGTGAATGGCTCACCGGTGAGCGTCCATTCCCGCAGCACACGCCAGGGTACCAGGCGCTGCATCAGGCTGAGCACCTGCATGGGAAACAGCCCAACCTTCACCTCCGGCAGGCCAAATTTCACATTGCTCCGGGCCACTGCCATATCCCCCATGCAGAGCAGGCCCATGCCGCCAGCCATGCAGACACCGTTTACCCGCACAATGCAGGGCGTGGTGGTGTTCACTGCCAGCCGTAACAGATTGGCATATTCTGAGTCAGGTTTCGAATAGTCGAAGGCGAAGCCCTGGCCCGGTTGTAGATCCCCACCTGCGCAGAATGCCTTTTCGCCGGCAGCAGTCAGTACGATAACCCGGATCCCGGGATCGGACTCTGCTTTCTGATAGCCCTCACGAATCCGGGCAATCACGTCATTGTTGATAGCGTTGCGCTTTTCGGGCCGGTTGATGGTGATCCACAGGGCCGCCCCCTTCTGTTCCAGCAAGACAGCTTCTTGTTCAGACATCATGGCTCTCCTGGTTGATCAGTTGTTTTCGGCCGGGGCGACTTCGGCGATCACCTTGCCAGCGGTGACCTGTTCCCCTTCGCTGACCGTGAGAGACACAATAGTGCCTGCCACTGCGGCCACGTGAACGTGTTCCATCTTCATGGCTTCCAGCACAATCACTGCCTGGCCCGCCTCTACCGTGTCACCCTCACTGGCGTGGAGGGCCACGACCCGGCCATTCATGGATGCACGGATGACGCCATCACCGGCCTCGTCTCCCGCAACGGCAGCCTCATGGGTATGGTCATCCACACGGTAGGACTGACCGCGGTAGCGCAGGTAGAGGCTGGAGCCCTTACGGATCATTTCCGCCGTTTCTGACAGGCCCTGGCAAGTGAAGCGGACCTGGGTGCCATTTACCGCATCCAGTGTCAGTTCCGCGCGATCATCTTCCGACTGAACCCGGAAGCAACCATTGCCCAGGTTGCTCACCCTTGCATCGGCGGCTTCTCCCCCGACACTGAAACGGAAAATAATCGGCAGGCGATGGGTAATGATACTGATCGACCCGGCGTAACTACCCTGAGCATCCGTGGCGTACAGAAGCACAGCGGCCAGCAATCTGGCACGGTCGTCAGTGCCTTGGTCCCTTGCCAGCAATTCGTCCTGGTGATTTTCTACGAACGCGGTCGTCGCCTCCCCCTGGATGAAGGTGGGGTGCTCCAGACACGCGCTCAGAAACGCCTGGTTGGTCTCGACACCCAGCGCTGTAGCATCTTTCAGGCCACTGACCAGCCGGCGGCGAGCCTCTTCCCGATCAGCCCCGGTGCTGATCAGCTTGGCAATCATGGAGTCATAGAAGGGCGGGATCTCAGAGCCCGACTCCACCGCATCCTCCACACGAAGAGAGGACGGCATGTTCCACAGGGCCATGGTACCGCTCTGGGGCATAAAGCCTTCGCTGGGGCTTTCTGCGCACAGACGTACTTCAATGGAGTGTCCGCGGAGCACGATGTCATCCTGGCTCAGGGGCAATGGCTGGCCGGCGGCGACCCGTAGTTGCAACTCCACCAGGTCCAGGCCGGTGATGGACTCGGTAACCGGGTGCTCTACCTGAAGGCGAGTGTTCATCTCCATGAAATAGAAGTTGCCGTCCTGGTCCAGCAGGAACTCCAGGGTACCAGCCCCCTCGTAATTGATGGCCTTGACCGCGGTTACGGCTGTCTCACCCATACGCGCCCGCAGTTCCGGAGATACCGCCGGCGAAGGCGCCTCCTCCACCACCTTTTGGTGGCGACGCTGGATGGAGCAGTCCCGCTCACCTATATAGACGGCGTTGCCGTACCGGTCGGCTATAATCTGTATTTCGATATGGCGCGGGTTGATGATCGCCCGCTCCAGGATCACTTCCGGATCTCCGAAGGCACTTTCCGCCTCGGACCGCGCGCTGCGCAGGGCGGCAGGGAAGTCTTCCGCCTTCTCTACCAGGCGCATGCCCCGGCCACCACCACCGGCGGTCGCCTTGATCATGATCGGAAAGCCGACGTTATCCGCTTCCCGGATCAGGCGTTCCTCATCCTGGTCTCCGCCCTGGTAACCAGGCACGCAAGGCACGCCCGCGTCCATCATCAGTTGCTTGGCGCCAGCCTTGTGTCCCATGGACACGATGGATTCAGCAGACGGCCCTATAAAAACAATACCCGCCTCTTTACAGGCTTTCGGCAGCTCCGGGTTTTCCGCCAGGAACCCATAACCGGGATGGATCGCATCGGCGTCACTGAGCTTTGCAGCCTCAATAATCCGGTCGATACGCAGATACGAATCCGCTGGCAGGTTGCCGCCTATGGCCACGGCCTGGTCGGCAGCCCGTACGTGGCGGGCATTCTGGTCAGCGGACGAGTAGACCGCTACGGTCCGGTAGCCCAGTTCACGGGCAGAGCAGATGACTCGTAGCGCGATTTCACCCCGGTTAGCTACCAGCACCTTGGTAAAGGGGGTCGGTTTGATTGCTGTTGTCGTGGTCATGATAGTCAGACACCGTTCTCATTCTTGGGGCGGCCGGGTATGCCGGCCGGGTTCCGGGGTTCCGTCAGGGTCAGGGGCGCGCCACACCGAACTGCATCTTGTGGGGCTCACGCCGCTCTGCGTCACGACAGACCGACAGCACGTAGGACAGCACCGGGCGAGTCTCACGGGGGTCGATCACGCCATCGTCCAGAAGCCGGGCACTTGTGGTAAACACATCCATCTGACTCTCGAAGGTGTCAACGATCTTTTTTTCCATGGCGGCGAGTTTTTCGTGGTCCACTTCGCCGGTTTTGCGTTTCATGGCCGCTTCGGTGACATTGGTCATGGTCTTGGCGGCCTGTTCCGCGCCCATGACGGCGGTCCTGGCATTTGGCCAGGAGAAACAGAACCGGGGCGCAAAGCCTCGTCCGCACATACCATAGTTACCCGCCCCGAAGGAGGCACCACAGTAGATGGTGATCTGGGGCACGGTGGCGTTGGTCACCGCCTGGATCATCTTGGAGCCATGCTTGATGATGCCGGCCTGCTCGTATTCCTTGCCAACCAAAAAGCCGGTGGTGTTATTCAGGTAAAGAATCGGCGTCCGGGACTGGCAGCATGCCTGGATAAAGTGGGTGGCCTTGGTGGCGCCAGCCGGGTCGATAGGCCCGTTGTTGGTAATAATGCCCACCGGTAGGCCTTCTACCTTGGCATGGCCGCACACTGTGGATGAGCCGTAGTTGGCACCGAACTCCAGAAAGTAGGAATCGTCCACGATACGGGCGATCACCTCTTTCATGTCCACCGGACGTTTGTAATCCATGGGCATGATGCCCAGCAGCTCTTCCTGGCCATAGCGCGGTGGCTGGAAGCTACGAGGCTTGTCTTCCGGCAACTCGCCATCCCAGTCAAGCTGGGCAACGATTTCCCGCACCATGCGCAGGGCGTCCCTGTCATCTTCCGCGAGGTAGTCCCCCAGGCCGGAAATGCTGGTGTGCATTTCAGCACCACCCAGTTCTTCCTCGGTGGCGATTTCACCGGTGGCCGCCTTGAGCAGCGGCGGGCCGGCAAGGAATGCCCTGGAGCGGTCACGAACCATGATGATGTAATCGGACAAGCCGGTCTGGTAAGCACCGCCTGCGGTGGATGAACCGTGGGTTACCGTAATCACCGGGAGCCCCGCCGCCGAAAGACGTGTCAGGTTGGCAAACAGGGTGCCGCCGTGAATGAACTGGTCTACCTTGTATTTCAGTAGGTTGGCGCCGGCACTTTCCACAAGCTGGACGTATGGCAGCTTGTTCTCGAGGGCAAGCTCCTGTACCCGCAGCTGTTTCTCCAGCCCCATTGCTTGCATGGCGCCGGCATCGATGCCCGAGTCGCTGGCGGTAATCATCACCCTTACGCCGGAAATATAGCCGATACCGGCCACTATACCGCCACCGGGGACACTGTTCCCCAGGTCCGGGGTATCCATGCCATAACCGGCGAGGGTAGACAGTTCCAGGAAGGGCGCACCAGGGTCCAGCACCAGGGCAATACGCTCCCTGGGCAGTAACTGGCCCCGCTTCTCGAACCGCCCCTTGGAGGCCTCGGACTTGGTCCGGGTACGATCTTCCAGTTCGCGGATGCGTTCCAGCAGAGAGATCATACCCTGTTGATTCTCGCGAAACGTGTCGCTGCCAACCGATAGTTTGGACTCGATGACTGCCATAGGTTTGGTATTCCAGATTCGTGAATTCTCCACTGGCGTCAGACACCAGCGCTTTTTAACGGGCTATGCTGAAAGAGCCCTGTGCAACCGTCTTGTGTGGACTGACTGGTCAGCTCCGGGAACTGCCCTTTTATTTAAAATAAATTTGATCAAGCGATTGGTCAATACCAGAATCAGAAAAAACCAACAAAAGGGAAAAACCCTTATGATCAAGTTTTACCACTGCACGAGTGCCCGCTTCTTCCAGGCGTTATCGGCACTGGAAGAACCGGGACGGCATCATTATGGGGCTGAAGCCCTTACATTCCGCCAGTGGTTACGCCGATCATCGAGTAGACCTCGTCCCGGTGAAGCCGGGTCAGTGCAGTCCCCAGTTGCGGGCGTCCTGTTCCGGCACCGGAATCTCCAGTTCCAGCAGCACCTGGGAGTAGGTTTTTCCCTGCGGGTCGAGGTGAAGCGAGCTGACGCCCCCACCATCCAGCGACTCCGCCAGCAGGAAGTTGATGCCATGGATACCCGGCAACGGATATGCCGTAACCTCGCCCCGGGTCAGCCCGCTGAAGCAGGCCTTGACCCGCTCCGGGGTCAGGGCAGCACGGATCACATCGAAATAGCGGGGATCCCGGGCAATCACGCCGATATTGGCGTAGTTGCCCTTGTCGCCGCTGCGGGCGACCGCGAGATCGAGCAGTGGCAAGGCAACCGACCGCCCTTCCGCGACACGGGGTGGCTCGACCTGAGCGGCGGGTTCTGGCCGGCCCTGGCCACGGAGACATGCCTGCGGCAAGTCAACAGGCTCGCCACTGACTTTTACCGTCACCGGCACCTGGCCCTTGTCGATCAATCCGGAAAACAGGCTTACCACAGGGCTGGGGCGCGGGCGTCCGGGCGTTACCCCGGTGACGGCGGGCGACATGGATAGAGCGGCGCCGACAAATTCCTTGGAGAAAAGCTCCACACCTTCCTTGCGCGGGTGATGTACCCCCAGGCGCAAAACCACTTCTCGGGCCTGGCGCGCTTCCGGACGGGCCCGATCGCCGAACATGGCTTCAGCGCCAATCACCTGCAGATCGCTTTTGGTGAATGCCGGCAAGCCCTCTTCCCCGAGCATGACCGAGGTGCGATTGCGAATCGCTTCACCCATGCGCCGGGCCTTTGCCGCGGCATCCCGACCCACAATCACAAAACTACCGATACAGGTAAAACCGTCCATATAAGTGGCGCTTACCTTGTAGGTGGCTGTGGGCTCCCGGCCACGGGCACCCTTGATCAGAACCCGATCATCACCCACCTGTTCCATGGTGACCGGGGTGAAGTCGCAGATCACATCCGGCAGCACATAGCTGTGGGCATCACCAATCTCATACAGCATCTGCTCACCAGCGGTCAGTACCGATACCAGCCCCCCCGTCTCCGGTGGCTTGGTCAGCACGAAGCTGCCATCGGCGGACACTTCGGCAATGGGAAAACCGGTGTTTTCCCAGCCTGCCTGGGTATCTTTCCAGTCGGTGAAATTGCCGCCACTGGTCTGTGCGCCACACTCGATCAGGTGGCCAACCAGACCACCCGCCGCCAGGCGGTCGTAGTCTTCTGGCTGCCAGCCAAACTCATGGATCAGCGGCCCCAAGGCAAGGGCACTGTCGACACACCGGCCGGTCACCACGATGTCGGCACCGGCATCCAGGGCTGCGGCAATAGGGAAGGCACCAAGATAGGCGTTCACGCTCATGACTTTGTCCGGCATGGGCGCACCGGTTTCCATTTCCCGCAGATCCTTGTTCCGGAGCTCGTCGGCCCGGTCCAGCAGGTTATCCCCTTCTACAGTACCGATTTTCAGGGCAACACCGGCCTTTTCCGCCACGGCCTCAAGGGCCCGACGGCAAGCTTCCAGGTTAACCCCCCCGGCATTGGCAATGACCTTGATACGCTTGTTGGCAATATCTCTGACCCAAGGCTTCATGACACGGTCAATAAAGTCCGTGGCGTAGCCGGCTTCCGGGTCACGGGAGCGCGCCTTGGCGAGAATTGACATGGTAATTTCCGCCAGGTAGTCCAGAATCAGGTAGTCCACACCACCGTGGCTGATCAGCTGTTTCGGCCCCAGAGCTGAGTCGCCCCAGTACCCGGAGGCACCACCGATTTTGATAATCTTGTCTGACATCTCAACCTCGAATGACTTGATGATACGGGTGGCCGGAACCCGTTACAGGCCAAGCTGCCGGGCGGCCAGATCCCGCATGATTTCCTCGGCACCGCCACCGATGGCGTTAACCCGCACTTCCCGGTAGATACGCTCCGACCTGGGACCACGCAGGTAGCCGGCGCCACCCATGGTCTGCACCGCCTCCCGGGCGCAGTACTCCATGGTCAGGGTGCTCTGGTTCTTGAGCAGGCACACATCGGCTACCGGGTTCTCTCCCTGCTCGATGCGCCAGGCCAGTTTCTCCAGATAGGCCTGGCTGGCCTCGATCTTCATATACATATCTACCAGCTTGTGGCGAACCACCTGGTGCTCGATCAGGGGCCGGCCGAATGTCTGACGCTGGCGGGCATAGTCCACCACCTCCTCATAGCAGGCCCGGGCGAAGCCGATACAACTCGCAGCCAGGAAAATACGCTCAAAGTTGAAGTTGTTCATGATCATCTTCGAGCCCTGGTTTTCTTCCCCCAGCAAGTTGCCAACTGGTACCCGACAGTCATCGAAGTACAAGGTGGCTGTATCGGAGCACCACCAGCCCATCTTCCTGTCCAGGGGGGTGCGGGTGAAACCCGGGGTATCCCGGTCGATCACCAACAGGGAAATGCCCTTGTGGCCCGCCTCACCGGTGCGTACGGCCACGGTGTAGGTATCTGCCCGCATACCGGAGGTAATAAACGTCTTGGAGCCGTTGACAATGTAGTGGTCGCCATCTCGTTTCGCTGTGGTCTTCAGTGCCGCCACGTCCGAGCCGCCACCGGGCTCCGTAATGGCCAGGGCACTGATAGCATCACCGGCGAAGATGGGCGGCAGTACCCGTTGCTTCAACTCCTCCGAGCCATACTTGACAATGGGTGGCGAGCCGATGCCATGACTCATCAGGCTGGCAGAAAGGCCGCCACAGCCGGCCATGGCCAGCTCCTGGGCACTAAGAATCATGTAAAACAGGTCCGCTTCGATACCACCGTACTCTTCCGGATAGCCAAGGGGGATCAGGCCAATGTCGGCTGCTTTCTTGTAGAGCTCTCGCGGGAAGGTACCGGCTTCGTCCCATTCGGTGGCAAAGGGTTCGATTTCCTTGCGCACAAAGGCACGCACCGAATCCCGAAAGGCCTCGTGTTCGGCGGTATAAAAAGCACTGCGGGTCGTCATAGATCTTCCTCGGTTATTTCAGTTCAGGCGAATTACTGGTACTGCTTGCGCAGTTCCCGCTTGAGTACCTTGCCGGTGGCCGTGCGGGGCAGCTCTTCCAGTACCGTCAGGTGCCTGGGCACTTTGAAGCGGGCCAGGTGTTCGCTGCAGTAGCTCTGAATTTCCTCCAGGGCTGGCTCGTCACCCTCTTCGGGAACCACCAGGGCCATGGGCACTTCGCCCCACTTTTCATCGGGCACGCCGATCACCGCCACATCCCGAATTTTCGGGTGACGGTAGAGCACCTGCT
The DNA here is from genome assembly GCA_034189235.1 of Pseudomonadota bacterium. Classification (GTDB taxonomy): domain Bacteria; phylum Pseudomonadota; class Gammaproteobacteria; order Pseudomonadales; family Oleiphilaceae; genus Marinobacter. Next base: position 10,022 of record JAXHVJ010000067.1, read on the forward strand.
CCACCTCCGTCGGGTAGACGTTCTCGCCACCAGAGATCAGCATGTCCTTCTTGCGGTCAACGATATAGTAGAAGCCTTCGTTGTCCTGCCGTGCCAGGTCACCACTGTGGAACCAGCCATTGCGCCACTCCTCGGCCGTGGCGTCGGGACGGTTCCAGTACTCCCGGAACATGCTCGGGCCACGCAGCACCAGTTCCCCGGTCTCGCCCGGGGCCACGTCGTTGTCGTTCTCGTCCACGATGCGCATCTGAACATGAATCAGTGGCTTGCCCACCGAGCCATTCTTGCGTACAGCATTGTCATTATCGAGGAAACAGGCGGAGGCGCAGGTTTCGGTCATGCCGAAGCCTTCCAGAAACCGGAACCCCCGCTTCTGGAAGAACTCGATAACCGTGATCGGACAAGGCGCGCCACCTGACAGTAGCACTCTGAGGGACGACAGGTCGTAGTTATCAATGTTCGGCTGCTGGCTCACCATGAGCCACATAGCCGGCAGCAGGAACAACGTGGTAACACGCTCTTTCTCAAGGGTGTCAAGCAAGACTCCGGGCTCAAACTGGGCTTGCAAGACTATACGCCCCCCGCAATAGAGCGTCGGCAGCGTATGGATCGCCAGGCCACCGATATGGAACAGTGGTGCCACTGTCAAGGTGGTATCTGAGGTATTGAGCGCCAGTGGGCTCATCTGGGTATTGATGGCCACCCAGGTGGGGCTGGCGTGGGTCAGCACAGCACCTTTTGGCTTGCCTGTCGTGCCGGAAGTGTACATCATCATCAGAGGGTCGTCCTGCCCGACCAGGACATTACGATCAGTGGCATCCGCGGCAGCCAGGCTTTCCCGGTAATCCGGGTCTCCTTCAGCACCCTGCATACCCTCACCATCTACCGTGATGGCATGCTGCAGCGTGGTTTTATCGCGGATGGGCTCCAGCAACGGCAGGAAGCGGGCATGGTAGACGATCACAGAGGCTTCCGCGTCATTGATGATGAATTCCAGTTCCTTTGAGTTGAGCCGGAAGTTAAGAGGCACGGCGATGGCACCCAGCTTGGCGCAGGCAAAGAAGGTTTCGAGAAAGGCCGTACTGTTGAGCATCAGCAGGCAGACACGACTGCCCTTGGTAACGCCTTTACGGGCCAGCATGTCAGCTGCCAGGTTTACCCGTCGATCCAACTCACCGTAGGTAACCCGGTCATTGTTGTAGATCAGGGCCTCGGCTTCCGGGCGACACCATGCATGGTAGCGCAGCCAGTCGCCAATGCCACCAATGTAGTGGGAGCCGAGGCTGGGGTCAGCCTGTTGTATTTGTTGTTGAGTCATAGTGCACCTCTTTTTATCATTGTATTGCTCATGCGAGCTCAGAGCCCAGGACCATAACACCGAAGATTAGACCTAACACTTGGTCAAATTCAAGATTGGCACTAAAATAATTTGACCGAGTGATTGGTCGCGTGCCTGAATGTCCTTGATACCGACCAACTGACACCACCCCGGGCTTCAAGGAAAGTCATCCGAACCCGGGCCATGCCAGTAACAATAACTGAACCGAAGGCGGCTTACAGGCAGCCCCTCAATGGAGAGCAACATGCATTACACCACCGAGCACAAGAACCTCTACGATTCCGTCAGCAAATTCGTTTCAGAGGAAATCAACCCTTACGTGGACGAGTGGGAGAAAGAAGGTATCTTCCCGGCCCGCGAACTTTTCCGGAAGATGGGCGCCAAGGGTTTCCTCGGCATCACCAAGCCCGAAGCCTTTGGTGGCATGGGGCTCGACTGGAGTTATGACCTGGCCTTCTGCGAAGCCATGGGCGAAGTCAACTGCGGCTCCATCCCCATGGCCGTAGGAGTGCAGACCCACATGGCCACACCAGCTTTGGCCAAGATCGGCTCCGACGAACTGCGCAAGGAATTCCTGGCACCGGCGATTTCCGGCGATTACGTGGCCTGTATCGGCGTATCCGAACCGGGGGCGGGCTCTGACGTTGCCTCCATCAAGACCACCGCCCGTAAAGACGGTGACGATTACATCATCAATGGCGGCAAAATGTGGATTACCAACGGTACCCAGGCAGATTTCATGTGCCTGTTGGCGAGCACCGGCGACGGCCCGGTACACAAGAACAAGTCGCTGATCATTCTGCCGATGGATACACCGGGCGTAACCGTGGCCCGCAAGCTCGACAAGCTGGGTATGCGCAGCTCCGACACCGCCCAGATTTTTTTTGAAGACGTACGGGTTCCCCAGCGTTATCGCATCGGTGAAGAAGGCATGGGATTCATCTATCAGATGCAGCAGTTCCAGGAAGAGCGCCTTTGGGCCTCCGGCAGCCTCCTTCGTTCCCTGGAGAAGTGTATTCAAGACGTTGCAGAATACACCCGTCAGCGCGTCGCCTTTGGCAAACCTCTGCTACACAATCAAAGCATTCACTTCCGTCTGGCTGAATTGCAGACGGAAGTGGAGCTTCTGCGTTCCCTGGTTTACCGGACCACTGAGGGGTACATAAACGGAGAGGACATGACCCGACTGGCCTCCATGGCCAAGCTGAAGGCCGGACGGCTTGCCCGGGAAGTAACCGATAGCTGCCTGCAGTATTACGGCGGCATGGGTTTTATGAACGAAACCTTGATCACCCGCTTCTACCGGGACATGCGCCTGGTCTCCATCGGCGGCGGGGCCGATGAAGTTATGCTGGGCATTCTGTCCAAGTACATGGGCACCCATCCGGACGGCCAACAGGCTGGCTGAGTAAACGCCGGGCCGTCAGGGACGACGGCCAGTTGCCAGCTGCCAGAGCCGGTCCGTAAGGTCTTCCAGGGACAGGCCGCCATCATGGCGGAACCAGGTGGGCGTCCAGTGGATGGAACCCGCCAGAAGCTTACGAAGGATGTCCGGTTCCATGGTTACAAGCCCGGCCTCATGGGCCTCTCGCAATACAGCCAGCCAGATCCCCTCATACTCTTCCCGCAGGCGCAGAATGGCGGCCTTGCCCTCGTCCGAGAGGTTACGCCACTCATCCACCATAACGCTCCAGGCTTCGCCAGTTTCACCATTCATGGCATAAAGTTCAATGGAGATGAGCGTACGAAGCCGGCCCTCCAGCGCAGGGCGGCTTTCCAGAGCACGCTTCAGGCGAGTAAGGTTGAGAACGATGCTCTCCTCCATCACCGTGCGCAGAATTTCGTCCTTGCTGCGGTAGTGATGAAAAATGCTGCCTGGCAATATGCCCGTCTCGCGTCCGATATCCCGCACCGTTGTCTGCAGATAACCCTTGCGGCGGAACAGGCTGGCAGCGGTATTGAGCACCACGCCACGGGGGCTTTTAGGGTTGGTGATCTTCCCGCTCTCAATCAGCTCATTGCGGATCTCTTCGCTGAATTCCAAGGCTCCGGCTCTCCCACAGGGTTAAAAAGGATGCGTACTGCTCAACAAAACGCGCTGCATTCTATAGCAAACCCACGACGACAGGCCACCACCGAACTTGCGCTGCAACACTCCGGAGCACCTTCACTGATTGCAGACCAAACGATTGCTCAAATTCCTGCGGCCCGCCAGTAGCCTGAATGGCGAGAACGCACGCCCTGGGACGGCAACACCTCAGGTCATGTCTATCTGAGGGGGCCATGGATTTGTCCGCGTACTCCTTAACGGGTACTCCTTAAAAAAGGACCCGGGCTCGTCAGAACCGAAGATGCAGGGTTGGCAGCATTGCCGGGTCAGATACCGCGGAAGCGGGCAAAGTCTTCCAGCGCGGCACGGCGTGTGCGCAGCTTGTTGACCGGATCTTCCTCGTCCATATAGCCGATGGACATGCCGGCAAACAGCATGAGCTCATCCGGAGAATCGAGGAAATCCCTGAGCGTCTTGTGATAGAGGCTCCAGCACTCCTGAGCGCAGGAGTCCAGGCCTTCCTCACGAAGCAGTAGCATCACCGTCTGCAGGAACATGCCCAGATCGGACCA
>JAXHVJ010000068.1:0-6154 GCA_034189235.1 Pseudomonadota bacterium
TTCGGTCCTTGAAGATCCTGATAGCTTTTACCTGGGTGCTCTTACCTGGGCGCTCTCCTTGAGCACCGCAAAGTATAACGGCCCCGGGGCACAGATGTAACCCCAAATCCTGGAGACGTGGGTCACAACTTTCAGCGTCTGTCCCTGCGGCTTCGGCTGATACCCGTTCCTTTTTCGTCAAGAGGAAGGACAGATGCCGGTAGCAGGGATTTACATGCGACAAATCATCGAGATCTTGCGCCACAAGTACGAAGCGGGCCTGGGCCATGAGCGTAGTGCCGAGCCTACCGTCTCCTCAACGGAGTCGCCGGCAAGTACGGGTTTCGCTTGGAGGTTATCCCCCGGTACAGGCGCGGCGGCAGACTTGGCCGATCGGCACACCGTAGCTGTATATCCAGTGGGCGGTTGATGGAAATATCGGACTGCTCAGGATCGGTGGCAAAACTCCGTGCGCTACAGCCTGATTGTCAATGTTGACACGCCCGACGAGAGTATCGACATATATTTCGTTGTGGAGAACCTGATTGAGACTGCTGTTGAAGTCGGTACCGGTATATAGCCGATGAATCTGCCCGGATGTTTAGCGGCTTGCTCCCCACCCAGTGCGCATCAATTGCGCAAAATCCCTGCGTGAGAGGACATCGGAACAGTCCCGCCAGTCTTTTTCAGAAGGCCGTAGGGTCGTGGTGTAACGGAGTTCAAAGCCAGTTGCTTCCTTCTGCGCATTGATATATTCGTCCATCTTCTCGCCCAGGGTTTCGATGTCATCAATCCATTCGTCCTTGATGGTATCCGGCAGCGAACCGAACAGGTTGTAGCGATCACGCATTCGTTCCGAAAGGCGCTCATATACCGTCTCGTCCACGGTTTGTTCGTTGACAAGGTTGAGCATATCGACTTTCTCGCGCACCTGGCCAAAACGCTTGATGCGACCGATGCGTTGCTCCAGGCGGGTGGGGTTCCACGGCAGGTCGATATTGATCAGCGTTCCCAGGGTTTGCAGGTTGAGACCTTCACAGGCGGCATCGGTAGCAACCATGATCCGAATCTCATGCTCGGCAACCATCTTCTTCAATACTTCCCGTTCGCTGAAGACGCTGTCGCCTTTTTGATAGAGGCGGCTGCGTCCAGCACCGGCATATAAGCCAATAGCTTCCTCCGGGTAACGATCCGCAAGTGCGTCGGCGACCCACTTGGCGGTGTCATAGTACTGGCTGAAGATGATGACACCGAGGTCGAGCCACTTTTCGCGCTCCAGGTAATGAATCACAGCGCTGAGCTTGGGGTCCTTTTCAATACGCTCCAGGCGGTCAATCAGGCGTTGCAACACCGTACGCTCCTCCCCCGTTTCCAGGGTCAGGTCCACTTCCTGCTCGTCTTCCTCTTCATGCAGGGTGCGACCTTCCAATAGCATGCGTGCAGTGCTGAGGCCGGCGGCGATACTGGAGCAAATACGCTGTTCCATCAGGTTTTTCATGAAGCCGCCACCTTTACCGCGCTTCGCCAGGGCCTTGCCGAAATTGCGCGCCTCGATATAAGCCTGGCGAAAATCCTCGCCGGTACGCAGCGCCTTGCCTTCGAACAGGGCGTTGAATCGATGAATTTCTTTGGCCAGGCTGGAATCCGGATGAACATCCACACCGACTCGAGGCAGCAGGCCCGCCTCTTCCAGTCTGGTCCGTTTGCGCAGCACGATATGACGCACCAGCGGATTTTCCCGTTGAAAAAAGGTCGCCCCGGCTATCTTGCGGTGGAGTTCATCCTCCAGCAGTTCTCGTGCTTCCCCGGTCAACTCAGTGAACGGCCTGGTCGTCTGCCAGTCTTCGTTGCTGAGCCCAAGGTCCTGGCGGATAACACTGTACAAGTGCCGCGCCTTTGGCTCCTGTGTCGAGTCCACAACCGGCAGTGGTGAACGGAGGAGTTCCCAGGCAACTGCGGGTTCGACAACTTCCTGCTCTCCTGCCAGGATGGGCAGCACCTCCCGCGGGCGGTGCCACTTGGCGAAATCGTTGCCCAGAACAAACTGCCCCTTGCCTTGCTGGAGAATGCCCATCAGGTCCCACAGATCTTCCGGGCGGGTCTGAATCGGTGTGGCCGTACCCAACAGGAGATGATCGGCCCTGGCGGCAATCTCCCGCATAAACGCCAGCAGCTCGTTGGGGGTTCCCGCATCGCGACCAAAACCCTGGCGGCTTCTGGCCTTGTGGGCCTCGTCGAGGATGACCAGTTCGTAACGCAACCCCAGCAAATGTTGCTTTTCCAGGCAATCACGCATCATCAAACCGGTGGAGACAATGCCTATGCGCAAGGGGCATTTGGCAATCTGCTCGCGGCCTGGGGCGGATATGATGCGGCCATCATGGTCCAGCCAGACTTTCTTCTGGGTATCCCAGCGGGCACAAGGGATGCCGAGTTTATCAATCATCTCCGTCTGCCACTGCTCACAGAGCGTTGCGGGCACGAAAATCACGACCGGCCGACGCGCTTTTTGCGCACCCCCCTGCGCGGGGCCAGCCTTCGGCTGTCCAGTTTTGCTCCCGGCAAATGTTTGTTCCTTGTCACCAAGAAGGCACAATGCCAGCGCCGCCGTGCCCAGAGACAGTGTTTTCCCCAGGCCCACTTCATCCGCCAACAATAAGCGCACGATCGTGTGATTGTGGTAGTGGCGCAGGCATTCCGTAATAAAGCCCTGCTGCCAGGGCTGAAGGGAGAGGCCTTCCCGGTAGAGCGGGGATTCCACCAGCGCTGCCGGTGCCAGATCCTCATCATCGTCGATCTCATCGAACACCACTTCACGGCGGTAGCCACGCCGGCGCACCTCACGGATCACCGCCTCGGGCAGGGGGCGGGCGGCATTCCACAGGAAGTCAAATTCCTCTTCGATCCAGGCCACGCCCTCGGCGGAATCATCCTCCCAGAGGATTTCATAGTGCCGTTGCCAGCCGCTGCGGGTTTCGTTCATAGAACCGATAAAACCAAGCTTGCGTCCGTCAGCCAGCTCGATGACGCCGGCCTTGCCGTGCAGAAAGCCGCAAATGCTATCCGGCGCCACACGCACCGCCTGACCATGCTGTGCCAGGAAGGCATCCAGGCGACGATAGCGTTCACGATTGAGCAGTGCTTCAGCCTCCAGCCCCTGTTCGTTCCAGCGGCCGATCATCCTGGATTCGCGCAACTGGGCGACTTTGAGGTCATCCGGATGGATATCCACGTTGCAGACAATCCTGACCTCGGGGATCGCTTCGAGCAGCTCATTGGCGACTTCAAACAGTGAGCTGGTGAAATACCCCGCAATGCGCTTATAGCTGCGCGCGCCCTTCAGGTGTGTCAGCAGGAATGAGCTGTCCAGCCGATGGGTGCGGGAGGAAAACCGGCGTATGGTCAAAATGCAGCCTCCTTACTTTTTAGGCTTCACACCGCCCCGGCGTCCCAGGCCAAAACCGACTCGGTAAAGATCGGGCATATCGATACGGCCATCCTTGCGCTCCTCGAACACCCCAAGAGTGAGCAAGTCTTCTCGTAAACCAGACCATCCCCTTTCAGCATGCTGTGGAGGGAGCCGATCTCCCATGTTCGCTTCCTGTATTCCTCCGGGATAAACCTCTTTCCAGCGGTGTTGGATAGACTCGAATCCGACCGGCACTGTGAGGCCTTTCAATGGGGTGAGCACTGCCCTAACCCAGGGATAATCTTCAGCCAATTCGTTAACACGGATCTCCGAAGCCTTCTGTACACCACGCTTGATGCTCTCATAATGCAAGGCATAGCGGTGATCCGGATAACGCTCCATCGTATCTTCTGCCGCTTGTCGTATCGCGGCAATAAAGGAGCGCGGAGACGTTCTGCCTTGTCCATCCGCCAGGTGCCCTACCGTCCAGATGTAGGGCACACCCCGACGCCGATCCCGCCCCATCCAGGGACCGGCCAGTGCCTCGAACAGGGCGCGTTGTGCGGCCGTATCCCGTTTGACCTCATCGTTCGGGAGAAAACGGCCATCGTCCTGTTTCGGCTCGGTTCCCAGGGTACGGATGTAAAGCCCACGCATGATTTCACCGTGCTCGTCCGGCCCATTGAGCAGGTATTGCCACAGCAGGCCGTGCAAATCATGCCGTGCCCAGGACAATTCAGCCTTGGTAGCCAGCAGCTTGGAGGCATCCGGGAAGTCTGTCACGGTACGCTCCAGTTGGTCTTCACGCAGAAAGATCTTGGCGGAAATGCGGGGATAGGGCTTTAACCAGAGCGCCACTCGCAGCAGGTCCCGCACAATCCGGTCCATGGTGTGCCAATCATTACTCAAGCGGTCCAGGGCATCGAACAAAATGATGCCATCCCTCTTTTCCTCGCCAAGCCGTTCACTGGCAAACGCCATGATGTTAGCGATCTCCTCCGGGTTTCCTTTGGCCCAGTCAACACTCTCCTGCCAGCTTCCGTCAGGGATCCTTTTTCCGATAAGTTCAGCCACCCAGCGAGTGATCACAGTGCGCCAAACGGTGTAGGGATCGCCGCCTGATTGCATCAGATGTACGAAGGTTTCTGCATCGGGGTAATGACTGGGTTCAGGGCGCTCCGCAAAGCCAATACGAATCTCTGCCCGGTCCAGTTGGGGGATGGATGAGCCCAGGCGTTGCCGTAGCACCTGGTCATGAAGGGCTGCGGTCCAGACCGATTTGCCCACACCGCGGGTTCCCACCACCAACTGGCATTCGGGTCTCAATGCCTTGAGGTGGGTGGGCGGCACATAAAGGTGTTCCTGTGGCGGTGCACCACCGCTGTAAGAGGTATCGACCGGGAGCGCCTGCAACATGGCTTCCCGAATCGTACTGAGTGCCGTCATTCTTTTTCTCCCGAGAAACTATGTAATCCGTCGATCAGCGGCCCATAAATAGACGCTACCTGCTCTGGATCGACCGCTTCCAGGCGGGCATGTAAAGAGGTCAACGCGGCAAAGCCACGATGCCAGTTGATCGGCCAGGGATAATGGGGCGCCCCTTCATCACTGTCGTCAAAGTTCCATAATTCGTTAGTGGTTGCACCGGGTGGCACCTCATCATAAAGGGCTTCGGAGAACAGGTCCCAACTGTGTTCTTTCAAACCGGAGAAATACTCAGCCGCATCCGTTTCCGGAATCATGGCGCCGACCAACTGCAATCTTTCCCGGATCTCACGGGCGACACCGGCCTGATTCCAATAATCAAACAGAATCCGATAGCCGGACCAGGTTTGCTCGCCATCGATGGCAAACAGCAGCACCAGGCCGGCGCCCAGGTCGGTGACACAGCTGGATGCGACTTCATCGATGCCGGACCGGGAGTCAATCAGGATGATGTCGGGTTGCCAGCGTTGCTCCAGTTGATCCAGCAAACGACTCAGGCGTTGTGACCAACGCTCCTGTTGGCCCGGCTCTTTGGCTTTTGGCATCCAGACCCGGCCCAGTTTGGCAATATAGTTTCCCGGATCAATACCGTGGGCAGGTACCACATAAATCTCGCCGTCATGGGCGAGTTCGCTGGTCGCCACCATATCCTCGAACACGGCAGCACCATTATCAACCAGATCCTCCACCAACCAGTCGGTAATGCCATAGGTTGGTCGCCTTTCAGCCGGTAACAAGCCGGATGAAAGCCCCGGGGATTCCAGGTCCAGGTCCAATACCAGCACTCGCTTGCCGGACTGGGCCAGGGACCAGGCCGATACGGCCATGGCCGTCGAACGACCCACACCGCCCTTGATGGAGAAAAACACCACCCGGGGCACGCCTTCGGAGAGCGGTGCAATGCGGGCCCAGCGTCCTTCCGTTGCCAGCCGGTCGACCATCTTTACACCCTCGATCCCCTCCAGCGCAAAGGCGGTGGTATCGGCAAGCACCGCTGCGGTATCGTCCTCAAAAAGAAGCATCTGCTCCGGCGGGAAGGCATGCCGGCCGAGCTGCTCCGAAAGCGTCTTTGCGATCGAGCACCAGAGCGCCAATGCGTCTGCGTCTTGCTCAACGTTGGCCGACACAACCAGCCGTATGCGCCCGTTCAGATCCCGATTGACAATGACAGGCTGAATCCGCGCGATCAACGCCTTGTGAGGCGCAAGCACCGCTTGGACTGTGGGCAGAATTTGGTCGAAGGTCATCATATCAAGCCCTCCAGTCGGGCCTTGCGGATCA
>JAXHVJ010000068.1:6254-13938 GCA_034189235.1 Pseudomonadota bacterium
GCCGGCATGTTTTTCAGCCGCGCGCCGAGCACTTCCGCGGCCTGACGTACCGTTTGCTCCGGCGCTTTTCTCTCCATGAACCTGAGCATGTCGATCAGTAGCGGGCGAACTTCCATGAAGTCCGGCAGCTCTTGCTGGAGTTGCTGGATCACGGCCTGCGGCTCCACCTCGGCCAGTAATTGCTGCAAGCCGATGATCAGGTTGCCCAGCCAGGTGGGACCGATTTCCGTGCTCGCCGTCAGCTCTCTCGAGGGAAATTCCGTCACCCGCTTGAGGCGGGCGGCGTTGGCTTTCATGTTACCCATTACCCTGGCGTAGTCCTGCACCCGGAACGCCTTGGCGAAATTCTGGTAGTTGTCCAGCTTACTGGCGCCGGTGGTTTCCATATCCATCATGCGCAGGTAAAAGCGCTGGATGCCGGACAGCCGGGCCCAGGTCTCGCCAGCCAGCCCTTCCGGCACCAGCAGGCTGTTGGCGGCCTCGGCGGCCTGTTGCACGATCTCATCGACCACGGTGACCTCGCCCTTGCTGCGCGGGCGCAGGGCAAAGCGGGTGACATCCTCGCCACCGATGGTGGTGTAGGCGGTGAGCACCTTCAGGGCGGCCGCGTAACCGGCCATTTGCAGGTCGGAGTCGTTGAATACCGGCTCGCCGTGCTTGTCCTTGATCTCGTCGTTGAGGTGCAGCATGGATTCGATCTGGCGCTGCACCTCGGCGCGCACGGCGGGAAGAATGCGCTGTTTGAAGCCGGCCCGATCGCCTTCGGGGCGCTTTCGCAGCATCAGAATGACCGTGCCCTGAACGTAGCCCCCTTTCTTCAACTCCGACGTGGTCTCGGTGGCGATATACCAGGCGGCGACCACCTGCAGGCCGGCGGCCCAGAAGATGCTGACCATATCGGACCAGACAGCGGTGTCCTGGTGGGTGAACATGACGCACTGCCTGCCGTTGTCGGGCATGTGATCGGCCATGGCCCGATACGCATCGACCATGGCCCGGCGGAAGTCATCACCTGAGCCCTTGATGGCCAACGCCCGGCGTGAGTCCCAGGTCCATTGGTCAAAGGGGGCGGGCGGATTTTTTCTCAGCCAGGCGATGAAGTACTCGGTTATTTCATGGTAGTGGACGGCGTCGGCATAAGGGGGGTCGGTGACCCATAAATGTGAGAATTCCTTTAGTGTTATCGCCTCATGGCAACTTATCGATTTAGATATTTCAGGGAGCGGGCTATTTGCAAACCCAAACGAGCGCCCTGCCTCATGGCTAACAAAGCAACGAACTCCATAATTATAGAAGGTATTTAATGCCTGGTTATAAAAAACATTATTCGTTTTTTCCCAGTGATTCATCCAATTAGTGATGCGGGAATTCCAGTCTAGTGATTTAGCGTTAAACACATAGTCTTCAGGTGTTCGATGCTTAAAATATCTCGATATAAGCAATAACTGCCTGGCATTAAACAAATGATGCCAATAGGTCCAGCCGCGCTCTCTACCAAGGCGTGTAGTTTCAGCACCCGGCTCAATCGCCATATCGGGCACCAAACCCTCCCGCTGCCAGTCGGCCAGATGCGCCTCGACGATCTGTTCGACTTTTCGCTCCCGCTGAAGATCAGCTTCGGTGACGGAGGCGAAGAAGGTTTCGGGGCGTGAACTGTCCAATGTCTCCTTTCTGATCCATTGGATGGCATAAAGCCGCTCCTGGAAAATATCATCTGGTCGTGGCTTGAAGTCATGCTTCTCCCAGCGGCGCAAACGATTGGCGCTATTACCATCGGCATCGCGGTAATCCCCTCGCAGGGTTTTGATCGGGGTGCGATAGGTTTTTCCGTCCAGTTCGTAAACCAGTGCACCATCACGAACCGTGCCCTTTTCGGCGCTGCGCATCTGCGCATCGGAAACGCCGCTGATCACTTCGATATCGAAACGCCGGTTATCATGGTCCGGCACCAGCCTGGCAATGACGTTGCGGGTTTTGGAGATCACCCAGGAGGGGGACATGGGCACCCTCCAGCCGGTTTCCGGGCAGCGGGTTTCCAGGCAGTAAAGGTAGGCTTTGGCACGGTTACCCTGCTCGTCATGCTCGATGCCGAGGGCGGTGACCTCCCTGTCCACGGCCCTGGCCACGGCCCGTTGTGCCTGTTCGATCTCCGCGCGCCGCTCAGGGGAAGCGCCAATGATATTGAGTGCGCCCCAGGTCAGCATGCAGGCGATGGGGTTGAGATCGGAGGCATAGACATCGCAGCCCAGTCGAGCCGCCTCGAAGGGGATGGAGCCGCCGCCGCAAAAGGTGTCCCCCACGCGGGGGCGGTGGCCGTAGCGCAGGATGCCGAGTTGTTCGATGAGCTCCGGGAAGGAATGGGCGTCGAGCCCCAGGTGCGCGTAGTGGCGATTCACCGCGGGCCAGACCGGCGCATAGAGCCAGTGCGGGTCCACCTCCTCCGGGCGTTTACACAGCACGGCCTTCTCTTCGTAACTGGTAAAGGTCGCCAGTGCCTTACGATAAAGCGCTAACTTATCGCCCTGCGCGAGGTCTCGGCGCCAGCGTAGCGTGACGCCCTCCGCATCGGCATCAAAGGGGCAGTGCCAGGTCGCCACCTGCTCTGCGGTGAGGCGGCTGTTTTTGATGGTATAGGTGAAATAATCCCAGGGGTTGTCCAGTTCGATTCGGGCGGCAATATCCCTGGGTTTGAGCGTGCCCTGAACCAGCGCCCGCCGGGCCAGCCCTTCGTCATCGAAGGCCATCAGTTTTTCAAAGAGATCCAGATCCGCTTCGGCATCGCCGGTTTGCGGCAGCAAGCTGCCCAGTACAATGGCGCGTACCAGAATAAGCGGCTTGCGGCCCTTCCAATAAGAACCCAATCCCGTCAGGGTCTGCCCAAGATTCGCCTTGCGCTCCTTCTGTGCTTCAAAGGAAACCTTCTGCGCCGGGAAAACAGATTCAATCAGCGCCGGGGCGTCCCGGAGAGCCAAAGGGGTCAGGTTGATGGTTGCGTTTTGCGTCGCTACTTCCGTCATGGGTTACTCACTATCGAACAGGTCGGGCATGGCCAGGTCCAGCCCCTGGCGGGTAAACTGTTTGCGTGCCCGGGGCTGCAGCAACTCGCTCTGGGCCACGTCTCCCAAGGCATGCCGCAGGGCGAGCCGCCAACCCTTGTCGCCGTCATTGATGCCGCCGGTGCTCATGGCGGTCATGCCGAACAGCCACCAGCGCTCTTCCGGCCGCAGGGCGAGCCAGTTGCGCACGGCCACGGGGATCTTTTCCATCGCCATCCCTTCCACCGCCCAGGCCAGCACGCAGAGCTCCTTGCCTAACAGGCGATCCACCGGATTTTCCCCCACCTTCCAGGCGGATGTTCTGAGGTTATGGGCCTTGAGGCGGGCGTTGAAGGCGCGTTGTACTTCGGCACGAATGGCGGTCCAGCGCGGGCGATCCAGCAGCACACGGTCAATCACGGCAAGTTCCGCGCTGCGGGTTTGCAGCCCCAGGTATTCGCTGATCTGTACCCGGCCGCTGTTGGCTTTGGGGATGATCACCTTGAAGTGGTGCGGGTCGGAGGTGGCGGGCACGCCGAAACCCAGCGTCCGGGGAGGCGCCTCAGGCCGGGTTTTGTCGTTCCGCCCGTCCTGGCTTTGCAGCGCAGGGGGGCGCTTCGTGCCCCCCAACCGGCTGTCCGGCTGGTTTGTGGGGTGGCTCGGTTGGCCATGAGAGCGGCGACGGGTGCCGGCTAAGGGCATTGGGCTATTCCTCCTGGGCGATATCGCCCGGACGCAGTTCCATACCGGCAATTTTGGCAAATTCCCTGGCCTCGAAGCCGTTTTCGAACTGGATGCCATCCGAGACCGTCATGGCCACCGGTGCCTGGGTCTCTTGCAGCACGTCTCTTAAGCTGTTGACGGTGCCTTCGATCATGGCGGCCGTCACCTCCCGCTCCTGGAAGCGTACGGTCACGGTATTTTCACCTTCCCCGATCTCGATCCGCACCCCCTTGAACCGGGTACCGGCCTGGTCCCGGAAGCGGTTGATCACCCCAAAAACACGGTTTGTCGTATCCAGGGTTACCCGTTTTCCACTGGCAAGGCGTGCCGGGCGGGTGTCGTCGATCCGGACCCGCTTGTCGCCGCTGGCGGGGATCTGGAAATCGGCGGTTTTTGTCGCCTCGCCGGCTTTGGCGTGGACCAGCAGTCGCACCGCCTCGGGGCCGATTTCGAAGGGCCCCTCGTAGAGCTTGCCATCCTTCGGATTGGAGCCATCGAGGCTGTAGTGGATCTCGGCGCTGGGGGTGCATTGCAATGTGACGGCACGCTTGTCGCCGGCGGGGGAAACCTGATGGCGAATTTTCAGATCCGCCAGCCAGCGCGCCGGAGTACCAGCTTCGTATTTTCCGGTGGAGTCCTTGACCCAAAAGTAAAGCGTGCCCTCGCTGGTGTGGAAGTTTTCCAGGTCCTCTACCTGGGGCTCGTTTCCTGAGAACTCGGGCCGGGTGGAGTAATACACCAGCGGGCTTTCGCCTGCGTGGCGTGGCGTCAGGCTGAGGATGGACTCCCCCGTCTCGGGGTGGGCACCCACAAGGGAAACATTGACGCTGGTTTTCTCTTTCGGGAAGGGGCCTTTCTCGATGTAGCCATCCTCGCCCAACCGCCAGCGGCCTTGCCTGAGCGCCTCGGCCTTGAGGGTGTCCATGCCACCTGCGCCCGGCATCCACGGCCAGGCGGGGTTGCTTTTGGCCCGGGCGACTACGTCTTTCCATGGGATGCGGCGGTTTTCCCTGCCCGCAGGCCAGAGGTATTCCTCGGCCATGGCAAAGTAGGCGGTGAAATTATCGGCCAGGTCCATCGCCAGCTTGTAGTTGGCGCGCGGGCTGGCCAGAAGGGCTTCGATTTGCGCTTCAGCCGATTGCTCGTCTTTACCCAGTTGCAGGCCGTTATCTATGGTGACGCAGGCCAGAGACTCATGCCCGTCGATGCCGTCGACGCTGGGGAAATAAATGCGGTTGTAGGCGGCCGAAAGCGCCTTGTTGAATCGCTCCTCGGCTTCTTCCATGCGATCGCGGGCTTCCTCAAACAGGGTGTCTGCCGGTTTGAGCCGCTTGTGGATCTGCTCGATGGCATAGAGTTCACGCAAACGATCCTCGACCGCATCCGTGAGATGGCTGTCCTGCCCGGTGAGCACCAGGAAGTTGTTCTTCTCCTGCTGGTAATCGAAAAAGTTTTGCAGCTCGCTGGGCGGCACCTTGCCATCCGGCTTGACGACAATCAGCACGCGGGGGCCGCTCAGTTTGAGTTCGTCCAGCCGTGGCAGCACCTGTACCTCCTGATAGCCGTTCCTGCGCACAGGTTGCAAAATGCCGCTCAGGCGGTTGATCAGCGCCTGGTCGACCTTGGGCTGGGGGATCTCTCTGGCGTTGCGCTCGATCTGGCGCGAGAGGTTCTCGGTCTCTTTAACAAACAGCCGCTGTTCCTCCCGGTGCAGGTACCACGCCTGCTCCCGTAGCCGCTGCAAGGCGTCGAGAAAGGTGTCCGCTTTGCGGTTGGGCGCGGCCAGAAATTCAATGACCTCGCTTTCGGACAGGCCGATACGTCCGCCCACGGCGCGGGACAGGGAGGAGGCCAGCAGCAGGGTCATGACTTGCCGGGCAGCGTCTTCACCAAGCTCGTTGTCAATCATCTCGGCGATCGAGTCACCATCATCGGCGATGTCGTGCGTGATCGCGGGAACCAGGTTGGGAGCGATGCGCTCGATTTCATCCTTGACTTGCGGGTCATTCAAATCCAGGTGCTGGGTGCCCACCAGGAATACGTCATCGGTCTCCCGCTGAGCCACACTCTTGAGCAGTCGTGCGGTGAACTGCATCAAGCCGCGGGTCTGGCGGAAGCCTTCATTTTCCTTGAACAGGGCGACCAGATGCTTGAAGGAGGGGTGGAAGGGGTAGGTTTCCCGCACCTGCTCGGCGATCTGTTCGATACTGGCGGCGACGATGTAGCCGCCATCCTCGGCCTTTTTGATTTGCTGGGCGTACTCTTCCGCGATCTCCGCAATGGTGCCTTCATCGGGAAGCTCGTCGATCAGGCGCTTCTTGAGGATCTCGTAGATTTCATTGCCGGCCAGTTGCACTGGCGTGATGGTCATGGCCTGGCGGCGGGCTTCCTGCTGAAGGTTGTCTACAGCTTCAGCCAATGCCTTGGTCTGTGCCTTGTAGGTGCCGGAAAGGTTGGCGATAACGATACAGCAGTTCGGCAGCTCCAGGGCGGCACTCATCAGGGCGCTCAGGCTGTAGACCGCCATATCGGCAAGCGTGCCGTTGCCGAACATCTGGGTTGAGGCATTTTGCAGGTAGGGCGGAAGCTCATCGAGGAGGATCAGGGTCGGCTGGTCACCGATAATTTCCTTCCACATGCGCTGGTCCACGGCCTTGGGGCCATTGATCCAGTAAGGCTTGATCGCTTCCTCTTCACCCAGTTGGGAGGCAATTTCACCCCAGATGTAGTTGTCCGGGTTGTTGCGGCCGTTGAAGGCAGCGATGCGGGCGTTGCCGAAGTCGACGCGCTCATTCAGCTCCGCCGGCAAAACCTCGCGGCGCAGGTGTGGGTGCCGAGCCAGCAAGCCGAGGGCGATCATCATGTGGGTTTTACCACCACCCATGGCCTGGGTGAGTTCGAACACGGCCTGATCGGACTTGCCGGAGAGGCGCAGCATGCCCTCGCGGAACAGTTGTTCCATGCCGTGGGTAACGAAGTTGCGGGCGAAGAATTCGCGGCCATCCCCGGCGTCGTTAATCAGGTCTGCCAGGTTCTCGATCCCGGCGCTCATCCGATAATCCTGGATAACCGGATTAAACCGGCAGGCCTGTTTAACTGTCTTGATCATGCTGAGTGCTTCCCACTTTGACCAGTCTCTCCGGGGCTTTCGATGGCGATACCCTGCCGCTCGCAGTAATCCCGGATCAGAACCTCCACCATGTTGGCGATGGAGCGGTGTTCCTGTTGCGCGGCATGACGCAATGCCTCCTTCAGGATTGGATCGATCCGAAAGGTGAGCGTCGCGGTTTTGGTGGTGGCCATATCTCCCTCCAGGAGCCCTTGCAAATGTACTGCAATATACTGCGCATGCAGTGCCGAGTACAATGCTAAGGCGCAAGATGCCCGGCGGCCTGCAGACCGCCGGGAAACAACTACCGGGAGAGGGGGTACAGCATTCCTGAATACTTTTGTGCAACAGACTTTTCAAAGCATCGTCCTCAATTACCTGGCCGCCGAGCAGCAGCTCCGGGGTGAGGCGTAGCGGCTTGAACAGATCCAGGTAGGAAGCCCTGGCTTTGATTCGCTCCGATGGACGGGTCTCGGCAATCTCTGCCCAGCCGGCAGAATTGGCAGAAGCAAAACCTCGGAGATCATCAAGTCCTATCAACGGGCTATGCCGGACAACATCCATTACATGACTCATATATCGATCCGGTTTTGAAAAAAACCAGGTCGACGAGGAATGGCTCGCGTTTAAGGATTAAGGAAGCGCCGATACGCTTGATCGCGAACTTCCCGTAAGCCACTGCATTTTGGCTCTCAGAGGAGAGCTGTTAGAACTTACAGGCGGGTTGAACATAGGAAATTAATACCGGGTGCCACGGGCCTACGGGGCACGGGTAGCCAGCAGGCCTTTGACAACCTCGTACACATACCCATACATG
>JAXHVJ010000069.1:0-12798 GCA_034189235.1 Pseudomonadota bacterium
TGCGGTCTTCAATGGGGGTTTCTTCAGCATGGCCCTTGAAATCGCCGACCACGAACATCTTCAGCGGCAATTCAGTTTCGGCCTGGTGATCGCCGGTGGCGGGGACATACTTGATATTGATACGCTCTTTAGGCGCGACGGAACTGTCTTTAGATGACATGCTGGTGTGCTCCCTGTGCAAATCATTTGCAGTTGTTCGATCCCTTTTGCCTGCCCTCCCGGCAAGCAACGACCAGAACTGTACACAGGTAACCCCGCATACTCAAGTAAAATCTGGCCAAATATCGCCAGCAATGTGACCTGGGCAAAGTTTTGCCGACCCCGCTCGGAATGTCGTTGATTACTTTGTCGACGGACAGCCGGGTCAATGACGCTCCCGGGCCCACTGTCTATACTCCCAGCATCCACCTCGGGACATAACGACCAACACCAGGGAGAACCCCATGAGCGACCTGAAAGCCAAGTTCGATGACGCGGTGAACTACATCCAGACCGCCGAAGGCGATTTCAAACCCTCCAACGAAATGAAGCTGGAATTCTATGCCCTGTACAAGCAGGCCACCGAAGGCGACGTCTCCGGAAAGCGTCCGGGCATGATGGATTTTGTCGGCCGCGCCAAATATGACGCCTGGGACAAGCTCAAGGGCATGTCGAAGGAAGATGCCATGCAGCAGTATGTGGACAAGCTTGAGGCACTGAAATAACCCGTTGTTCAGGGACCCGGGGCGATTTGTAATCGCCCCTTATAAACCGTAAAGGGAAAATTTTGCGACGTTCAAAAGATTGTCATATGATGCGTCCAACATAACAACAACAATCCCAAGCGCAAGAGTTTTACCCATGACAATCACCCAGGTACTGGCGCAATCTCAACCGGACCTCGTCCGTCGTCTGACCGCTGCCATCCGGGAGCAGCAGCTCAACCAACGCGCAGAACAAACCTATCTGCACTGGATTACCCGTTTCGTACTGTTCCACGACTCCAAGGACCCCGAGGCTCTTGGAAGCGAGGATCAGCAGCAGTTTCTCAGCTATCTCAGTGAAGGTATGCGGGTTTCCCGGGCGCGCCTGAACCAGGCCAGGCAAGCCCTGGCATTCTTTTACGAGAGGGTCCTCGGCAAGTCCGAAATGAGCGGTGTGGCCGCCGCCTGAAGGATCGCCCCTCAGCGCCCGATCAGGTTGGTGTTAGGGTATCGCAGGTTCGATTTGCCGGTGGCCGGATCAGTCGACGGGAATGTGACGTTTTTCACTTGTCTTCAGGGGCTGATCCGTAATGGATCGCGGTTATGAATATCGATTTGAACCCTTCCGGGGTCCGCACCCGGGCCTCATCATCGAGGCGCTTACCAATCAATGCCCGCGCCATGGGCGAGTTGATGCTGAGATAGCCTTTATTGAGGTCAAACTCATCAGCCCCCACCAGCCGGAAGGTCTGTTCCTTGCCGTCCTCATCCTCAACAGTTACCCAGGCGCCGAAGAACACCTTATCCCGCTGCTCAGGAAGCCGATCCACAACGGTCACTTCCTCCAGGCGTTTGCTGAGAAAACGAACCCTCCGGTCGATCTCGCGCAACTGTTTCTTGCCATAGATATACTCGGCGTTTTCCGAACGATCGCCGAGGGCAGCAGCCTCGCGTACAGTCTGGGTCACCTGCGGACGTTTCTCCTTCCAGAGGTATTGCAGTTCCTTGCGGAGCGCCTGTTCGCCCTCCGGCGTGATATAGCGCGGCCGGGCGCCGCCGTTACCGGATGCCTGATTCATTTGGGTGTGATTCCTCTGTCGCCCTGGCCCGGGAAGCGGCCATAAAAAAACCCCGTAAAACGGGGCTAAGGCTAGCGCTGTGCTGGAGGGAGAAGCAAGCGGTTGCTACCGCTCCTTCCTGTCTGCAATACCCATTCTCCACACATCACATTACCCCGCTGTGGCCAGCGAATTACCTTTTTGACAGGCTTTGACCAGGTCCAAATTAGGTTGCACAGCCTAGAGCAACGGCGTTAGCGTTCGGGAATAGCATTTTCGATCGATTGGATACTGACGGAGATCCGACCATGAATACACAGAAGCTCATGCAGCTGGCGCTCAATGGCGTCGATACGCTGGGTTACCGGCTCGACCGGCTGGGCGTGACCAGCAAGGTCAATCGCCACAATCTGGCCGCACTCCTGTTCGCCGAACAGAAACACTGGGAGGGCGAGTGGGACAGCATTCAGGCGAAGGTGGACCGCCGTCGTTCGCAGTTCGAACACCTGGCGCATACGTTCGAGGCCCAGGCGGATGCGGTGATCGGCCCGGTTCGAGACCGCTTCAACCGGTTCCGCGCCAGCCAGTAATCAGTGGTCTGACATTTCTGCCGGTGCCTTGGTGTCTGCACCGGCAGCCTGCCCCGATTCAGCCTGGGTCGCCTTGATCCGCTTTCGGGCGGCGGTGAAAGCCGGCATCCGGACCGTTACAGTCAGCCCCGGTGATTCCTCTCCCGGGTAGGTATCACTCAAAACGATCCGCCCCTGGTGGATTTCTGCCACCGCGCTGACCAGGCTCAGACCGAGGCCATTACCCGGCAGTGACCGGCTCTTGCCGACCCGGTAGAAACGCTGGAAGACCTGATCCTTTTCATCATCGGGAATACCGATGCCGCTGTCCTGAACCTCGAAGATCGCCTCGTTGCCTTCACGCTTGACCACAATACCGATCCGGCCTTTTTCCGGCGTGTACTTGATGGCGTTATCGATCAGGTTACTGACCATCTGGAACAGCAGGTCCCGATCCCCCTCGATCATCACGTCCTTGCCCAGGGATTGCTCGAAGTTCTGTTCCTTGTCTTCCGCCAGCGCTTCGTAGAGTTCGCAGGCATCGGACACCAGCTCGTCCAGGGAGACCGCCTTCATGTCGGCGGCATTGCCCCGGGTTTCCAGACGGGCGATACGCAGCAGGGCGTTGAAGGTGGCCAGCAGCTGGTCCGCCTCGGCGACCGCCTGGCCGACATGCTCTCGCGCTTCCTCGTCGTTCACCGTGATCAGGGTGCTTTCCAGCTGGTTGCGGAGGCGCGTCAGTGGCGTCCGCAAGTCATGGGCAATGCTGTCGGAGACATGGCGGATACCCTCCATCAGGTACACAATCCGGTCCAGCATCTGGTTGAGGTTTTCTGCCAGCTGGTCAAAGTCATCGTCGGTTCCCCGGGTGGGTATGCGCAGGGAGAGGTGGCCGTTCATGATCCGCCGGGAGGTATTGTTGATCACCTCGATCCTTCGGGTGGTACTGCGGCTCATCAGGAAGCCGCCAAGCAGAGCCAGAGCCAGGGTGATTCCCATACCCCAGTTGATGGCGGTTTCGATCACTCGCTTGAGGTTGGTCAGCTCATCCACGTCCCGGCCGACCAGCAGGCGCAAACCGCCCTGGACCTCGAAAATCCGGGCACGGGCCAGCCGCTCGGGGCCGGTCCAGCCAACGGACTCATCCAGGGTGAAATTGATCCAGCCGCTCTCTGATCGGCTGCCTTCCGGCCAGGCTTCAATGTTGCCGGCCAGTTTGAGGAAATCGTCGGTGGTAAGCA
Organism: Pseudomonadota bacterium; assembly: GCA_034189235.1. Lineage (GTDB taxonomy): Bacteria > Pseudomonadota > Gammaproteobacteria > Pseudomonadales > Oleiphilaceae > Marinobacter. Next base: position 3,552 of record JAXHVJ010000069.1, read on the forward strand.
GGTAGATGGATTTGGCGTTGGGATCCCGGGCAACCCGTTCCCGGATGATGGTGATCAGACCGTTCACACCGCGGCCCCGGTACTGCTCCGCCAGACCGGCGATTTCCGCCTCGATGGTCTGGTCGGTCTGGGCAGTCATGAAACCGGCTGTACGCCAGTAAATGAAGGCCAGCAACAGGAATACCGAGGTGGCAAAAACCACCATGTACAGCAGGGCGAGCTGGAAGGTAGAGGTCCTGAGCTGACTAAGCAGTTTCACGCAGCATGTATCCTGCACCCCGGATGGTTTGCAGCAAGGGTGTATCGAATTCCTTGTCGATCTTGGCGCGCAGGCGGCTGATGTGAACGTCGATCACGTTGGTCTGGGGATCAAAATGGTAATCCCAGACTTTTTCGAGCAGCATGGTCCGGGTCACCACCTGCCCGGCATTACGCATCAGGTACTCCAGTAACCGGAATTCCCGCGGCTGCACGTCAATGTTCTTGCCGGCACGTTTGACGGTACGCGCGAGCAGATCCATTTCCAGGTCCGCGACCCGCAATACGGTTTCAGTCTCGGCGGCCTGGCGATGGCGCCGGATCAGCGACTCGATGCGGGCCAGCAGTTCGGTAAACGAGAACGGCTTGGTAAGGTAATCATCACCGCCGCCACGCAACCCTTCAACGCGATCGTCCACATCCCCCAGAGCACTGAGAATGAGCACCGGGGTCTGGTTGCCGGTGGCACGGACGGTCTTGATGATGGACAGCCCGTCCATCCCCGGCAGCATCCGGTCGACGATCATGATGTCGTAATCTTCACTGGCCGCCATCATCATGCCTTCCTTACCGTCAGCCGCATGATCCACAACGAAATCGGATTCCTTCAGTCCCTTTACCAGGTAATTGGCTACGTCCTTATCATCTTCGATTACCAGTGCTTTCACCGGTTCCCCTCCTGATAGTGGATAACATTGACTGTAAGGTTACGGACAAGCCCGAAAGCCGGCCAGTTACGATCTTGTAAGAGGGTGTCGCCTAAAGCGACGGTCACGACTGCCCCGAGAACCACGCCAGCGACGCCTCCGTGTTACCGGAAGGCCGGTATTCCGCACTTACCCAGCCATCGTAGTCCAGGCGATCAATGGCCGCGAAAACATTCGAAAAGTTAATCTCTCCGGTGCCCGGCTCGTGTCGACCCGGATTGTCAGCGAACTGGATGTGGCCAATCCACGGCAGCAGGCATTCCAGGGTCCGGATCAGGTCGCCTTCCATGATCTGCATATGGTAAAGATCGTACTGCAGGCGGACATTGTCCATCTCCACCTCCTCGATCAGGGCAAGCACCTTGCCCGAGGTATCCAGGAAGAACCCGGGCATGTCCACCCGGGAGTTGATAGCCTCCAGACACAGGGTGATCCCTTCAGAATCCAGCCGTTCAGCCGCGTAGCGGACATTGGCAACCAGGGTTTGCCACGCCGTCTCCTCATCGAGATCCGCAGGCTTGAGACCCGCCAGGCAATTCACCCGCTGGCACCCCAGCGCCCGGGCATATTCGATAGCCCGGTCAACACCTTCCCGGAATTCATCCACCCGGTCCGGCAGGCATGCAATGCCCCGCTCACCGGCATCCCAATCCCCCGGCGGCAGATTGAACAGCACCTGGGCCAGGTTATTGACCTCCAGCTCCCGGGCCATGTCGGCTGGAGAAAAGGCATAGGGAAACAGGTATTCAACACCCTCAAAGCCGGCTTCCCGGGCCCGGGCAAAGCGCTCCATGAACTCCACTTCGGTGAACAGCATTGACAGATTCGCGGCAAAACGGGGCATAACGCTTACTCCTGGGGGCCTCGGCCAAGAGAACCCACCAGGGTTCCGTTCAGGTGTTCAAGTTCCAGCAGCAGACCGCTGTGATCGACATCGCTGTGGCCATTGGCGATCAGCGAGAGATACTCATTATGCACCTGTTGGGACAACGGCAGGGTCAGCCCTTCCGCCCGCGCCTCATCCAGAATCATGCGCAGATCCTTAAGCTGAATCCTGGACGGCGCTCCCGGCGCAAAATCCCGGTCAATCATCCGCTGCCCGTGCAGCTCCAGAATCCGGCTACCGGCAAAGCCACCCATCAGCGCCTCCCGAACCGCAGCCGGATCGGCCCCACCCCTGGCGGCCAGCAACAGCGCCTCGGACACCGCCCCGATGGTGATGCCCACAATTGCCTGATTCGCCAGCTTCGCCAACTGCCCGGCACCTACCGGGCCGATACGGGTGCACTTGCCCATGACCTCAAACACCGGCCGCGCCCGCTCGACATCCGCCGCCGAGCCACCAGCCATGATACTCAACCGCGCCTCGGCCGCTCCCACGGTACCACCGGAAACCGGCGCATCCACATAACCGGCCCCTTTCTCCCGCGCCAGCTCCGCGTGCCGCCGAGCCAAGGAAGGCTGAACCGAGCTCATATCGATCACCAGCGCACCGGACTTCAGTGCCTCAATGGCGCCCTGCCCGACCAGCACGTCTTCAACCACATCACCGTTTTCCAGCATGGTGATCACAACATCCGCCTCGCGGACAGCATCTGCCGGCGTCCCGGCAATGGTCGCCTCTTCGGCAAACGGCTCACACTTACTTGCGGTCCGGTTCCACAGCGTCATCGGAAAACCCGCATCCAGCAGCTTCCGCGTCATGGGAGCGCCCATCAGGCCGATACCGAGGAAAGCAATTCGAGGATGTTGATTTGTCATTTTTTGTACTCACAGCTATGTCGCGAAACGCATTTGGGAGGGGCTTTTCAGAACCGTGCGGAGCCATGGATGGCGGAGCCGAACGTACAGGGATGTATTCACAGCGTGTTCTGGAAAGCCCCTCCCAAATGACTTTTGCAGCCCGCCAATGTCACCCATTATACAAACAAAAACGCCACCAACCGCGAACGGTGGTGGCGTTTTCTCAATCGCTTGGCGGAACCCGATCAGGCCGCTTCCGCCATTCTGGCCTTGATCTTCTTCATGGCGTTCTTCTCAAGCTGGCGAATCCGCTCTGCAGATACCCCATACTTGTCCGCCAACTCATGCAGCGTAGACTTGCTCTCGGACAACCAGCGCTCCCGCAGGATATCCTGGCTCCGCTCATCCAGGCTTTCCAGCGCCTGCATCAGGCGGCCGCTGGAATCCTCGGACCAGTCCGCGTTCTCCAGCTGGATCGCCGGATCACTGCGGCGATCTTCCAGATAGTATGCCGGCGCCTGGTAGGCGTTGTCGTCATCATCGTTCATCGGACCATCAAATGCCGTGTCCTGGGAAGCCAGCCGGCCCTCCATTTCACGAACAACCCGCGGTTCCACACCCAGATCCGCCGCCACCGCATGAAGCTCATCGTGGCTCAACCACGCCAGCTTCTTCTTCTGGCTACGCAGATTGAAGAAGAGCTTACGCTGGGCCTTGGTGGTGGCCACCTTCACGATCCGCCAGTTACGCAGAATGAACTCGTGAATCTCGGCTTTGATCCAGTGCACCGCGAAGGAAACCAGGCGCACCCCATATTCCGGATTAAAGCGCTTGACGGCCTTCATCAGCCCGACGTTGCCTTCCTGAATCAGGTCAGCCTGGGCCAGCCCATAGCCGGAATAGCTGCGGGCAATGTGAATTACAAAACGAAGATGAGAGAGTACAAGTTGACGGGCGGCTTCCACATCGCCTTCATAATGTAGCCGTTCCGCCAGTTCCTTCTCCTCGTCCGCTGAGAGCACCGGTATGCGACTCGCAGCCTGAATATAAGACTCGAGATTGGCACCCGGAACCAGTCTGCCAGCCAGTTGTAGACTCGTACTCATTCAATTACCTCCGAACCTGACGACCTTCAAATATAACAACTGAAACTTAGACCGCCAAGAACTTGACAAGTTCCCGAACTCTCCAGTAAAACGTTATAAATCAACTACCTGGAAAATTCACTGTTGCTTACGCTGATTCTCAACCTACGCCAGCACAAGCTGTGTTTTCAATACGGTTTTCCCGCAACCCGGATCACCGCCCCGAGTCACCCACCTGCAATATCGCCGGATTCTATGTCATCCAGATGACGCTTCACCGCAACCCATGCTCCAAGCCAGCCTAGCAGCATTGCCACAATAATCAACGCCAGCACCCCATCAAGACCAGGACCGACCAGGGCAAAGTCACTCCGGTACAGGCCGGCCAGTTGCTCGATGGGACCGCTGAGCCACCAGAGAGACAGCTGCAACAGAATCCAGGCGACAACACCGCCACCCAGACCATACCAGGCACCGGTATAGAGAAACGGCCGGCGAACAAAAGCATCCGTGCCACCCACCAGCCTGGCCACCAGGATTTCATCCCGGCGACTCTCGATCGCCAGCCTCACCGTGTTACCGATGACCAGGATCACCGCCGCTGCCAGCAGGATCGCCAGTGCCCAGACCGCCCGGGCGAGCAGGTTCGTCATGGCATTGAGCCGTTGCAACCAGCCCAGGTCGACCTGGACCCGCTCAACCCCTTCCAGACCCCGGACAAACGTGACCAGCGCCTCTACCCCGGTGGCCGAGCGGCTACGTTCCTCCGGCGTGATCAGCAGGGTGTGCGGCAGGGGGTTTTCTTCAAGGTAGTCCAGAGCATCTTCCAGACCCGAATTGGCGCGGAATTCCGCCAGCGCCCGCTCCCGGTCCACCAGTTCAATGTCTGAAATCCGGCTGTCGGTGCGGATCTCATCCACCAGGGCCTGTGCGTCCTCAAGCGGTACATCCAGTTGAAGATAGGCGGTTACCCGGGCACTGCTTTCCCAGCCGGCACTCACGCCCTGCAGGCTGGCCAGCAACAGCAGCAGTGCCACCGGCAACGCCAGGGCGACCCCCATGACCGTCCAGGTCATTCCGGTTCCCACCGGCGTCTTCCACAACCGGCGCGCACTGTCCCTGGCCACCTTGCGATGGTGATCGAAGTAACTACGGGCCTGCTCCTTCCAGGGGGAATGCCGTGTGTTGGCACCCCGTGCAGGATCCGCTTTCCGGCGTGAGTCAGTAGCCACTGACACCTCCCGAAGCACTCTGCAGGGGCGAGCTGCCGCCGGCAATCAGGCGACCGTGGTCAAGCGTGAGGGTCCGGCGGTCCATTTCATTCACCAGGCCGATGTCGTGGGTGGCGATCAGCACGGTCACCCCCACCTGACTGAACCGGGTAAACAGGTTCATGATATCGGCGGAAAGCTCCGGATCCAGGTTACCCGTGGGCTCATCCGCCAGCAGCACCGGAGGTTTGTTCACCACTGCCCGGGCGATGCCGACCCGTTGCTGTTCACCGCCGGACAGCTGCATCGGATTCATCTTTTCCTTGTTGAGCAGGCCCACCTTGTCCAGCGCTGCCCGCACCCGGCGGCCGATATCCCGGGGGGACGCGCCCATTACCTCCAGGGGCATGGCCACGTTGTCGAAGACGGTGCGATCGAACAACAACTGGTGGTTCTGGAACACCACACCGATATGGCGGCGGATGTAGGGAATCTGCCGGCGCGGCAGCCGGTTGAGCAACTGGCCGCCGACCACCACTTCCCCGGCACTGGGCCGCTCCATTACCATGATCAGCTTGAGCAGGGTACTCTTGCCGGCTCCGGAGTGGCCGGTCAGGAAGGCCAGCTCACCCCGGCTCAGGCTGAAATTGACCTGCGCCAGCGCCGTGTGGTCGCTGTCATAGCGTTTGGTGACCTGGCGAAACTCGATCATCGGTGACTACTGCTCCGGCTGGAACGCGGCGTCAGTCAAACAGTGCGTCGACAAAGGTCTCGGCATCGAAACTGCGCAGGTCTTCGGCCTGCTCACCCACGCCAATAAAGCGGATCGGCAGCTGCAGCTGGCGGGCAATGGCAAACACGATACCGCCTTTTGCGGTTCCGTCCAGTTTGGTCAGGGTAATGCCGGACACCCCCACCGCCTGCTGGAACACCCGGGCCTGACTCAGGGCATTCTGGCCGGTACCGGCATCCAGCACCAGCATCACTTCGTGGGGCGCGGATTCGTCCAGCTTCTTCATGACCCGAACGACCTTGGCCAGTTCGTTCATCAGGTTTTCCTTGTTCTGGAGACGACCGGCGGTGTCGGCAATGACCACGTCCGTGCCCCGGGACTGAGCGGACTGGATCGCATCGAAAATCACCGAGGCGCTGTCAGAACCGGTCTCCTGGGCCACAACCGGCACATTGTTACGCTCGCCCCAGACCTGTAGCTGCTCGACAGCGGCCGCCCGGAAGGTATCACCGGCGGCCAGCATCACCGACTTGCCTTCGGCCTGCAATTTCCTGGTGAGCTTGCCGATGGTGGTGGTTTTGCCCACGCCGTTTACACCGACCATGAGAATCACATAGGGCTTCCTGCTCGCATCAATCTCCAGGGGCCTGGTGACGTCCTTCAGAAGGCCGTGCAGCTCATCCCGCAGCGCCTGGCGCAGCGCCTCACCGTCCTTGAGCTGATTGCGCTCGAGCTTGTCGGTCAGCGAATCGATGATCTCGGAGGTGGCGGTCACCCCGACATCGGCCATCAGCAGCGTGGTCTCGATTTCCTCGAGCAGATCCTCGTCAATCTTTTTGCCGACAGAAAACAGGTCAGCAAGTCCACCGGTCAGACTGGCGCGGGTCTTGCCAAGGCCCTGCCTGATCCGCTCGAACACGCTGACCTGGGGCTCCGGCTCCGGTTCGGGAGGCGCCTCCGGAGCAGGGGCCTCCACCGGTTTCTCTTCCGCAGGGGCCTCCGGCGCTGCCGGCGCCCCGGCTTCGGCGACTTCCTTCGCCTCGGGCTCTTCGGCCGGAGCCGGCCCTCTGGCCACTTCCGGCTTGCGCTGGGGAACAGGCTTGGGCCGGGGTACCCGCTTGCGGTTGCCGGCGATATCCACCACAAAGAAGAGCACCAGGAGGGCCAAAAGGCCGATTGAAATCCACTCTGCCGTCATAGTTCTACCATCTGTCTGGAAATGGGCGGGCGAAAACAAAGCCCACATTCTAGCAGACTGGTTGGTTTAAGTGAGGGGCTGTCGGATTATCCTCAGCGGACGGCTTTCCGTTACCATAACGGCGCATCGATTCACCTTGCCCAGCACCCCGGAGCACCCCATGGCCCAACGCAGAACATCCCGCCGCAAACCCGGCCCACAGCCACGAAAACCCGACGCTCAGAGCGGTAGCGGCGAGCTGCGCATCATCGGCGGTGACTGGCGCAGCCGTAAGCTCCGCTTTCCCGATGCCGGCGGGGTGCGGCCCACGCCGGCCCGAACCCGGGAAACCCTGTTCAACTGGCTGAACTACCACCTTGCGGGCGCGGACTGCCTGGACCTCTTTGCCGGTTCCGGCGCCCTCGGCCTGGAAGCCCTGTCACGGGGGGCCGGTGCCGCCACCCTGGTGGATCACACCCCCGTACTCGCCCGGGCCCTGCGGGACAACCTGCGCCAGCTGAAATCGGATAAGGGCGAAGTCATCTGCCAGGACGTGGAAACCTATCTGGCCCACCGCCAGCGCCCACGCTTCGACATTGTGTTCATGGACCCACCGTTCCGCCAGGGCTGGCTGGAACGGCTGTTTCCTTTGCTGGCGTCACAGCAATGGGTGAAACCCGGAGGCTGGGTGTATGTCGAGCACGAAAGTGAGATGGCAACACCGTCGGTGCCGGGAGGCTGGCACCTGCACCGGCAGAAGACTGCGGGGCAGGTGACTTATTGCCTGTTTCGGGTGCCAGGGGACGGGGAGTGAACGAAAAAGGGGTCAGATGAACGCTTTCATCTGACCCACATGTTCAATCCCGTGTTCAGCCGGCGGGGCGCAGCGAGTAGGCCCGAAGATGGGCGGCGAAATCCTCGAGGTAGCGGATGCCGCTGGCTTCCGCCTCCTTGCACCAGTCCATCAGCGCCTGCAGTTTTTCCTGGGGCTTGAGCCCGCGCTGTCGCCACAGAGCCTGGAGTTCGTAGCTCTTCTCATAAATCTGCCTGAGGATTTCGTGCCGCTCCAGCACCGTTTCCAGATGCTCTTTCTCCCGGGGCCGGATCAGCGTGGCTTCCCGTGACAGCAGACGTTTGAGCTTGCGGTAGCGCGGGCGTATTTCGTCATCCATCAACGCTTTCTGCTGGCGCAGGACCGGCTCCATCACCCGCTTGCGGTACTGGCGCATGATCTGGAACCGGTTGTTGGCAATGGCCTGCACGGTTTCCACATCCACGTCCTGCTTGCCAGGTACGTAATGGGCGATGGGGCGGTACCCCTTGGGTTTGGCCAGGCCGAAAAGCTGGAACAGGCGGATGTATCCCCAGCCAATGTCCACCTCGTACCAGCGCCGGGACAGTTTGGAGGAGTTCGGGTAGGTGTGGTGGTTGTTGTGCAGTTCCTCGCCGCCGATCAGGATGCCGATCGGGGAAATATTGCGGGAATTGTCCGCACACTCGAAGTTGCGGTAGCCCAGGTAGTGACCGATACCATTGACCACGCCGGCCGCCCATACCGGAATCCACAGCATCTGCATGGCCCAGATCCAGATGCCGTTCACGCCGAACAGCATCAGGTCGAGCACGGCCATGAGGATGATGCCCCAGTACTTGTGCGGAGTATAGAGCTTGCGCTCAACCCAATCCTCCGGCGTGCGCTGGCCATAGCGTTGCAGGGTCTCCGGGGTTGCCGCCTCGGCGTAGAGCTCGGCGCCTTCGAGGAGCACTTTCCGGATACCCAGGACCACCGGGCTGTGTGGGTCATCCCCGGTTTCACACTTGGCGTGATGCTTGCGATGGATCGCCGTCCACTCCCTGGTGTTCTGGGCGGTGGTCAGCCACAGCCAGAACCGGAAAAAGTGCGCCAGGGCCGGATGCAGGTCCAGCGAGTTATGGGCAGAATGGCGGTGTAGATAAAGCGTCACACTCACGATGGTGACGTGCGTCAGCGCCAGGGCAACCAGAATCAGTTGCGGCACCGAGAGGCCAAGAAGACCGTTGAACCACATAGCATTTCCTCAAAATCAGATCCGCGGCTTGCAGCCGTTCGGCGGGCGATACATCAGGGAATTTCGCAAACACTCGAAGGGCAAACAAACCAACACTCTAACTTTAGCGTACAGGTGTTCGCTGCAACAACCGAATTTGGCCGGAAATTTGTTATTGATTACACTTACCGGCCTCGTTTGGTAGCCATGGCCGTTGCAGACCACCGGAGATCGCCCGCGTGCCCGAATTACCCGAAGTTGAAACCACCCGCCGGGGCATTGCGCCCTACTGCCAAGACCAGACCA
>JAXHVJ010000007.1:0-57611 GCA_034189235.1 Pseudomonadota bacterium
TCGACGAGCGTGGCCGTAGCCGGGATCGCCATGACCACCAGGATGACGAACGGTATGATGGTCCAGAGAATTTCCACCATGGTGTTCTCATGGAAATTCGCCGGCTTGTGACCCCGGGATTTGCGATGGGCGAAGATGGACCAGAACATGACCCCGAAGACCGCCACGCCGATGACGACGCAGATCCAGAGAATGGTCATGTGAAGGCTGTAGATATCATTACTGGTGCCGGTTACCCCGGGCGCCATGTTCATCGTCCAGTCCGCCATGGACCAGGTCGGGAACACAAGACCGCCCAACAGGGCACCTGCCCGCTTAGCGTGCGCGCGCATACTGTGTCTCCACAGAGTGTTATTCTTCTCTGATTTTGCGTTATCCCTCTGTTTTGACGGCACTCGCAGAAACACCAGCCAAACCAGAGTGAAAGCCTGCTTACACATACTCCAATTTCGAGTATAGACACAGATCAAAAAAATACTAAAAAATCGCCCAAATCTAAAACTGCCAACCCAGGATTTTTAAGGTGCTGGCCTTCTTTACCGCCCGGGGTGCCCGGCAGGGCGACACCATCCGGGCCGTCAGTATGGGCTGGCTATGCTGATCCCATACCCGGGCCGGGCGCTGGTTCGAGACCTCATCACCTGACTCAAACCTGTAGGAACGTTAACCCTCCGGCCCGGCAAATTGCAGGCAGAGGACCGGCACGCAGACAAATGTCGACTACACTAGTCAGAAACAGCAAGCGGGTTGGTACAGCGCACCGCTTCCTGCTGCACTGACTCGTTGCAAACAACGGGAGGCGCCTTGCGACCTCAATTCGTACAGACACTGGCATCTCCTCACATGACACCACAGGTAGTGCTCGAAATCATTGACGACGCCCGGCGCAAGGAAGCCCGATCCGGGACCTTCCTCCGCCAGCTTCGCGAAAAGGCAGAACAGTTGCCGTCGTCTGTGGTTATCGAGGGCTATCAGCCAGCCACCGCGCTGTTCCAGTTCGCCATCGAATATATCGAAATGGCGCCACGACTGATCGAATGCGTGGAAGCCTGCGCCTGTGAGGCGGGCAAAGCCGAGCTGTTCCGACCTTTCGTGGACGCTGCCATCCGTTACTTTACCCAGCCTTCCGTTCTTCTGGTGCGCTACGACGGGCTCGACGGCCTGCTGATCCGCGCCTACCTGTGCCATCGGCTGATGGAGGAAATGTACGAGAACAATCGTTCCATCCGACAGAGCGAACTCGTGGACATCGAGGCCACCCGGGCCAATCTTCTGGTTCACGAACTGATCGGCGAGCCTTTTGCCAACGAGCTGGATGATTCGGTCACGGTCACCGTACTGCAGATCGCCGGCACACCGGATTACTACAATCTCAATCTGGATCCGTTCGTCGAGCAGGTAAACAACGAAGCCTGGAACTGGATGCGCCACTACTGGGAAAACCTGCTGGTCAGGAATCATATCCGGTTTTCACTGGGCGGAGGTCTGGTTTAGACGGTATCCTTGGCGGCTTTCCAGGACTTCAATCAGCCACAGGAGACGTCATGCTGGAAAACGCCGATCTTGGTAAACTCATTCTACGCCTTACTTTGGGCGGACTGATGCTGTTCCACGGCATCTCCAAGCTGCTCAACGGTATCGGCTTTGTCGAAGCGGAGCTGGCCAGCCACGGACTGCCGGCTTTTCTGGCCTTTGGCGTGTTCATTGGCGAGCTGGTCGCGCCACTGATGGTAATCCTCGGCTACCAGACCCGGATCGGTGCGATGCTGATTGTGTTCAACATGATCGTGGCTATCATCCTGGTGCACGGCCATGAGTTACTGGCTCTGGGCCGCAACGGCGGGCTGGCCCTGGAACTCCAGCTGTTCTTCCTGTTTAATGCTGTCGCCCTGGTCTTCCTCGGACCTGGCAGGTACAAGCTCAAGAACTGAAAGGGCTGACCATGACCAACAAGAAACCGACCATAACCCCCGGGCGTTACCGGCACTACAAGGGCCAGGATTACGAAGTGATCGGCGTCGCCCGACACAGCGAAACCGAAGAGCCCCTGGTGGTCTACCGCTGCCTGTACGGTGACTACAGCCTCTGGGTGCGCCCCCTCGCCATGTTCCGGGAGACTGTGGAAGTCGCCGGAGAACTGGTTCCCCGCTTTGCCCGCCAGGACGACTAACAGGCTGCCAGCAGCCTGTTAGTCGTGGCGATGGTTCTTTAACGGTTGGGATTGGCTTCGTTTTGTGGCCTTCTGGTTTGGGGGCTGCGAGGGGGCAGGGAAACTCAGCCATCCTCCCCGGACTTGAAAAACACCACCTGCTGAACGGTGTGGTCGTCTTCGTTGCTGCGCTTGTTCACACGGGTTTCCAGCTCCTCCAGCGAACGGACATCCGGCTCTCCGGTCAGAGCATCAGTGAACCCGCAGGCCACACACTCGCGCACCTGCTTGTCGTTGTCATCCGTGAACATCATGATCTTGTCCATCTCCGCACAGCGGGGGCAAACGGCGCCGGCGATGAAACGTTTCGGACTTGCCATAGGTTACTCCGGTTTTGCAGATCGGCAGCCGGGCTTCGCATCGCTCCACCCGGTCAATTACCGACATTGTATCAGGCGGCTTCGTCCGTGATGCCGGATTGTCTCAACAGGGCGTCCACCCGGGGTTCTCTACCCCGGAAGGCCTTGAACAGTTCCATGGGCTCCCGGGAGCCACCCTTTTCCAGAATGTTCTGCAGGAAGGCCTTGCCGGTTTCCGGATCGAAGATGCCCTTCTCTTCGAACAGCGAGAAGGCATCTGCTGCCAGCACTTCCGCCCACTTGTAGCTGTAGTAGCCCGCCGCATAGCCGCCGGCGAAGATGTGGGAGAAGGCGTTGGGGAAGCGGTTGAATTCCGGCGCTTCCACCACGGCAATCTCTTCCCGCACCTTGCGGTGCATGTCCAGCGGGTTGGTGGGCACCTCGCCGGTGAATTCCGCGTGCAGGCGGAAGTCGAACAGGGCGAACTCCAGCTGGCGCACCATGGCCATGCCGGACTGGAAGTTTTTCGCCGCCAGCAGCTTCTGCAGCAGGTCCTCCGGCAACGGCTCACCGGTTTCATGGTGGCTGGCAATCAATGCCAGGGAATCCGGGTTCCAGCACCAGTTCTCCAGGAACTGACTGGGCAGTTCGACCGCGTCCCAGGCCACGCCGTTGATACCGGATACGTCCAGTACGTCCACCCGGGTCAGCATGTGGTGCAGGCCGTGCCCGAACTCGTGGAACAGGGTGGTCACTTCGTCATGGGTCAGCAGTGACGGCTTGCCATTCACCGGTGGGGTGAAGTTACAGGTCAGGAAGGCTACGGGCAGCTGCAGGCGGCCGCGCTGGTCACGCCAGCGGACCCGGCAGTCGGCCATCCAGGCGCCACCGCGCTTGCCCTGACGGGCGAACAGATCCAGGTAAAACCACGCCACCGGTTCGCCATGGCGGGTGATGCAGTAGCCAATGGCATCCTCGTGCCAGGTCTCGACTTCGGGGCGTTCTTCAACCTGGACACCGAACAGCTTCTCAGCCACCCGGAACAGGCCAGGTACCACCTTGTCGACCGGGAACCACGGGCGCAGGGTCTCCGGGGAGATGTCGTACTGCTTCTGGCGCAGTTTTTCGCTGTAGTAACCGATGTCCCAGGCCCGCAGGTCTTCCACGCCATGTTCATCTTTGGCGAAGGCCTTCAGCTCGGCAAATTCCTTTTCCGCCACCGGTTTGGATTTCGCCGCCAGCTGGTTCAGGAACTCCAGAACCTCGTCGACGTTACGGGCCATCTTGGTAGCCAGGGAGCGCTCGGCGTAGTTATTGAAGCCCAGCAGCTGGGACAGGGAATGACGACGCTTGAGGATTTCCGCCATCACCGGGGTGTTGTCCCAGGTGCCGGCGTCCGGGCCCTGGTCCGAGGCGCGGGTGACGAAAGCTTCATAGACTTCCCGGCGCAGGTCGCGGTTATCACAGTAGGTCATGACCGGGAAGAAGCTGGGGAAGTCCAGGGTGATGACATAGCCATCCAGGTCTTTCTGACGAGCCGCCTGCTTGGCGCCCTCGATGGCGGTTTCCGGCAGGCCGGAAAGCTCATTCACATCGGTAATCTGCTTGTACCAGTGCTGGGTGGCGTCCAGTACGTTGTCACTGAACTTGTTGGACAGCTCCGCCAGCTCCCGGGACAGGTCGGCGTAACGCTTTTTCTTGTCCGCCGGCAGGTCGACGCCACCCAGGTGGAAATCGCGCAGGGTGTTTTCCACCGACTTGCGCTGGGGCTCGCCCAGGTCCTTGAAGTCGTCCCGGGCCGCCAGTTTCTTGTAGGCGTTGCACAGGGCTTCGTTCTGGCTAATCTCGGTGCTGTACTCGGTCAGCTTCTCCAGGCAGTTCTTGTAGACCTTGCGCAGCTCGTCGTTGTTCATCACACCATTCAGGTGCGAGATCACCGACCAGGCATTGGAGAGTTTGTCTTCCAGCGCCTGCATGGGCTGGGCCAGGGTGTCCCAGGTGGGATCGTCCTGCTCGGCAAGCTGGCTGATCTTCATGCGGTTCTCGCTGAGAATCTGGTCAATCGCCGTTTCCATGTGCTCGGTGCGCACATGGTCGAATTTCGGCAACAGATCGTCGGTCAATAAAGGGTTATTCATAAGTCCTCTTCTCAGCTCTTTGCATCTAAGGTAGTTTCGGTGCCTCTACTCTGGGGCAGGCACCTGTGGGAGAGACCCTTCCAAAACACGCTCCTTCGGCACGTCCATGTGACGCTTGAGCTCCGCCATCCATGGCTCCGCACAGTTTTGGAAGGGTCTCTCCCACAGGTGCCCCAAGCCTCCGGGCAAATCAGACACAGGTATATGTAATGACGAATGTACGCTCTCACAAGGGTATTACGCCACATTTCGGGGAACGGTGCCGGGTGGATCCCAGTGCCGTGGTGATCGGAGATGTCCAGACCGGAGAGGACGTGTCCATCTGGCCGATGACCGTGGTACGGGGTGACATGCACAAGATCCGGATCGGGGACCGGTGCAGCATTCAGGATGGGTCCGTGCTTCATATCACCCATGCCAGTGACTACAACCCGGGTGGTTATCCGCTGACGCTGGGAGACGATGTCACTGTTGGCCACAAGGCCCTGTTGCATGGCTGCACCATTGGCAGCCGGGTGCTGGTAGGCATGGGCTGCATCATCATGGATGGCGCCGTGGTGGAAGACGAGGTAATCGTTGCCGCCGGCTGTCTGGTGCCGCCCGGCAAGACCCTGGAATCCGGCTACCTGTATGTGGGATCACCGGCCAGACAGGCCCGGCCGTTGACCGATCAGGAAAAAGCGTTCTTCAAATACACGGCTGCCAATTACGTGAAGCTCAAGGATGAGTACCTCAGCGAAGCCGGGCAGGAGTAGCACAAGCGTGGACTGAACCGAGGCCGGCCCGGTTGATGCCGGTCAAATTTAAACTACACCCGCCCTTGAAAACCCGCCGGCAGCGCCTACATTCAGAGACAGCAGATGCTCACGGATAACCGGCCGGTTGGCGCCACTGGCGTGGAGCTGTTCCGCGAGCGAAGCTGATAACACACTTTCAGATTCGTTTTCGTACCAAGGAGGAATGATTATGAGCAATCTGACACGCTGGAATCCGATCAATGAGTTCGAAGACCTGATGAACCGCTACAACCGGATGTTCGGGCTGACCCGGGCCGGTGAGCGGGAAGGCAAGGACCTGTTCAGCCGCAGTGACTGGGCTCCGGCGGTGGATATCAAGGAAACCGACAAGGCTTTTACTATTGAGGCCGAGTTACCGGGCATGTCCAGGGACGATGTGAAAGTGACCGTGGATGACGGCGTCCTCACAATCAAGGGTGAGCGCAAGCAGGAAGAGGAAACCGAAGACAAGAAGATGCACCGCATCGAGCGCTTCTACGGCAGCTTCATGCGCCGCTTCACACTGCCGGATAATGTGGACGAGAACAGCGTCAAGGCCAACTTCAAGGATGGCCTGCTGACCCTGACCATCGACAAGGCTGAGCCGAAAGAGCCGAAGGCCATCGAAGTAAACGTGGAGTAAGGCCAGCCCGGTTCACACTGACCATTCTCCAGCCAGGCGCCGGGATCACGTTCCAGGCACCTGGCTTTTTTTACCTCGCCCGGCTCAGTCGGCACGCAACACCTCGACCACCGATGCGGTCTCGGGGCACACGCCGCGCCAGACCCGGAACGACTCCGCGGCCTGCTCCACCAGCATGCCGAGACCATCGAACACCCGCTTTGCACCCTGGCCCAGAGCCCACTGGTTGAACGTGGTGGCCTTGAGGGAGTACATCATGTCATAGATCACCGTATCCGAGCCGATAACTGCAGGAGACAGGGCCGGCAGATCACCCTGCAGGCTGGCGCTGGTGCCGTTGATGATCAGGTCGAACGGCTGGTCGGGTTCCCCGAAGCCGCAAGCGCTGAGGCGGGTGTCGCCAGCATCGTCAGCAAACAGATCCACCAGGGCTTCAGCCTTCGTTACGGTCCGGTTGGCGATCACCAGCTCCGCCGGTTTTTCCGCCAGCAAAGGACCGATCACGCCGCGCACGGCACCACCGGCGCCGAGCAACAGGATCCGGGCGCCCTTGAGGGTCACGCCATGGTTGCTGACCAGGTCCCGGACAATGCCGCAGCCATCGGTGTTATCCGCCACCAGTCGGCCGTTCTGGTAATACAGGGTATTGGCGGCGCCGGCTTTCTCCGCCCGCGCAGTGCGCTGGTCCGCCAGCTGCCAGGCCTGTTCCTTGAACGGGACCGTGACATTAAGGCCCTTGCCGCCGCGCTCGAAGAACTGCCGGACGGTACCGGCGAAGTCGTCGAGAGGCGCCTGGATGGCGGTATACTCCACCGGCTCGCCGGTCTGCTGCGCAAACAGGCTGTGGATCCGCGGGGATTTGCTGTGGCTGACCGGGTGCCCGATCACCGCGTACAGATCATTGGTCATGATTCTCTCCCAACCAGTCCCGGCCCGTGAGGAAATACTCGGTCAGCCTGGCTTCCCGGGTGCCGGGCTCCGGCACCCGGTTATAGTCCCAGCGCACCAGCGGCGGCAGGGACATCAGGATCGACTCGGTGCGGCCGCCGGACTGCAGTCCGAACAGGGTACCCCGGTCGTACACCAGATTGAACTCGACATAACGACCCCGGCGGTACAGCTGGAAGTTGCGCTCCCGTTCGCCGTAGTCCATCTCCATCCGCTTCCGGACGATCGGTTCATAGGCTTCAGTATAGCTGTTGCCCACCGATTGCATCAGCGCGAAGTCCCTACCGAAATCACCGGTGTTGTGATCGTCGAAGAACAGGCCGCCGATGCCCCGGGGCTCGTTCCGGTGCTTGAGGTAGAAATAGTCGTCGCACCAGTCCTTGAAGCGCCGGTAGGTATCCTTACCGAAGGGCTCACAGGCACCTTTGGCGGTCCGGTGCCAGTGCACGCAATCCTCGTCAAAACCATAGTAGGGCGTCAGGTCATACCCACCACCGAACCAGTACACCGGATCACCGTCTTCAGGCGTGGCGATGAAAAAACGGACGTTGGCGTGGGACGTGGGTACATAGGGATTGTTCGGGTGAATCACCAGGGAAACGCCCATGGCCTGCCAGGGCGCACCCGCCAGATGGGGCCGATGGGCCGTGGCGGAGGCGGGCATGGTGTCCCCCATGACGTGGGAGAAGTTCACGCCGCCTTTCTCGAACACCCGGCCTTCGCTGATGACCCGGCTGATACCACCGCCGCCTTCCGGGCGGTCCCAGGAATCACGGATGAACGAGGCCTCGCCGTCCACCGCTTCCAGGCGACGGCAGATGTTTTCCTGCAGGCCGAGCAGGTATTCCTTGACGGCCTGGCTGTCGGGTTGTTGTGACATGGGCTCTCCTATCGAAGCTGCTGGCCGGTGAC
Source organism: Pseudomonadota bacterium (assembly GCA_034189235.1). Lineage (GTDB taxonomy): Bacteria > Pseudomonadota > Gammaproteobacteria > Pseudomonadales > Oleiphilaceae > Marinobacter. The sequence continues at coordinate 7,926 of JAXHVJ010000007.1, forward strand.
GATATCAATAATGCGGCTGGGTTTGCGATTGCCACCAGATTCACCGGGCACGATCCAGTCCAGCTGGTCACCGAAATAGCGCCGCACCTGCCAGGAATGGCGGGCCGGCTGTCGCCCGGCCGGATTGCAGGAGGTGGAAACCAGCGGCATGCCGGCCGCCTCGCACAGAGAACGGACTACCGGATGGTCGCTGACACGCACGGCAATGGATCTGTGGCGCCCCCGAATCCACGCCGGAATCTGCTCGTTCACATCCGGCAAGAGGCAGGTCACGGGCCCCGGCCAGTGGCTCATGGCATCTTCCCGGAGGTTCGCCGGCAAGGGATCGAGCAGGAAACGCACCTGCGCCACCGAAGCGGCCACCAGGATCATGCCCTTTTCCATGGGGCGTTGTTTCAGTTCCAGGATGCGCCCTACCGCCAGAACATTCCAGGGATCACACCCCAGGCCCCAGACCGCTTCGGTCGGGTAGGCGATAACACCGCCCCGGAGCAGGGTGCGGCGGGCACGACGACGTTGCCAGTCAGTCAGTGGTTTGGACACGGGCATCGAGAATCATCTGTCCGGAACGGGGTGGAACAGGGCACCGGGCTCAGGCGATTCGCAGGTAGCCGCCTGGCGCGGAACTGACCAGCCCTTCCAGCTCCAGGAGCAACAGGGACTGCATCAGCTGGTCCGCGGCCAAACCGGTCGCCGAACCCAGTGCATCGGTTGATACCGGATCATACCCTAATGCCTCAAATACCGCGATTTCCCGTTGCCCCAGGCGCGACAGGTCCGGCGCCGCCGGCTCCCGGGCAGCACCCGCTTCCCCGGCTTGCGGCGACCACCAGGCACCCAGTTCTTCCAGCACATCGTCCACGGTTTCCACCAGCCGGGCACCCTGCTTGATCAGGTGGTGACATCCCCGAGCCACCGGACTGTGGACGGAGCCGGGAATGGCAAACACTTCACGGCCCTGTTCCAGCGCCAGCCTCGCGGTGATCAACGAGCCGCTCTTGAGGCCCGCTTCAACCACCAATACACCCCGCGACAGCCCGCTGATGATACGGTTACGTTGGGGAAAATGAGCAGCGCGGGCCGGCGTCCCCGGGGGATATTCCGATACCAGCACGCCGTGTTCGATCACCCGCTGGCCCAGCTTGTGATGCTGGCGGGGGTAGATCTGATCCAGTCCGCAACCGATGACCGCAATAGTGGGGAAACCGGCATCCAGGGCGCCGGCGTGGGCGGCACCGTCCGCACCCAGGGCCAGGCCACTGGTCACCACCAGTTCCCGGCGACTGAGTTCCGCCGCAAACCGACGGGCATGGTCCAGGCCCGGGCGGGTGGCATGGCGACTGCCCACAATGCCGATCTGATCCCGGCCGAGCAGGGCATGATTGCCCAGGGTATAGAGCACCAGAGGAGCGTCGTGAATATGGCGCAGCGCCTCGGGATAATCGGTATCGCCCCAGGTAACGATGTGGATGCCATGGTGCTGACACCCGATCAGAGCCTCCGCGACATCTACCAGCACAGGGTGGCTGGTGTCCTTATCCTGCCAGGCGCGGATTCCGGTGATGGTTTCCGGATGGAGGCCGACGGCTTTGAGGGTGGCGGCGTTCATGGTCAGCAGATCGGTCAGTTGTGCCATTTCGGCCATCGCGGCCTCACGCCGTCGGATACCGAACCGGGGCAGGGTTGCCAGCAGGAGCCAGGGCGCAGCGGGGTGTTCAAGCGCCTGGCAAAAATGGTCGCGGGAACCCGCGCCGGAAAGCAATTTGTTCATGACTCTTCATCCTTGAAAACAACAATGGCCGGGCAATCCTCCCCGGCCACTCAATTGCAGCTGGAAGCTTCTGTCCGATCAGGGATTGGTGACCTTATCACCGACGGACAGCGGGCGGTTGGCCTGCAGGACCAATCCGTAGCTCATCTTCTCGTAGGCCTGGAATACCATCAGCAGACCGGCACGCTCCGAAGGCAACTCGATGGTTTCACCGGTGACCGGATCGCGCACCAGGTTGCCGCTCTTGAGCACGGCCATGACATTGCCGGCTTCGAGGCCATCCCGTTCACCGCGGTTGATCGCCACCACGTCGTATTGACCGATCTGGCTGACACCGCCATCGACGGCGATCATCTCGCCTGCCACGGTTTCCTCGGGAGCGCTGGGCACAAAACTGGTGGCAATGGGGCGATCGACGCTGGTCAGCAGGCGATCCCCGATACGGATTTCCTGGTTGGACTTGGTCAGCCGCAGGGTCAGGACATCCCCGTTCCCGGCGGTGATTTTGCCGGCACCAATGCTGCGGGCCTCCAGGCCAAGAAACTCGCCGGTATCCGGATCACGGAATTCCTTGGTGCGGCGGAAGATCCCCACCTTGTCTGCCGGTTTGTCGCCACGGGCATAGACCCGGTCACCGGCACCGGTGATGATGCGGCCGTCTTCACCTTCCAGTATGTAGGGCGCACCTTCGAGCTCTGCCGGGGTGACGATACGGGTATCGGTCAGGAAGCTGCTGATGGCGTCCAGGGGAATGGCCGGAATCGGGGTATCAATCGGCTCGGAACGCACCTGCGGCGAAAGCTTCACCACGCCATTGGAAGCCACCTTGGTGATCCGCGGCTTGCCGTCGATGTAGACCAGGGCGAGGCGATCACCCGGGTAAATGAGGTGCGGGTTGGCGACCTGGGGGTTAACGTGCCAGATTTCCGGCCAGTACCACGGATTGTTCAAAAAGCGCGCCGAAATGTCCCAGAGGGTGTCCCCCTTCACGACGGTGTAACGATCGGGATGGTCGGACCGCAGCTCCGGTTGAGCCTGGGCCCAGGAAGTGAATAGCAGCGCAGTGGCTGCCAGAGCGTACAGCAGTTTCCTCATTGTGTAAGTCCTTGATCGCGTGCCTTGAGTCTTTGCATTCTGTTGGGATGCAGCCGGAATACCCGCAGCTTATTACGTTGTTATTCCTGATACTATAGAAGAAGTCTCGGAAATTGTGATGTTATCTTTTGTTCTTCCAGTGAATTCTATTCTGCCTGTGAGAGATTTTAACTATTAACTGATCAGTTTGTACTCAATCGTGGAATTGGGGGATAATATCGAGACTTCCTTCACAGGATTACAAAATTCAAACGGTAGCCGGGCGGATTGCCTGAACTGCCGGACATACGGACCAGCAACGCGAGCGTTATGATACTAGAAATCCTCGAATACCCGGACCCCCGTCTGCGCACCATTGCCAGGCCGGTGAACGAAGTCACAGACGACATCCGGAAGCTGATCGACGACATGTTCGAGACCATGTACGATGCGCCCGGAATCGGGCTGGCGGCGACCCAGGTCAATGTTCACAAGCAGATCATCGTAATGGACCTGTCCGAGGACAAGAGCGAGCCACGGGTATTCATCAACCCGGAAGTGGAGGTCCTCGAAGGCGACTATGAACCCATGCAGGAAGGTTGTCTCTCTGTCCCCGGCTTCTATGAGGATGTCGAACGTATCGAACACTGCCGGGTCCGGGCCCTGGATCGTAATGGCGAACCGTTCGAGATCGAGGCCCGAGGCCTGCTGGCGGTCTGCATCCAGCACGAGATGGACCACCTCAACGGCAAGCTGTTCGTGGACTATCTCAGCGCCCTGAAGCGTAACCGGATCAAGAAGAAACTGGAAAAGCTTCATCGCAAGAGTGCCTGACCTGTTTCAGACCACCAGAACAGACAAGCAGTGACGGACCGGGCGATGACCCGGTCTTTTCGTATTCAACGGAACAGAGACGACACCACAGTGCGAATCGTATTTGCCGGCACACCCGACTTTGCCGCTACCGCCCTGAAGGCCCTTCTGGCCACCCGCCACGACATCGTCGGCGTCTACTGCCAGCCGGACCGGCCCGCCGGGCGCGGCCGCAAGCTGATGCCCAGCCCGGTCAAAAAGGTGGCGCTGGAGGCTGACCTGCCGGTGTTCCAGCCCGAGAACTTTCGCAGCCCGGAAGCACAGCAGGAACTGGCGATGCTGAACCCGGATGTGATGATTGTTGCCGCCTACGGCCTGATCCTGCCAAAGACCGTGCTGGAGATCCCGGCCTACGGCTGCCTCAATATTCACGCGTCTTTGCTGCCACGCTGGCGCGGTGCTGCGCCGATTCAGCGGGCCATTGCCGCCGGCGACCGGGAAACCGGCATCACCATCATGCAGATGGACGAAGGCCTCGATACCGGCGCCATGCTGCTGAAAACCATTACCCCCATCCATGACGACGATACCGGCGGAAGTCTCCACGACCGGCTGGCAAGCATGGGCGGGGAGGCCATCGTCAAGGCGCTGGCGCTGCTGGCAAAGGGCGAACTGTCCGGGGAAGCCCAGAATGACGACCTGGCCTGCTATGCCCGGAAGCTATCCAAAGATGAAGGACACATCGACTGGCACCAGAACGCCGCCGGCATCGAACGGCTGGTGCGCGCCTTCAACCCCTGGCCCGGTACCTACACCGACCTCGACGATCAGCGCATCCGCATTCATGAGGCCCGCGCCCTTGCCGGTGCATCCGCCGAGGCCCCCGGCAGGGTGATCCGCCGGGAACGGGAAGGCATCGATGTGGCCTGCGGTGAGGGCATCCTGCGTATCACCCGGCTGCAGCTGCCCGGTGCCCGCGCCCAGAGCGTCAACGATCTGATCAATGGCGGCAAGCAGCTGTTACTGCCCGGTCAGGAGCTGAACTGAGATGGGCTCCGGCCAACAACCCATGCGGTCCGTGGCGGCCAGCGTCCTGCTGGCAGTCGAACAGGGCCAGTCCCTGTCCCAGTGCCTGCCGCCGGCCCTGAACCGGGTCGGGGAGAGCGAGCGGGCGGAGCTCCAGGCACTGTGTTACGGCACTTGCCGCTGGTTCCAGCGTCTCGATGGTGAACTGCGGGGCCGGCTGAAAAAACCGCTGCGCAAACCGGATCGGATTGTCCACCACCTGATGCTGGTCGCCCTGTTCCAGCTCCGGTTCAGCGAACAGGCCACCTACGCAGTACTCAATGAATCAGTGGAAGCCTGCCGGGCCCTGGGCAAACCGCACCTGACCGGGCTGGTCAATGGTGTCTTGCGCGCTGCCGAACGGCAGGAGGCGCCGGAGCCTTCAGACGACGCGGAACGCTTCAGCCACCCCCGGTGGATGGTGGACAAGCTGCGCCACAACTGGCCGCAGGACTGGCAACAGATTCTTGATGCCAATAACACCCAGGCCCCCATGACCCTGCGGGTCAATGCCCTGCGTTTCACCCGCGAACACTACCTGGGTCTGCTGGAAGAGGCGGGTATCGAGGCTGCGGCGACCCGGTTCGCACCCCATGCTATCCAGCTTGCCCGGCCGGTTCCGGTGGACCGCTTGCCCTGGTTCGCCGACGGTGCCGCCAGCGTTCAGGACGAGGCCGCCCAGTTATGTACCACCCTGCTGGACCTCGCTCCCGGTCAGCGGGTACTGGATGCCTGCGCTGCCCCCGGCGGCAAGACCTGCGCCATCCTGGAAGCCTGTGGTGAACTGTCCGAAGTGGTTGCCATCGACGAGTCCGCCGAGCGCCTGCCCCGGGTGCAGGAAAACCTGGACCGCCTGGACCTGACCGCCACCCTGAAACAGGCGGATGCAGCAGATATCGACACCTGGTGGGATGGCACCGGGTTCGACCGCATCCTGCTGGATGCCCCCTGCAGCGCCACCGGCGTGATTCGCCGGCATCCGGACATAAAGCTGTTGCGGCGGGAATCGGACATTGCGCCCCTGGCCCGGATCCAGCTGGGGCTGCTTGGGGCCATGTGGTCTATTCTCAAACCCGGTGGCCGCCTGGTGTATGCGACCTGTTCCGTGTTCCCCCAGGAAAACCACCGTATAATCCAACGATTCATGAAACAGCAGCCGGACGCCGGCCTGATCGAGCCGGATGTGGCCTGGGGCCGGGACACCGGCGCCGGTCGCCAGTTGCTGCCGGACCCTGACAGCCACGACGGCTTCTTTTACGCGGTACTGGAGAAACCCGAACCATGAAGATCCTGATTCTCGGCGCCGGCCAGGTGGGCGGAACCCTGGCCGAAAACCTCGCCAACGAAGCCAACGACATCACCGTGGTCGACAGTGACAGCGTCCGGCTGCGGGAATTGCAGGATCGCCTGGACATCCGGACCGTCCAGGGCAAGGCGTCCTATCCGACCATACTCCGGCAGGCCGGCGCCGAAGACGGTGACATGGTGATTGCCGTCACCAACAGCGATGAGACCAACATGGTCGCCTGCCAGGTCACCAAGTTGTTGTACAAGACACCGACCACCATCTGCCGGGTCCGGGCCAACGCCTACCTGGCCAGGCCCGAGCTGTTCTACCAGCGGGACAAGGCCAAGGACCTGGACAGTCTGCGCGGCTTCCCCATTGACGTCCTGATCAGTCCCGAGCACCTGGTCACCAGGCACATTACCCGACTGATCGAATATCCCGGTGCCCTCCAGGTACTGGAGTTCTCCAGGGGCCTGGCGCGGCTGGTGGCGATCCAGGCCACCGAGGGCGGGCCGCTGGTGGGGCACGAGCTGTCCGACCTGCGCACCCACATGCCCAAGACCGATACCCGGGTGGCCGCCATCTTCCGCAAGGACCGGGCGATCATGCCCCAGGGCGACACTGTGATCGAGGACGGGGACGAAGTGTTCTTCATCGCCGGCGCCGACCACATCCGCTCGGTAATGAGCGAGCTCCAGCCCCTGGAGAAGCCCTACAAGAAAATCTTCATCTGCGGCGGCGGCAACATCGGCCAGCGCCTGGCCAGCACCCTGGAGGGTCGCTACCAGGTCAAGCTGCTGGAGCGGGACCACGAACGCTGCGTGATGCTGTCCGAAAACCTGCGCAAGACCGTGGTGCTGGAAGGGGACGCCGCCAACAAGGACATCCTGCTGGAAGAGAACATCGAAAACACCGATGTCTTCTGTGCCGTCACCAATGACGACGAGGCCAACATCATGGCGTCGCTTCTTGCCAAACGCCTCGGTGCCCGCAAGGTGCTGACCCTGATCAACAATCCCGACTACGTGGATCTGATCCAGGGCGGGGATATCGATGTCGCCATCTCGCCGCAACAGACCACCATCGGCAGCCTGCTCACCCACGTTCGCCGGGGCGATGTAGTAAACGTTCACTCACTTCGCCGGGGGGCGGCCGAGGCCATCGAGGCCATCGCCCACGGCGATCACCGGTCCTCGAAGGTGGTGGGTAAAAGGCTGGACGAGATCTCCCTGCCGGAAGGTACCACCATCGGCGCCATCGTCCGCCACAACGAGGTCCTGATCGCCCATGATCACCTGCGGGTGCAGCCGGACGATCACGTCATCCTGTTCCTGGTGGACAAGTCCCGGGTCCGGGACGTGGAAAAACTTTTCCAGGTCGGGCTGGCCTTCTTCTAGTTCAAAATCAACGCAGTGAAGACCACTTAGAAATACCGCACTGGCAAGCGTATAATGCGCCTTTTTTCGGAGTGCCCCGAAGGATGATCGGGGCGCCAGACACAGACTGAATCAGCAGGCAAACGTCGTGACAGACAAGGCAACGAACAACTCCGCGCCGGATATCAAGACCTTCCAGGGTCTGATCCTGGCTCTGCAGAATTTCTGGGCGCAGCACGGCTGCGTGGTTCTCCAGCCCCTGGATATGGAAGTGGGCGCCGGTACCTTCCACCCGGCCACTTTCCTGCGGGCGATCGGTCCGGAGACCTGGAATGCGGCCTACGTTCAGCCCAGCCGTCGCCCCACCGACGGCCGTTACGGTGAAAACCCCAACCGTCTGCAGCACTATTACCAGTTTCAGGTCGTGCTGAAGCCGTCCCCGGACAATATCCAGGAGCTGTACCTGGATTCCCTGCGGGCCCTGGGCCTGGACCCGCTGGTGCACGACATCCGCTTCGTCGAGGACAACTGGGAATCCCCCACCCTCGGCGCCTGGGGCCTGGGTTGGGAAATCTGGCTCAACGGCATGGAGGTGACCCAGTTCACCTACTTCCAGCAGGTGGGCGGCCTGGAGTGCTATCCGGTAACCGGCGAGCTGACCTACGGTCTGGAGCGGATCGCCATGTACCTGCAGGGCGTGGACAGCGTCTATGACCTGGTCTGGACCGAAGGCCCGGACGGCGTTGTGACCTACGGCGACGTGTTCCACCAGCAGGAAGTGGAAATGTCCACCTACAACTTCGAGCAGGCCGATACCGAATTCCTGTTCCACAGCTTCGACGTCCACGAGCGCGAGAGCGCCCGACTGATCGAAGCCGGCCTGCCGTTGCCGGCCTATGAACAGGTGCTGAAAGCCTCCCACACCTTCAACCTGCTGGATGCCCGCCACGCCATCTCCGTGACCGAGCGCCAGCGTTTCATCCTGCGCGTACGAGCCCTGGCCCGTGCCGTGGCCCAGGCCTACTTCGACAGCCGCCGCAAACTCGGCTTTCCGCTGGCCCCGGAGACCCTGAAACAGGAAGTGCTGGCTGCGACAGAAGCCGCCGAGGCCAGGGCCAACGGCAAGAAGAAAAGCAAGAAAGCGAAGAAGGCACAGCAGGAACAGGGGAACGCATAACCATGGCTACACAGGATTTTCTGGTTGAACTGGGCACCGAAGAACTGCCCCCCAAGGCCCTCAGGCCACTGTCTGATGCGTTCACACAAGGCATCGCCAGGGGCCTGGAAGACGCCGGCATTGAATTCGGCAAGGTGGAAGCCTTCGCCGCACCGCGCCGACTGGCGGTCCGGGTCCGCGATCTGGCCGACGCCCAGCCCGACAAGCCGGTGGAGAAACGTGGCCCGGCGGTCAAGGCCGCCTTCGACGACTCCGGCAACCCGACCCGGGCCCTGACCGGCTTCGCCACCTCCCTGGGCATCACTCCGGACCAGTTGGACACCATGGAAACCGACAAGGGTGCCTGGGTGGTCTATCGCACCGTGGAGCAGGGCCGCCCGACCGTGGAACTGCTGCCGGAACTGGTGGAGCAGTCCCTGGCCGCTTTGCCGATTCCCAAGCGCATGCGCTGGGGCGCCCACCGGACCGAGTTTGTCCGCCCGGTCCACTGGCTGATCCTGCTGTTCGGCAACAAGGTGATCGACGCCTCCCTCATGGGCCTGAAAGCCGGCAACACCACCCGTGGTCACCGGTTCCATTGTCCGAAGCCGCTGATCGTGCCGACACCGAATGACTACGAGGTGGTGCTCAAGCAGGAAGGCTATGTGTTGGCGGACTTCGGCGAACGCCGGGAGCATATCCGGGCCGGTGTCGCGGCCCTGGCCGAGAACGAAGCCGGCGGCCGCGCGGTCATCGACGAAGACCTGCTGGACGAGGTCACTGCCCTGAACGAGTGGCCGGTGCCGCTGATGGGCCGGTTCGAGGAGCGCTTCCTCGAGGTGCCTGCGGAAGCCCTGATTTCCTCCATGAAGGAACACCAGAAGTACTTCCACGTGGTGGACAAGGACGGCAAGATGCTGCCTCTGTTCATTACCGTGGCCAACCTGGAAAGCAAGGATCCGAGCCAGGTCATCTCCGGTAACGAGAAGGTGATCCGCCCGCGCCTGGCGGACGCCGCCTTCTTCTACGACACCGACCGCAAGACCCGGCTGGAAGACCGCATCGAGTCCCTCAAGCCGATCGTGTTCCAGGAGAAGCTGGGCAGCGTCTACGACAAGTCCGTGCGGGTCGCCGCCCTGGCGAAGAAGATCGCCGGGGCGATCAACAGCGATCCGGCCCTGGCCGAGCGAGCCGCCATGCTGGCCAAGACCGACCTGGTCACCGAGATGGTCCTGGAGTTCACCGATCTGCAGGGCATCATGGGCCAGTACTACGCCGCCAACGATGGCGAGCACGAGGATGTCGCCAGGGCGCTGAACGAGCAGTACATGCCGCGTTTTGCCGGTGATGACCTGCCCGGCACCCTGACCGGCTGCGCCGTCGCCATTGCCGACCGCATTGATTCCCTGGTGGGCCTGTTCGGTATCGACCAGCCGCCCTCCGGCACCCGCGATCCGTTCGGTCTGCGCCGGGCCTCCCTGGGTGTGCTGCGCATCATCATCGAACGTGAACTGCCGCTGGACCTGCAGACCGTTTGCGAATGGGCAGAAGAGAACTTCACTGTGCTGACCGAGCAGAACACCGCCACCACTGTGGTGGACTACATGCTCGAGCGCTTCCGCGCTCACTATGAAGAGCAGGGCATCAGCGCCGGGGTTTACCTCGCGGTGCACGCCCGCCGGCCCACCAGGCCGCTGGACTTCGATCGCCGGGTCAAGGCCGTGGAAGCCTTCCGCCAGCTGCCCGAAGCCCAGGCCCTGGCCGCCGCCAACAAGCGGGTATCCAACATCCTGACCAAGCAGGGTGGTGACAGCATCGGGGAAACCGTGGACGACAGCCTGCTGCAGGACGCCGAGGAAAAAACCCTGGCGGCGCAGGTGGAAGAGCAGGCCCGGAAGGTCCTGCCGCTGTTCGAAAAAGGTGACTACGCCAGTGCCCTGAGCTCGCTGGCGAGCCTGCGGGAGCCGGTGGATACCTTCTTTGACGAGGTCATGGTCATGGCCGAGGATGAAGCGATCCGCAACAACCGCCTGGCGCTGCTCAACCGCCTGCGCAACCTGTTCCTGCGGGTGGCGGACATATCCCTGTTGCCCACCGCCGGGTAACAGGGAGGGCGATACGGCCGGTCTCCGCAGTTATACAGACGAAAATTCCCCGCCGAGGGGTAGCCAAACCTCGTTTAATCCGTATAATACCGGCCGTTGTTCGGCGTGTGGCGCAGCTTGGTAGCGCACTTCGTTCGGGACGAAGGGGTCGCAGGTTCGAATCCTGCCACGCCGACCACTTTCCCGCCTTGTTTTCTGAATGCTTCCCCGCTTTATCAATTCGTTGCGCCCAGAAGAGGCACCTGTTTCTGTATCCTTGATAAGTCTGTTAATGTTCTCGAACTACACCAAAGCTGGGGCGTGGAACCCAAATCTCTGCACCAGCACCTGCATAAGCTCGGCCCCCGGCAGGCTTCAGCATTTACCAAACAGCACAACTGGACCCCGAACCAGCGCAAATAGCCGGAGCGCCATCCCAGGCAACTGGTGCACGAAGTGATCATCGACCGGGATTTTGTGAATCACCGTTTTGCCGATGATGGCGGGGGCGGCAGATGGACAAAGTACTGGGTGAGCAACTGGATACGGTGCTGGAGGAGTTGAATGAGGCGATGTGGCCGGAGCGGAGTGCATAGAGCGTGCATAAATTTTGCGTTTTTCTATATTCGTGACATGTCACATGTATAGAAAACTGCAGTTTCCTTTGCATATCCGCCCCGACATGTATAGATTTTTGATTTTTCTATACACGAATTGAGAAAGGGATACTCTGTGCTGCCAACCTTACCCCTGGAACAGGTCGAACAGTGGGAATCCAGAACCGTGCTGAAAAAGGCGGCGGAAGCTCATCGTTACCTGGCGGAGCTGAAGGGCGTCGCCGCAGCTATTCCCAATGAAGAAATACTCATCAATACGCTGACGTTGCAGGAAGCGCGGCATAGTTCTGAAATCGAAAACATCATTACCACCCAGGATGACCTCTACCGGGCTGTGGTGGCTGACGAAGCCAGCGTTTCACCCGAAACAAAAGAAGTTCAGGACTACGCAGCAGCACTGCGAGCCGGCTTCCGAAGCGTTCGGAAGTCAAGGTTGATTCGACTCAACGACATTCTGGTTATTCAGGAAACCCTGGAACGAAACCGGGCTGGCTTGCGCAAGCTGCCGGGCACGGCCCTGAAGAATCAGGCCACCGGGGAAGTCGTCTATGAACCGCCCCAATCTGCCCGTGAGATTGAAGACCTGATGGGCAATCTGGTGGCTTACATTAACGACGATGAGCTGTGCGACGCTGATCCGCTGGTCAAAATGGCGATCATTCACCATCAGTTTGAAAGCATTCATCCATTCTACGATGGCAATGGCCGAACCGGGCGCATCATCAACATGCTCTATCTGGTGGCGAAAGATCTGCTGGACCTTCCGGTTCTTTACCTCAGCCGCTATCTGATTCAGACCAAGGCCAGTTACTACCGGGAGCTGCAGGCCGTGCGCGACACCGGCAACTGGGAGCCCTGGCTGCTGTACATGTTGGAGGGTGTCAGCCAGACGGCTCAACAGACGATTGCACTGATTGGCCAGATTCGCGAGCTGATGCAACACACGAAACACCGAATGCGTAACGAGTGCCCGAAGATCTACCGGCAGGAGTTGCTGAATAACCTGTTCAACCACCCGTACACCAAGATCGAGTTCGTGATGGAAGACCTCTCTGTCACCCGAATCACCGCGACCAAGTACCTGGATGAACTGGTCAACATTGGCCTGCTGGACAAAACCAAGGTAGGCCGGAGCAATTTCTACATCAATTCACCGCTCATGGCGCTGTTCCTTGAGCGGGCTTAAAACACTGGAAAACCCACGACCAACAACGACACCGTCCAAAAACTCTGGAACCTCTGCGACGTTCTTCGAGACGACGGCATCAACTACTCGGACTACGTCACCGAACTGGTACTGCTGCTTTTCATCAAGATGGTGCATGAAAACACCGAAGCCGTCACTCCGAAAAAACATCCGCTGCCCGAAGGCTGTCGCTGGACCGACCTGAACGGCAAATCCGGCGCCGGCCAGTTTCACCCCTCGCGCTCTGATCAACACCATGGTGCGCTGCCTGAAACCGCAGCCCGGCGCGCACCCAGGGCCCCGCCGCGGGTGCGGCGGGCTTTCTGATTGCCGCCAATGAATACATAAAAAGCCAGACCGAAGACCTGTTCTTCACCAAAGGCAGCGCGGCAGACAAGTATCAGGAAGAACACTGCACCGAACACGTCTGGGTCTACGACCTGCGCACCAACATGCCCAGGTTTGGCAAACGCACACCGTTTGGTGACCCGCACCTGAAGTCATTGAAACGGTGTATGTGAAAGCCCCAACGGCGACAGCGAACGCCAAGAGGGCGAATACAGCTTCCATTCCGAAGATATCGAACTGCCCGAACACAGCGACGAAAACGAAGGCATCGACCCCCGTCTCGCTCACAGCCGATGGCGCAGCTTCAGCCACCAGTGGATTGCCGGGCACAAGGGCGATTCGCTTGATATTGCCTGGCTGAAAAACAGTGACAGTGTGGATGCGGCGAATTTGCCGGAGCCGAGTGTGTTGGCGGGTGAAGCGATGGGTGAGCTGGTGCAGGCGCCAGGGGAGTTGAATGCGTTGATGCGGGAGTCGGGGGCTGATGAGGAGGCTGATGGGGCCAGGGTGCTTTTGCGTGAAATGCGCCTGACCTGCCAGAAAACACGCGGCCAGGGTTTCATGCTCCGTCAGCAGCTTCACGAGTACGGGGAAATGCCGACATCATCACTGGCACTCACCAGGAAGCGGGTGACCAGCTGAGTTCAATCAAAAAGAACAACTGGTTCAGGGCAGCCTGAACGGCTTATCTGGCAGGGGCGCCGGACTTAACAAAGCGAGGTGATGTAAATGGAAATTCAGAAGCAGGCAGAAATGCTCCGGACCATTCTTACCGGAGATCCGGATATTGGTGAGATCCATCTCTTTTTTCACATTCGCCGGAATGACTGCGTGGCGGCAATGGAGCTGTTCTGGGGTGCCGATGAGCCAGACCGGCGTTACCTGGCCATTGATTTTGATATGAGGCGCAACCGGACTCTCTCAATTTAAACATGGAGGGAGAACGCTGGATACTCCCCGTTCTTTAACCGGGGAGTATCCCGCTGCCGGGCTTCAGATTTTTCTCATATCGATCCGATGGCCATTTTTAGAATTCATTGCCGATTGAACATCGGATGGAAACTGCTGTAGATCCCGCAGCAGTTTCGTTCCATTAACGTTCTGAATTCCTCTCTGATCCGGGTCCAGTTGCGTCAGCAAATTGTGTGGCATGTAGATCGCAAGAAACCCCCGGTAAAGATAGGAATTGCATCTTTCGAAACCCCACTCATCCGGATCATTGAACAGCCCCCAGCCAAGTGTCGGGGTCAAAAGGCTACCGGTGCCACTGGCGATCAGGCGCTCTTTGGCTTTGAAGCTTTTGATCGAAACGGCGATATCGTAAGGGTGCCCCGGCAGAAGAACATCACCCACCCATTGCCATGCCTTCCCAAATGGTCTGATCTGAATATCAGGGATGCCGGGGAAAGCCTGGCTGTACTCCATGGCCGATTTCATTGATGAGGTAAGGGCAACTCACTGATACTGGTGTTCAACAATAATATTTTCTCTTGATACCCTTGGTTTCGGTGATGACCGGCGTTGGAAGCACCACTATCCTGCACTTGGAACCGGTTAACCAGAATCGGCTTGAGGGTACTCCTTTTCGTCGTGCTTCAACTGCAGCTAATTCAGTGGGTAGTGTTGTGCTTAACCGCGCAGAACCAAATTAACAATGCGCGTCTCGCAGATCACTCTTCTCTGCTTCATTCCTGAAAGGAAACCGGGGCCACTGCGGGCGTGGAACCCAAATCTCTGCACCAGCACCTGCATAAGCTCGGCCCCCGGCAGACTTCAGCATTTACCAAACAGCACAACCGGACCCCGAACCATCGCAAATAGCTGGAGCGCCAGCCCAGGCAACTGGTGCACGAAGTGATCATCGACCGGGATTTTGTGAATCACCGTTTTGCCGATGCCAACGATGCGAATGCCTTGCGCCGTGACTTGGTGTTCAAGCTCGGCGCCAGGAATCAGAACCCAACATAATGATCAGCAATAGGGCGATGAAGCCAGCTCAACGGGCAAGAACGTAGAAACATACCGACTGCTGTTTCAGGCGTCTTCGTCAGATGGAAACATCTGTCCCTGAACCGCTGGCGGCTCGATATCCGCCAGCGACTTTACCGCCAACCCCCTGGAGCTTGCGATCTTGCAGAGCGAGTCATCGTGCGACCAGACTTCATCCGCCATGGCAGCGAGCGCAATACCGACAATCTGGCGGTCGTATTTGAGCTTGCTGGCAACCTGCCCGGGTGAGATCTGAGCGAGCTCTTTCCTGTCCGGAAGCTGGGCACACTCAATGGCAGCTGCTGTGTCGAAATCCACAATTGCAAAGCAGGCACTGCCATTCAGAACATCCAGATATTCCTGATATTTTGATGCCTCCACACCAATCAGGAATTCCGACAGGACCGGTGCCGGAATGATCAAAACCGCTTCCGTTCTCTCAGCTTCTGCTACGAATGCCGCCGCTCGTTCCTCTAACCGACCCAGAGCCTCCTTCGTTTCCGGATCGGTCAACCCTCTGGTGTTGGGTGCAAGAATCTGAATCAGTACGTTGTTATCGAGTAATAATCGCAATTCAGCCTCTTAAATCCCTAGCTACTCCGTGCGGGTCATCCATTTCCGCCCATTTTAAACCGCCTAGTGACTGCATTCGGGCAATGACACTACTTGCCTTGCCCGCATCCAGTTCATGGAAGGACTCAATTTTCAGCTTCTTCAGCTTCCAAGTTCCTTCTGGCGAGCGCTCCCAGGTACCACGGCCACTCACCCGCACTTGTTTGAAAAGCAGGGCAGAGAGCTGCTGGGCAATCTCGGTGGTAGCCTCGCAATGAAGCGTTTCGCCATTGGCTCCTTCAAGCCGAACCGGAATCGTGTCGTCTTTGCCGCCAACAAGGTACAGGCGGCCCTGAACAGACCCAGACTTATTCACCACTAACGGCTTTTCATCGTCTGGCCGTTTTCTGAACGACAAAATCTGAGCATCCGTGTCATTCAAAATCGCACCTCCTGTGCCGTCTTCTTCCATTAATTGCCTCAGATTCCGATAGGCAGCCAGCTGTTTCCTGGCACCCATGCCATTCGGAACCTCCCGAACGTGAGTGAGTACCTTCTGATAATGCAGGTCTTCAACATCCACATTCAGCATGGCGCTTCCTTTGCTCACCGAAGAAAAATGGACATGCTCCACTTCTCCAAGCATGTCGGAGAGGTGAGCAATATATTGCCCCAGCCGCTTCATAGGGAGCGCCTCCGGGCTGCAATCATTTAACTTCAAGGTGAGCTTTTTCATACGAGTGATTATAGGGGGCTGACAACTGACTTGCTACCAGGGCGATTAGTCGTGGATCAATGTCGAGCCGTAGATGCCAACGTTCCGTTCAAACTGGTGGACCGCTCCCGCTTCAATGAAGAAAAAGTCAGGTTCGCCATGGATACCAATCCGGACAAGATCTATCGCCCCTGATAACAACACCAGATCCCGGATAGGGCGTCGAGGGCCAGAGCCTGTTTTCTGGCCTGCCCTATTCGGAAAATGGACTATGCTGTACGGGGTAAACCCCGACTGTGGAGGGAGTCATGGCATCAACAGGATGAGTCGGTTTCAGGCCGGGCATGACCAGAGTTTTTCTGGCAGTGCTGGCTTTGGCAGTTGTTTCCGTAGCCCAGGGAGCGGAGCGCTCACCTCCCACCGCCGACCACAGCAAGTTCGAGGCGCTCAAAGGCCCCTTTGAGGACGCCACGGAAGTCACCGAAGCCTGCCTGGGTTGCCACACCGAAGCAGCTGACCAGGTCAAGGGCACCAGCCACTGGACCTGGCTCTACGATCACCCGGAAACCGGCCAGCAGCTGGGCAAGAGCAAGGTGATCAACAGCTTCTGCGGCATGGCGGTTACCAACGAGGCCCGCTGCACTTCCTGCCACGTTGGCTATGGCTGGGAAGACATGAACCAGGCGGACTCCGCAGTGGATTGTCTGGTCTGCCACGACACCACCGGCGACTACTGGAAATTCCCCACCCTGGCCGGATACCCCACCTACGTTCCCCGGGAATGGCCAAAAGGCAGCGGCAACCCGTATGTACTGGCCCATCGCCCACATGGTGCCACCGGCGGAGAATGCGCTGCGCTGCGGATCCTGTCATGCCGCCGAGAGCCGGCTGGCTGGCATTGGCGGCATCTATATGCCGGGCCATAACAGTAATATCTGGTTGAACTGGATTGGCTGGCTGGCCGTGGCACTGACCCTGCTGGGCGTGATTCTCCACGCCATCGCACGGATGATCTTCAAGGGGAGGAAGCACTCATGAGCCGGGTAATGATCTATAAACGCTTCGAGCGCTTCTGGCACTGGTGCCAGGCACTGCTGATCTTCACCCTGTTGATCACCGGGTTCGAGATCCACGGCAGCTATTCCTGGCTGGGATTCGGCGATGCGGCCCGGGTCCACACCCTGGCCGCCTGGGCCCTGATCGTGCTCTGGCTGTTTGCCATCTTCTGGCACTTCACCACCGGTGAATGGCGCCAGTACATACCCACAAAAGATGGCCTGTTCGCCGTCATCCACTATTACATGATCGGCACCTTCACCGGTGCTGAACACCCGTACCGGAAGACCACCAAGGCCAAGCATAACCCCTTGCAGCGGCTGGCCTACCTGTTCTTCAAGGTGGTGATCTCACCGGTAATCTGGGTGACCGGGCTGCTGTACCTGTTCTATAACGACTGGCCGGCGACCCTGGCCGGTGCCCTGGAACTGGAGTGGGTGGCGCTGGTACATACCGGAGCAGCCTTCGCCATGCTGGTCTTCATTATTGCCCACGTATACATGACCACCATGGGCCATACCCTGACCAGCCACATCAAACCAATGGTGACCGGCTACGAGGATCTCAACGGGTAATCCCCGTAAGCCGGAAGTGCTTCAATCCTCGATACAGACCGCCCGGCGCCTGACGGCCTGGGCGGTCTTACCCGCCAGCATCGCGATCAGCAAGGTCAACAGACCCAGTAACACCGCACCCAGTCCCTTGAAGAACGCCAGCTGAAGCTGGTGATACATCACAAAGGTAGCAATGGTGATAGCCGCCATCGGGAAAGAATACGCCCACCATGAGAGAAAAAATTCCAGCTGCAGGAAACGCCGGACCTGCGTCATCAGCATCAGGGTGAAAATTGTGCAAGCGGGAAGGCTGGATCTCGGTCATTGTGTCTCTGATCTCTCTGTTCTGTGAAGGGTACGCCGGCAAACTACGCCGACGCACCGTTTCATGGCTCAGAAAGTGAAAGTGCGCATCGCGGGGTTGAGCATCTGGCCAGCCATCTCCGGCGGCATGGCAACCCCGACACCCTCGATCAGGTCATCCTTGGTGTTCTCGCTGTTCGGCAGATACAGGGCGCACACCTTGGCACTTCCGCCGTTCTTCAGCAGACCGCGCAACATCTGGCCCGGCGTTACGTCCTTGGGTTTCAATGATTCCGACTCATAGGATTTGAGGGCAAGATCACCGGCCTTGTCACAGAGCAGAACGTTCACCTTCGCACCCTGTTGCGCCATGGTATTGGACAACACCATGGCCATGCCCTGGGTCTGCAGCGAGTCGCTGGAGAGAATCACCAGGACCTCGTCAACGGTTTTCTTGTGATTGTCAGCGTGTGCTAAAAACGGCGCACAGACGAGCAGAGCGGTCAGGCCCAGTACCTTCAGTTTATTGATCATGGCTATTGCCTCCTCGACGGGTTTGACGATGGTTTCTCACTTTAACGATAGGTGGTTCAAGCTGATTTCTCAGTGACAAAGTCACTTTCGGCCAAAAGCCATGCAGAACAAAGCCGGGCCCAATAGCCCGGCAGAGGTTGTGAAAGTGTCTGGGGGTCCGTTCCGGGCTGCGTCTTCCGGCGTATCCAGGGGGATTTTGCCCTGCATGTAGCTCACGCTAACTATACTCTATCGTTATAACATTATACCCATAAGTTTGCTATTATTTGATCAATATCAACTGCGGCCTGGCAGTTGCTCTAACAATGACAAACAGAGAGGTTCAAGGCATGAGTTTGAATGCAATCCCACGGGAGTCCGATAAAAACCACACTGTCGTGATTGTCGGTGGCGGTGCCGCTGGTATATCTGTCGCGTCCAGCCTTCACAAGCGGGACCGTTCTCTCGATATCGCGGTGGTGGAGCCTTCCTCCAACCATCACTACCAGCCAGGGTGGACCATGGTTGGCGGAGGCGTCTTTCGTCCCGAAGTGACCTCCAAACCCATGAAAGAGGTCATGCCCTCGTTCGTCAACTGGTACCAGCAAAAGGTCCTCTCCGTGGACCCGGACCAGAATCGCATCCAGCTCGCGGACGGATCCCGGGTGACCTACGAGACGCTGGTACTTGCTCCTGGCCTCGAACTGAACTGGGGCGCCATCGATGGCCTGGAGGAAGCCCTCGGCCAGAACGGTGTGACCTCAAACTACCTTGAAGGCATGGCGAGCTATACCTGGGAAACCGTCCAGCGGCTGAAAAATGGTCGAGCCCTGTTCAGTCAGCCCCCCATGCCGATCAAGTGTGCCGGCGCCCCCCAAAAAGCCATGTATCTGTCGTCCGACTACTGGCTCCGGCATGGCGTGCTGAACAACCTTGATATCCAGTTCCACAATGCCGGGGCGGTATTATTCGGCGTCCCTGATTACGTGCCGGCACTGGAGTCCTACATCCGGAAATACGGCATTGATGTCAACTTCCAGAGCAACCTGGTGACTGTGAATGGTCCGGCCAGAAAAGCCACATTCCGCATGACCGATGCCGAAGGCAATACCCGGGATGAAGAAATAGGTTTCGACATGCTGCACGCGGTACCTCCGCAGCGAGCACCGGAATTTGTCCGGGAATCCACCCTGGCCAATGGGGGGGGGTGAGGGCTAACGCTCCTCAGTAAGCCCCGCGAATAAGGTCAATCCCGGGATTCAGCACTTCACGCCAGGCCTTGCCCAGCTCTGGCGTGTAGTCAGGGTCGTGCTGGCGAACCGTTTTCAGCAAGGCCTCCAGCCACAGCGTGTACCACTCCGGCTTGATGTCGTAGTGGTTGCGGTTGTGGCTCTCTCCCAGAGCCCGCAACTTGCGGTCCGACATGCCACGGGCGTGCAGGATCAGCTGCATGATGCCATTGCGGAGCAGGTGCCGCTGGGCTTCCATGTCGGTTTTCAGGAAGCGGTTGCGGATGGTGTCCGAACCGGACATGAAGAAATCGTAGAAATCGACGAAAAATTCATCCTTGCGGCAACATCGTCCATAACTCTGGAAAACGAGATCCGTGTTGTTCATTTGCGCTCAGTGTCCTTGTCGAAGTTGGAACCAGTCTGATAGGACCACGCATTTTAGTTCCGCGGGTGCACTTTTCCATAACAAAATGTAACTACCACCTCAGGCAAACCACCAATGCGGCAGCAGGTTCCGCACCGGGGGACGTGTGAACCGGTCATCAATCAACCAGATCACGCCCCGGTCCTCGGGGGTCCGGATCACCCGGCCGGCGGCCTGGGCCACTTTCCGGAGCCCCGGGATCAGGTAGGTGTAGTCGTAGCCCGCGCCGAAGCGTTCCTGCAATCGCTCCTTGAGTATCTCGTGCCAGGGGTCGAACGGCGGCAGCCCGAGGGTCGCCACGAAAGCACCAATGAGTTGTTCGCCCGGCAAATCAATACCCTCGCTGAACACCCCGCCGAGTACGGCAAACGCAACACTGGGCTCAGGCTGCCGGAACTCCGCCAGGAAGGCCTCCCGCTCCGCCTGGCTCATGCCCGGCGCCTGACAGCGCTGGGGGATATCCGGGGCCCGTTCGGCGAGGGTCTCGCTGACGTTCCTGAGATACCGGAAACTGCTGAAGAAGGCCAGGTAATGGCCTGGACGTTCCCGGAACTGACCGGCGATGATGTCCGCAATCGACGCCCGCGATGCCTCCCGATGTGCCTGGCGGGTACTGATCCCGGGCGTGAAGTGGACCTGCAACTGATCGGCGCTGAACGGGCTGGGCAGGGAAGTGAAGGCGGTGGTTTCCGGCAGGCCCAGCAGATCCCGGTAGTAGATGCCCGGGCTCAGGGTGGCCGAAAACAATAAGACCGAGCCGGCGGCTGCAAACCGCTCGCGCAGGAAGTCCGCCGGAATCAGGTTCTGGATGGTGAGTGAGGCCCGGCCACGACCCGGGCGCCGGAATTCACACAGGGAGTGGTCGCCGAAGCTGTCCGCCAGCTTCATGAAGCCGACACTTTCGAACAGCAGTTCCTGCAGTGCCAGATCCGGCGGGTTGTCCGCCAGATAATCGGTCAGGGTGGAGACCAGCCCCTGCAGGCTGCCGATCAGGCTCGGCGGTAACGCGTCGAGGAATACGGGGTCATCGGCGTCCTGATCCCGGATCAGGGTTTGCCAGGCGCGCGCCGTGCGGTCCAGGGCCTTCTTCAACACCTTCGGGGCAGTTTTCTTTACCCGCAGCAGTCGCTGCTGTTCAAGGGTTACCGAGTACATGCCCCGCGCCCGATCGACCAGGTTATGGGCCTCATCCACCAGGATCGAGACCTGCCACTGGTTCTGGCGAACCAGGCCGTGGAGCAGGGCGGACTGATCAAACATCCGGTTGACGTCGCCGATCACCACGTCACTCCAGCGGGCCATCTCCTGGGCCAGGAAATAGGGACAGATATCATGGCCCGCGGCAATACGCGCCAGTTCGGCCCGGGTGAGTGTCCCGGACTGGGCGGCCTCGGCACGGGCATCCGGCAGCCGATCGAAAAACCCTTTGGCCAACGGGCAGGAGTCACCGTGACAGGCCTTGTCGGGGTGTTCGCAGGCGTCGTCCTTGGCCACCAGCTCCAGCACTCTGAGTGACCAATCAACAGAGTCATCCTGGGCGGCCCTGAGTTTATCCACAGCGTCCAGGGCCAGTTGCCGGGCGGTATTGCGGCAGGTCAGATAGAACAACCGGTCCTGGTCGGCCCGGGCCATGGCCATCAGCCCCGGAAACAGCGTGCCCAGGGTTTTACCCAGGCCGGTGGGAGCCTCCAGCAACAAGGTGCCGCCGGCCATGGCATTCTTGTAAACGGTTTCGGCCAGTTGCCGCTGGCGCGGCCGGAAGTCAGCAAAGGGAAAACTCAGTCTGGCGAGGGCAGTATTACGCTGGTTCCGGTGGTGTTCTTCCTGTTCAGCCCAGGCTCGAAATCTCTGGCACAGCTCTTCGAGTTCCTGCCAGAGTTCATCGGCATCGGCGGTTTCGGCAAGCTGGCTTTCCTTGTCCCGAGCGGTGTCGTAATACACCAGCACCAGCTCGATCTTTTCCAGCTTTTCCTGTTTACACAGCAGGGCTCCATAGGCCCGCAACTGTGCCCTGTGCAGGGCCCGCTGGTGTTCCCGCACCCGGGCAAGATCGCCCCGGTGGGTCTTGATTTCCTCCAGTCGGCCACGATCGGGCTCATAACCGTCTGCTCTTCCGGAAAGCTTTATTCCCAGGCACTCACCGGTCAGTAAATACTCGCTTTTGTAGCCGTAACCCCGGCGGGACTGGATAGCCTGATGGCCGGCAATGCCCTCATCTGAGGAGGGTGCCGGGGTGTACCGGAAGTCCAGGTCCCCGGCCCGGGCGGCAAACTCGCACAGGGTACGCACCGCCGCTTTCATTCACTGCTCCCGACGCCGGAATCCTCGTCCCAACGAACGTAACAGACACTGGCCGGAATGCCCTCCCGGGCAAAGAAATCCAGCCACCGGCGCTGGTGATCCTGCAACCGGTCACCCGGGCCTTTCACTTCCACCATCTCGTAGCGCGGTTCATGATCAGGGCGCTGCGGGTGGAACCGGATCAGATCCGGAAAACCGCTGCGATGTTCCTTCACATTCAGCAGCAGACGCCGGAACATGGCCTCCAGGTGCGCCGCCGGGATGCACTCCAGTGCCAGCTCGATCAGGGCCTGGGACAGCGCCGGCCAGATCACAAACGGATTGGCGAGCCCCTGCTTGTCATGCCAGGTGTCCAGGATGCGCTGCCGGTATCCGCCATCGCCGAGGGTGACGAAACAGGCCTCGAAACCGGACCGGCGACGCTTCGGGAAATCCTCCCGGGTCAGGTCGGCGGGGCCGGTATGGAAGGGGTGGAAAAAGGCACCGGGTACCGGCTTGAAGATCACCGGCCAGCATAACAGGCCGAACAGGCCGTTGATCAGGGTGTTCTCCACATAGGCCACCGGTGCCCCGGGTCCGTCCAGGTGTTCCGCTGCGGCCCATTCCACCGGGCCGGCCGCCGGCCGGGGTAGCGAAACCTGCCACTCATTGATCGGTCGTATCGCCGCCGGAGCCGGCCTGGGCTCGCCTACCTTCGGGGCCAGCCGTTTCAGGATCCGGTCCAGGCCCTGGCGTTCGGCGTCACTCAATTCTTCGGTCTGCCAGTGACTGGCAGTCTGCCAGGCCTCCTGGTACCGCTTCATCCGCTCCAGCAGCCGCAGCTGCTTCAACCTGGCTTCCCGATGCCGGCTCCGGGCCCAGGCGGTGAGTGCCAGCTCCCGGTCGCCCTGGCGCTCGGCCTGTCGACCCAGTTCCAGCAGCAGCCGGTCCCGACGGCTGGCCAGCCAGGCGTTGGTTACCGGCCCGGGCACTTGTGGCCACACTTCAGACGCCGGCACCTCCTGGTCGAGCTGATCCCGACAGGCCTGCATCGCCAGGTAACAATCCACATGCTCCCGGTGCGAAAAGGCCCGGGACTCGGCTGTGAACGGCACCCGCTCGTAGCTCTGGTAGCCCAGTTCCACCAGCACAAAGTCAGACCAGGTCTGGCGCAGATTGCCAAAGAACATCAAACGGACCCGGTCGAACAACGCCATGTGTTGCAGACGGACCACCCACGCAGTGCCGGCATCGAACCATTCAGTGAGCGGCCGCGCGTCAGAGAAATGATCGGACAACGCCATTTTCATGGCCGCTTTGGGAAGTGCGCGGCGGTGGCCGAGCCCTTGCAGGGTATCGGCAAAGGCTGGTCGGAGCTCGGCCAGGGTGAACAACCGGAACAGCTGGTCAAGGTCGAGCAAAGGCCCTGTATCGAGCCAGTCGGCCGACACCAGCCGGTGCAGGATCTCAGGAACTGGCGAATCCAGCTCCGGATAAACCAGTTTGTCCGCGCGGAACAGTTCACCCGTGCGCATCACCAGACGGGTCAGCAGGGCTTTTTCCTCTGTCTCAAGATCGAGGAAGGTTTCCAGCAGACGAATCTCCAACCCGGTCAGCAAATCTCCGTGGTGATTCAGCACCCAGCGCACCACGGTTTCCATGTTTTCCAGGTAATACAGAGGATTATCCAGGTCCGCGGTACACGGCACGGTGGCAGGATGGAACGTGGTCATAGGGCGAGCGGGGATTCCGGCAGAGCAGTCAGATCATGCAACTCTACGCCCGCTCGCACCCGAGCTCAAACACCCGGATCAGAAGACCAGACGCGACAGCACCCGTCGCAGCCATCGGTCAGCCTGATCAGGCATAATGACTGTCTGATTTTCCAGCCACATACGGTAACCTGTGGCATCAGGATTGAACCGATCGCCAACAAGGAGCCCCATGGCCGACCACTCCGCCATCCAGCCCGGCTTTCACGCCATCCATGCCAATCATCTGGAAGACCTGCGCCGGGCAGTGATCTTCCTGTGCCGGGAGAACCCGCTGCCCCCGCTGCAGAGCGAGACCTTCCTGGTCCAGAGTAACGGTATTGCCCAGTGGCTGAAGCTGGCGCTGGCGGAAAAGCGCTCGGGCGATGGTGCCGAAGGTGGCCTGGGTATCGCCGCCGGCATGGATTTCCTGTTTCCGGCGCGGTTTATCTGGCAGGCATACCGGGCGGTGTTGCCGGACGGCGAAGTGCCGGAACAGTCGCCCTTCGACAAGCGCCGGCTGGTCTGGCGCCTGTATCGGCTGCTGCCGGACCTGGTGGATCAGGCCGAGGCCTTCACGCCGCTGGCGCGGTTTCTGGATGGTACCGACACCGACCTGCGCAACTTCCAGCTGGCCGAGAAGGTGGCGGATCTGTTCGACCAGTACCAGGTGTTCCGCGCCGACTGGCTCAGTGCCTGGGAGCAGGGCCGGGATGTGGTGATCACCGCCCGCAACGAGGAAAAACCCCTGGACCCGGAGACGCTCTGGCAGCCTCTGCTCTGGCGCAAGCTGGTAGAGGATGTGGGACCGGACGCCCACACCAGCCGGTCCCGGATTCACACCCGGTTCCTGGCCGAGGGCCAGCGCCTGTCAGCGCCGGCGAACCGCTCGCGCCTGCCAGCGCGGATCGTGGTGTTCGGCGTCTCCTCGCTGCCGCGTCAGGCCCTGGAAGCACTGTACGTACTCAGCCGATTCAGCCAGGTGGTGCTGTGCGTCCACAACCCCTGCCAGTATTACTGGGCCGACATCGTCAGTGACCGGGAACTGCTGAAGGCCGAACGCAAACGGGGTATCGCTCACCCGGAACTGTCGAAGATTGCCGATCCGGACCAGCTGCACCAGCACGCCAATCCGTTGCTGGCGGCCTGGGGCAAACAGGGCCGGGACTACATCCGCCTGCTGGACGAATTCGACAATCCCGAGGAATACCGGGACCGGTTCGAAACCCCGGACCAGAAGATCGACATTTTCTCCGCCCATGGTGAACCGGGCGAACCAACCCTGCTGCACCAGCTGCAGAATGACATTTATAACCTGACGCCGCTGCAGGACATCCGGGCGGAAAATCGCCGGCTGGACCTGGCCCGGGACCACTCACTGGTCTTCCACGATGCCCACAGCCCCCAGCGGGAAGTGGAAATCCTCCATGACCAGCTGCTGGCCGCCTTCAATGCCGATCCCGGCCTGCGCCCCCGGGACGTGATGGTCATGGTGCCGGACATCAATGTCTACGCGCCCCATATCCAGGCCGTGTTCGGCCGTTACCAGGCCGGGCAGAAACGCCACATCCCGTTCACCATATCCGACCAGGGGCAGCGTCATCACGAGCCGGTGCTGATCGCCCTGGAAACCCTGATGTCCCTGCCACGCAGCCGCTTCGGGGTGAGCGAGATCCTGAGCCTGCTGGAAGTACCGGGCATCCGGGACCGCTTCGGCATCGACGAGGGCGAAATCCCACTGGCCCGGCGCTGGGTGGAAGGCGCCAATATCCGCTGGGGCCTGCACGGGCGGCACCGGCAAAGCCTGGAGCTGCCGGCAGAGCTGGAACGGAACACCTGGCAATCCGGCCTGCGGGCCATGTTGCTCGGTTACGGCATGGGCGAGGACGAGCCCTGGGCCGGGATCGAACCCTATGGTGAGATCGGCGGGCTGCAGGCAAGCCTCGCCGGGCGGCTGGCGGAATTCGTGGAGCAACTCGAGGAGCTCTGGCAGGCCCTGCAGACGCCACGCACCCCGACGGACTGGGAGACCCTGTTCTCGCAGATGCTCGGGCGTTTTTTCCTCAGGGTCGAAGACAACGACCTGTTGCTCCTGAACCGCTTCCGCCGCCAGCTGGAACAATGGCTGGACGATGCGCTCGCCGCCGGGCTCGACTCCCGCCAGCTGCCACTGAATATCGTCAAGGACGTACTGCTGGCCGGACTGGACGAGGGTGGACTGAACCAGCGCTTCCTCGCCGGCAAGGTCAACTTCGCCACCCTGATGCCGATGCGCGCAATCCCGTTCCGCAAGGTCTGCCTGCTGGGCATGAACGATGGCGACTACCCGCGCTCGCGGCCGCCGGTGGATTTCGACCTGATGGCCAACGACTACCGCCCCGGAGACCGATCCCGGCGCGAAGATGATCGCTACCTGTTCCTGGAGGCCCTGTTATCAGCCCGGGAACAGCTCTATATCAGTTGGGTGGGCCGCAGCATCAGGGACGATTCCGAGCGCCCCCCTTCCGTTCTGGTGGGCCAGTTACAGGACCATCTGGACAGCCTGTGGGCGCTGCCGGGCGACCCGGACGGATCGGTCACCGGGGCCCTGACCACCCGGCATCCGCTGCAGCCCTTCAGCCGGGATTATTTTCCCCGGAGCAACGGCCTGGACGTCGGTCCCGAGTGCCCGCCCCGACCTCTGGCCGAGGTGCTGCAGAGCCGCAGCCTGTTCACCTTCGAGCGGGAATGGCGCAGTGCCCACGGTGCCGAAACGACCCAACCGGGCCAGAGTCCGCTGCCCTACCAGCAACCGGAGGAACCGATCCGGCTGGCTGACCTGTCGAATTTCCTGAAAAAGCCCATCGACACCTTCTATCAGCGACGGCTGCAGGTGCATTTCGAGGAACTGGAGGACGATGACACGGATAACGAGAACTTTGACCTCAACGGCCTGGACCGGTGGCGCCTGGACAGCGAACTGATCCGGGAGGGCGTCATCAAGGCCGTCAGCGAGGAAGACCTGTATGAACGGCTGGAAGCGACCCTTGATCGGATGGCACGCCGCGGCGACCTGGGCATGGGGGTCACCGAACACCGGTTACGTGCGGAACTGGCAGGACGGTTACCGGACCTGCATCAACGCTACCGGGCCGCGCTGGCCGACTGGCCGGAGGCCATTTCCGAGCCGCTGAGCTTCGAATACCAGTACCGGAATGGCACGGGTACGGTGGAAGTGGTCGACCTGATCGACAACCTGCGCACCAACGCCGAAGGCCGGTTTTGCCGGCTGGTGGTGGCCGGCTCCAGCCTGTTGTCCGGCTCCGGCGGCAGCAAGAAGGTACGCTACGCCAACCTGATGCGGGACTGGGTGATTCACCTGGCCGGCCAGCTCACCGACCAGCCTTTCGAGACCCTGATCCTGGCCAGGGAGGAGAAACGCACCTTCAGTTTCACACCCATGGCTCCGGACCAGGCCAGGCAGCACCTGGAGGCCACCCTGACCCGGTGGATGGAGGCCACCACCCGCACCCTGCCGGTTCACTGCGAGGCGGGATTCGCCTGGATCACCAGTTACTACCAGAGCAAGAAATACCGCGGCGATGACGAGCGGGCCCGGAGCGATGCCGAACAGGCCTACAGCACCGCCCTGGAACGGGACACCGGTTACCTGCGCGGTGCCTTCGACAGCCCGGAGGCTTTGCTCGCCAGCGGTGAATTCGAGGCCTTGCTACACCAGCTGTACGTGCCGCTCTGGGAGGCAGAGCAGGGCAAATCCGCCGCCGGACAGATCGAGGGAGAGGCATGAGTACCGGGATGACCAATCGCAATCCGAACCTCGACCCTTTGACCCTGCCCCTGAACGGCAGCACCCTGATCGAGGCCAGTGCCGGCACCGGCAAGACCTTCACCATCGCCATCCTGTACGTGCGACTGGTACTGGGCCATGGCCAGAATGAAGACAGCCCGCTGGCCCAGGGCATGCTGCCGCCCAACCTGCTGGTGGTGACCTTTACCGACGCCGCCACCAAGGAGCTTCGGGACCGCATCCGTACCCGCCTGACCCAGGCGGCCGAGGTGTTTTCCGACAGTGCGGACGCCAGCGAGCCCCCGGCCGAAACCAGGCTCCTGTACGAGCTGAGAGACAGCAGCTACCCGGATCCGGCCACCTGGCCGGAGTGCCGGAAAAAACTGTTGCTGGCGGCGGAATGGATGGACGAAGCAGCGGTCTCCACCATCCACGGCTGGTGCAACCGGATGCTCAGCGAACACGCCTTCGACAGCGGCAGCCTGTTCCGGCTTACCCTGGAAACCGACCAGAGCGAACTGCTCGACGACGTGGTCCGGGACTACTGGCGCACCTTCATCTACCCCTTGCCCCCGGATCTGATGGACGAGGCCCTGGGTCACTGGAAAACCCCGGAGGCCCTGCGCGGGGCCATCCGCAACCTGATTCCCGAGGCCAGCCAGCTGGGCACTCCGGCCGGCGATGTCCAGGAGGTGATCGATTCGGTAGTCAGCGAGCGCCAGGCCCGGGCCCGGGAACTGAAAGCCTGTCCCTGGGCCGCGTGGCAGGGTGAGGTGGTCGCTCTGCTCAACGAACTGAACAAGAGCCAGCGCCTGCATGGCGTCAGTAAGAACGCGATGGTCAAGATCTGGGACACCCTGGTGGCCTGGGCGGAGTCGGACGAACCGGTCCCGGACGGCCTGAACAAGGCCGGGTTCCGCAACCAGACCCCGGAAGGCCTGGCACAGATCCTCAAGGGCGAAGATCCGGCCCCGCATCATCCCGCGTTCGACGCCATCGATAAACTTATCGGGTTCAGCCAGAACCAGCCCAGTGCCCGGGCGGATATCCTCAGGCACGCCAGCGTCTGGGTCGCGCAACGACTGGAATCGGAAAAACGGCAACGCTCGGAAATGAGTTTCGACGACCTGCTCACCCGCCTGGACGATGCCCTGCACGGCTCCCGGGGCGATCAGCTCGCCGCCACCATCCGCCGCCAGTTCCCGGCGGCGCTGATCGACGAGTTCCAGGACACCGACCCGGTCCAGTACCGGATCTTCAACCGCATCTACCGTGTGGCGGACAACGACCCGGACACCTGTCTGCTCTTGATCGGAGACCCGAAGCAGGCCATCTACGGATTCCGTGGTGCGGACATCTATACCTATCTGGAAGCCCGCAAGGGTGCCCGGGACCGCACCTGGACCCTGGGCCGCAACTTCCGCTCCTCCGCCAGCATGGTGGCGGCGGTGAACCGGGTGTTCGAGCACGCCGACCAACACAGCCGGGACGGCGCCTTCCTGTTCGGCAAGGGCGACTGCACGCCACTGCCGTTCCAGGGTGTCGACGCCAACGGCACGAAGCGGGAATGGCAGATCGACGGCGAAGACCAACCCAGTCTCAGTTTCTGGACCCAGGACAGCGAGGACGAGGACCGGAACGGCAACCGCAAGCCCCTGGCCAAGGGCACGGCCACCGCCGAAGTGGCCCAAACCTGTGCCAGCGAAATCACCCGTCTGCTGACCCTCGGGCAACAGGGCAGGGCCGGCTTCGCGCTGCCGGATAATCCGGCGGACCTTCAGCCGGTATGCCCCGCTGACATCGCTATCCTGGTCAACAACCGCAACGAGGCGGCGGCGGTACGTGAGGCCCTGGGCCAGCGCCGGATCAAGAGCGTGTACCTGTCCGACCGGGATTCGGTGCTGACCTCCACCGAGGCCAGCGAAATGCTGACCTGGCTGCGGGCCTTCGCCGAACCCCGGCAACTGGCCCTGACCCGGGCGGCACTGGCCACGCCCACCCTGGGCCAGTCCTGGCAGAGCCTGGATCGGCTGCTCACCGATGAAATCGCCCTGGAGCGGGAAATCGAACGATTCATGGGTTATCACGACCAGTGGCGGAGCCAGGGCGTACTGCCCATGCTACGCAGCTTCCTGATGGACTTCGAAGTACCGGCACGGCTGCTGCAACGGCCCGATGGCGAACGCCGGCTGACCGATATCCTGCACATCGCCGAGCTGCTGCAGCAGGACAGCCTGCAGCTGGATGGTGAGCACGCGCTGGTGCACCACTACGCCCAGATCCTGAGGGCCGCGGACGAGGAAGATGAATACCGCACCCTGCGCCTGGAAAGCGATGCCGGCCTGGTCAAGGTCATTACCGTGCACAAGTCCAAGGGTCTGGAATACCCGCTGGTGTTCCTGCCATTCGGGACCGCGTTCCGGGCCCGGAACGACAAGCAGGCCTATGTCCGCTACCACGATGATCGGGGCCGGCCGGCAACCGTGTTCGATCCGGAGCCCGAGGCGGTCGCCCGGGCCGACCGGGAACGGCTCGGTGAGGATATCCGTAAGCTCTACGTGGCCCTGACCCGGGCCCGGTATGCCACCTGGGTGGGGGTCGCCGCCATCGACAACTGGGCGCAAAGCGGCCTCGGCTACCTGCTTGGGGGCGAAGGCCGGGAGCAGTATGCCCTGGCCGACAGCCTGAATCCCCTGGCCCGGGACGAGGACACCATCATGGTCATGGCGCTGCCCGAAGCCGATACGGCCTGCTATACCGAACAAGCACCGGAAGCGTTGGGGCCGGCCCTGGAAGCCACCCGGGAAGCCCGGGAAGACTGGTGGATTGCCAGTTATTCCTCGATTGAATACACCGGCCTGTCCGGGACCGGCGTGGTGTTCAGCGGGGAGGTGGAGGATGCCGAAACCCAGAACCTGCTGGAAGAATCCGCCCAGGGCACCGGCGATGAGGCGCCGATCCCCCCCACCAGTCACTCCCTCCATCAGTTTCCGAAAGGGGCGGGGCCGGGCACCTTCCTCCACGAGCTGCTGGAATGGTGCTGCCAGCAGGGGTTTGCCCGGATTGTGGATAACCCGGCAATGCTGCGGGAATACCTGGTGCGGCGCTGCACCACCCGGGGCTGGAGCGACTGGACCGACACCCTGGAACACTGGCTGC
The DNA here is from genome assembly GCA_034189235.1 of Pseudomonadota bacterium. Lineage (GTDB taxonomy): Bacteria > Pseudomonadota > Gammaproteobacteria > Pseudomonadales > Oleiphilaceae > Marinobacter. The sequence goes on from JAXHVJ010000007.1 coordinate 39,019, forward strand.
TGAGTCTGATCCAGACCCCCCTGCGCCTTGACCGTGACGGGGGCACCTGCGCCACCCTGATGGATTTGGGCACCGTGCGACCGGAACTGGAATTCTGGTTCGAGAGTTGTAACGTCGCCACCGGAGCCCTGGACAGCCTGGTGCGCCGGCACACCCTGGAGGGCGCGGACCGGGTCCAGGTGGATAACCGCCGGTTCAACGGCATGCTCAAGGGCTTCATCGACCTGGTATTTGAACACGGGGGCCGCTACTACGTGCTCGACTACAAATCCAACACCCTCGGCGAAGACGACAGCGCCTACACCGACCAGGCCATGGGCCAGGCCATCCTCGACAAGCGCTACGACCTGCAATACGTGCTCTACCTGCTGGCCCTGCATCGCCTGCTGAAGGCCCGGCTGCCCGGTTATGACTATGACCGGCACATCGGCGGTGCGGTCTACCTGTTCCTGCGGGGGATCCACGCCCCCGGCGCCGGTGCCTTTACCGACAAACCGCCCCGGGCGCTGATCGAACAGCTCGACGCCCTGTTCGATGGTGATACCCTGCCCGGGGAGGACGCGGCATGAATCTCGAGCAACTGGAAGCACTGCTGGAGCAATGGCGCGAGGCCGAATGGATCCGCCCCCTGGATGTGGCCTTTGCGCGGCTGATCCGGCAACTGTGTGAAGAGCAGGGAGAAAGCCCGAACCCGCTGCTGCTTTTGCTGGCGGCCCTGACCTCGCACCAGGTCGGGCGTGGGCACGTCTGCATCGACCTGGAGAGTTTGCTGGAGGACGCCGGCAACACCCTGGCCTTGCCGCCGGAAGACACCATCGCCGTCTACCCGGGCGGGAGCCAGGACGGTTGCCCCTCGCCGTCCGAGGTCCTGGAAAATGTCTCCCTTTCGGACAGCCTGTCGGCCCTGGCCAATACGCAGGCAGTAAGTGATGGCTCACTCACCGCACCTCTGGTTGTGAACGACACCCTGCTTTACCTTCGGCGTTTCTGGCGTTACGAACAGCGGATTGCCCGGGGCATCAGCACTCGCCTCGCTCTGAACTCCCCGCTCGATGATTCCGGCTCCGGCGCCACACAAACCCTGGCCACAACGCTCAAGATCCTGTTCCGGCCAGCGGCTGAGCTGGACTACCAGAAACTGGCCTGCGCCCTGGCCGCGCGTAAACGCTTTGCGGTCATCACCGGCGGTCCCGGCACCGGCAAGACCACCACAGTGGTGAACCTGCTGGCGGCCTTGCAGGCAGTGGCGGGTGAAGATCCCGCCCGGGCCGGCAGAAAGTTCCGCATTCGCCTGGCCGCACCCACCGGCAAGGCGGCGGCACGTTTGAACGAATCCATTGGCGGAGCGGTCAGTCTCCTGCCGCTGGACCAGCTACCCGGCCGGGTCCGGCTCGAGGATATCCCGACCCGGGTCACCACCCTGCACCGGTTGCTGGGCAGTCGCCCGGATACCCGGAAATTCCGACATAACCGGGACAACCCCCTGCTGGTGGATATTCTGGTGATCGATGAAGCCTCCATGGTGGATGTCGACCTGATGGCCTCCGTGTTCGAGGCCCTGCCGGACCATGCCCAGCTGATTCTGCTTGGCGACAAGGACCAGCTCGCCTCGGTGGATGCCGGCGCGGTTCTGGGTGAACTCTGTCAGCGGGCCCGGCAGGCCCACTATCGACCTGACACCGCACAGTGGCTGCAATCGGTGACCGGGCAATCACTGCCGGAGGATCTGGTGGATTCCCGGGGTCAGGCACTGGATCAGGCCGTAGCCATGCTTCGCAAGAGCTACCGCTTCACCGGGAACAGCGGTATTCGCCGACTGGCAGAAGCGGTCAATACCAACACCCTGAATGCCGCGATGCTCGAACACTGTCGCCGGGGGACCTTCGAGGACGTCATCTGGCTCAACGGCCACGATGCCAGCCCGGATCCGGAAACGACCCTTGAAAACCTCTGCCACCATGCCATTTCCGGCAGCCCCGGGGCATTCCACAACGGTGGCAGGGGCAGGGTACTGCACGGTAAGGAACTACCGCCGCCGGTGGGCTATCGCCATTATCTCGAACTGATGGCCAACCACGATCTGGAGATGGACAGCCCGATGGCGGACTGGGACCAGCTGGCCCGCAAGGTGCTGGCTGCTTTTGGTGACTTCCAGCTCCTGTGTGCCCTGCGGCAGGGGCCCTGGGGTGTGGAAGGCCTGAATGAGCGCATTGCCCGGCACCTGCTGGCGGAAAAACTGATTCCCCGGGCCGAAGGCTGGTACGCCGGGCGGCCGGTACTGGTCACCGGTAATGACTATAACCTTGGCCTGATGAACGGTGATATCGGCATCACCTTCAGCCTGCCCTGGGACCGGGCTGAGAACGGGGAGCCCCGGCCGGCGTTGCGGGTAGCCTTCCCCGGCAGCGACGGCACCGACGGCATCCGCTGGATCTCCCCGAGCCGCCTGCAGCAGCTGGAGACGGTCTATGCCATGACGGTCCACAAATCCCAGGGCTCGGAATTCAATCACACCTGCCTGGTGTTGCCTGACCGCATGAGCCCGGTGCTGACACGGGAGCTGGTCTACACCGGCATAACCCGGGCCCGAAACTGGTTCAGCCTGATCACCGGTGACGCCGGCGTGTTCAGAGCCAGTGCCAGCCAACAGGTGGTACGGGCCTCCGGGCTGGCCCGGGCAATCACTTTCCAGTCAGGTTTGTGGTCGGCGGGGTAGTCGTTGTCGGCGTAGGCGCGCACAGGTTTTCCTTTTCGGTGAGGGCAAAATGATCGATTCATCCGTATGATGGACAGCGACCAAAGTGTACAGGACTTCCTGTGGATATCCGGAGGCAGACTATCGACACCCGTCACCGAAAGGCCCTGAAACTGGTCTGCGAGTTCATCAGCCCCTACCGGCGCGCCGTCGCCGGCGCACTACTGGCACTGGTCATTACCGCCGGCATCACCCTGAGCCTGGGGCAGGGCCTGCGGATCCTGGTGGATCAGGGCCTGGCCACCGAATCACCGGCCAACCTGGCCCGGGCCATCGGTCTGTTCTTTGTGCTGGTGCTGGGCCTGGCGTTCGGTTCCTTTGCCCGGTTCTACCTGGTGTCCTGGGTCGGCGAGCGGGTGGTGGCGGATATCCGCAAACGGGTTTTCAACCACCTGATCGACCTGCACCCCGGCTTCTTCGAGCAAAACCGCGCCCTGGAGATCCAGTCCCGCTTCACCGCCGATACCACCGTGCTGCAATCGGTGATCGGCTCGACGGTATCCATCGCCCTGCGCAACGCGCTGATGCTGGTGGGCGGGTTGATTCTCCTGTTCGTGACCAACCCCAAACTGGCCAGCATCATCCTGCTCGGCTTCCCGCTGGTGATTGCGCCAATCCTGTTCTTCGGTCGCCGGGTCCGGCAGCTGTCCCGGCTGAGCCAGGACCGGGTCGCCGATGTGGGCAGCTATGTGGGTGAGAGTCTCACCCAGATCAAGACAGTACAGGCATTCAATCACCAGCCCCACGACCAGCGCTTCTTCGGGGAGGTGTCAGAACGGGCATTCGACATCGCCCGGGCCCGGATCCGGCAGCGGGCCTGGCTGACCACCCTGGCGATTTCCCTGGTGATGGGCGCTGTGGGGATCGTGATCTGGATTGGCGGTCTCGATGTCATCGAGGGCCGCATCACCCCCGGGGAGCTGGCCGCCTTCGTGTTCTACAGTCTGTTGGTGGGCGTGGCCGCCGGGGCCATCAGCGAAGTTATTGGCGAGCTGCAACGGGCCGCAGGTTCCGCGGCCCGGTTGTTTGAACTGCTGCAAACCCGCCCGGAATTCGGTCAGCGGGGTATGCTGACCGGCAAACTGCCGGAGCGGGTGACCGGCCGGATCGAGATTGAGCATCTGTGGTTCTGTTACCCGAGCCGGCCCGGGACGGCCGCGCTGGATGATCTTTGCCTTACCATCGAGCCCGGCGAGACCCTCGCCCTGGTGGGCCCCTCCGGTGCCGGAAAATCCACCCTGTTCGACCTGCTGCTGCACTTCTATACTCCACAGGCAGGCAGTATTCGAATCGATGGTATCGACTGCTCCTCTGTGGAGTTGTCCGATCTGCGCCGGTGTTTTGCCCTGGTTCCGCAGAATCCGGCGCTGTTCAACGGCTCGGTCGCCGACAATATCCGCTATGCCCGGCCCGAGGCCAGCCAGGAAGAAGTGGAGCAGGTGGCGCGCGTGGCTTATGCCCACGAATTTATCCACAGGCTGCCGGAGGGCTATGACACCCGGCTTGGTGACAACGGCCTGGGCCTGTCCGGGGGCCAGAAGCAGCGCCTGGCCCTGGCCCGGGCGCTGCTCGCCGATGCCCCGATACTGTTGCTGGACGAAGCCACCAGTGCACTGGATGCGGAGAGTGAGCACCTGATCCAGCAGGCGATGCCGGCACTCACCCACGGTCGGACCACCCTGGTGATCGCCCATCGGCTCGCCACAGTGCGTGACGCCGACCGGATTGCCGTACTGGAGGAGGGCCGGTTGCTGGCTATCGGAAGCCACCGGAAACTCATGGAAATCAGTCCCTTGTACCAGCGTCTCGCGCGCTTGCAGTTCCGGGACCAACGGGCGTAAGAGGGTAGTCGGTTTGTGGCCGGCGCCCGTACTCCCTACACTGGCAGTTAAACCTACTGACTCCCGAACAGGAGAATCGAAAAGTGAGCAATCAAGAATTGCAGGCACTCAAAGAACGTTACGTGGCAGCGGGCGCGGCAAGCCCCAATGAACAGTTTGCCGATCACGCCCTGAACGCCGAACTCTGGGACGCCGACGGCAAACGCATGATCGACTTCGCCGGCGGTATCGGCGTTCTGAACATCGGCCACTGTCACCCCAGGGTGGTGGAAGCCGTCAAGGGGCAACTGGACAAGCTGATGCACACCTGCCAGACGGTGATGCCCTACGAGGGCTACGTGAAGCTGGCCCAGAAGCTGAGCGAAGTAGTACCGGTGCGCGGACACGGCAAGGTCATGCTTGCCAACTCCGGCGCCGAGGCTCTGGAGAACGCGGTCAAGATCGCCCGGGCCGCCACCGGCAAGACCAACGTCATCTGTTTCGATGGCGGTTACCACGGCCGCACGTTCATGACCATGGCCATGAACGGCAAGGCGGCACCCTACCAGACCGACTTCGGCCCGATGCCGGGCATGGTGTACCGGGCGCCCTTCCCGGTGCCGTACCACGGTGTCTCCGAGGACGAGGCCCTGCGGGGACTGGCCATGACCATGAAGGCGGATTCCCCGGCCCGCAATACCGCAGCGATTGTACTGGAGCCGGTACTGGGCGAGGGCGGTTTCTACCCGGCACCGAAGAGCTTCCTGGAGAAGGTCCGCAAGATCTGCGACGACAACGACATCCTGATGATCGTCGATGAGGTCCAGAGTGGTTTCGGCCGGACCGGCAAGATGTTCGCGATCGAGCACAGCGGTGTCGAGCCGGACATCATTACCACGGCCAAATCCATGGCTGACGGTATGCCGATTTCCGCGATTGTCGGCACCGACAAGGTCATGGATTCCTCCGGCCCGAACTCCCTGGGTGGCACCTACACCGGCAGCCCGACGGCATGTGCCGCGGCCCTGGCAGTCTTCGATGTGTTCAGGGAAGAGGATATCCTGGGCAAGAGCCAGCGCCTGGGCGAGAAGCTCAGGGCCCGTTTCGCCCAGTGGCAGGAACAGTTCGGGCATGTCGATAACGTGCGCAACCTGGGCTCCATGGCGGCGATCGAGCTGGTGGAAAGCAAGGATTCCCACAAGCCCATGCCGGAACTGGCGGCTGCGGTCACCAGGAAGGCCAGGGAAAAGGGCCTGATCCTGCTGAGCTGTGGCATTTATGGCAATACCCTTCGTTTCCTCATGCCGGTCACGATCGAGGACGACATCCTCGAGGAAGGCCTGGCGATTGTCGAGGAAAGCCTGAAAGAGGCAGGTGCCTGATCCTTAAAGGCATTTGCCGGCCGGGCCGCAATGGCCCGGCCAACTCCCTTCGAATACCCCTGGATTCATCGTATACTGGTTGAACACGTTTATTCACCGGGCCTTTGTTCACAGGCCTCCAAACCAGGTAATTCGATGACTCCGGACACTCCCCGATCCGTTCCCGATCATAAGCCCCGCCCCTGGGTTGATCTGCTCGTCAGTATTATCATACCCTCGGTCATCCTGATGAAATTCAGCGGTGATGAATACCTTGGCAGTGTCAACGCCTTGATCATCGGCCTGGCATTTCCTCTGGGGTGGGGCCTGTTCGAGCTGGTGCGTTACCACAAGAAGAACTTCATTGCCCTGCTGGGGCTGATCAGTGTCGGCCTCACCGGGGGCATTGGTCTGCTCGAGCTCAATTCCCAGTGGCTGGCCGTCAAGGAGGCGGCGGTGCCGGCCATCATCGGTCTGGCCGTGTTGGTTTCCACCCGCACCCGGTATCCGCTGGTCCGCACCCTGCTGTACAACCCGACCGTGCTGGATGTGGATAAGATCCAGGACCGTCTGGTTTACGAGGGTAGGGAGGGTGAGTTCGAGACCCGGCTGCTGAAAGCCAGTTACTTCTTCGCCGGCACCTTCCTGTTTTCCTCGATCATGAACTATGTATTGGCGAAATGGATCGTCACCAGTCCCTCCGGCAGCCAGGCCTTCAACGAAGAGCTTGGGCGCATGACTCTGGTGAGCTATCCGATGATCGCGATTCCCTCCATGGTCATGATGATGCTGATTTTCTGGTACCTGTGGCGCACCATCCGCCGGCTGACCGGGTACACGCTGGAGGAAGTGATGGCACCGCACCTGCTGGAAAAAGAGCGGGTGAAAGAGGAAGCCAGGTCCAGGGAACAGACTTCCGGGAAGTAGGCTTTAAAAGCTTCAGGAAATAAAAGCGAATTGTTTAAAACAAAAAAGGCGGGAAGCTCTCACTTCCCGCCTTTTTCATGTCCTTTTCAGGACACCACTTACACGTCCAGGTTGGTGACTTCCAGGGCGTTGGTCTGGATGAAGTTACGGCGCGGCTCCACGTCATCACCCATCAGGGTGGTGAAGATCTGGTCCGCGGCGATGGCATCCTCGATGGTGACTTTCATCATCCGGCGGGTTTCCGGGTCCATGGTGGTTTCCCACAGCTGCTCCGGGTTCATCTCGCCCAGACCCTTGTAGCGCTGGATATTGAGGCCCCGCTGGGCCTCTTTCATCAGCCAGTCCAGGGCGCCTTCGAACGACAATACTGCCTGCTTGCGCTCGCCACGCTGGATATAGGCGCCTTCCTCGATCAGTCCCTCCAGGGTCTCGCCCATACGCGCAATGGCGGCATAGGACGAGGACTCGAAGAAATCGTGACTGAACACATGTTCATGGGGAATACCGTGCACGTAGATAGTGACCTTGGGCAGGAACAGGCCCCGCTCCTGGTCCCGGGTGACCGAGAAGGTGTACTTGGTACCCGTGCGGGTATCCAGGTTCAGATCCTCGCCCAGGCGACCCACCCAGCGGGCCACCGCCTCTTCCTTCTTCAGATCGTCCATCTTGAGTGTGACGTTATGCAGCATCTGCTCCAGGACCTTGGCGGGATAGGCGCGAGACAGACGGTCAATCATCGCCATGACAGCCTGGTAATCCTTGACCATGGTCTCCAGGGCCGAGTCCTTGATGGCCGGCGCATCGGGGTTCACGAAGAGCTGGGCGCCCTCAAGCGCGGTCTGCGTCAGGTAGGCTTCCTTGGCTTTCTCATCCTTCAGATATTGCTCCTGCTTGCCGCGCTTGACCTTGTACAGAGGGGGCATAGCGATAAAGACGTGGCCACGATCGATGATTTCCCGCATCTGCCGGAAAAGGAAGGTCAGCAGCAGGGTCCGGATGTGAGAACCATCCACGTCGGCATCGGTCATGATGATGATGGAGTGGTAACGGAGCTTGTCCGGATTGAATTCCTCACGACCGATACCGCAGCCGAGAGCAGTGATCAGGGTGCCCACTTCCGCCGAAGACAGCATCTTGTCAAACCGTGCTTTTTCCACGTTCAGGATCTTTCCCTTCAGGGGCAGGATGGCCTGGGTCTTGCGGTCACGACCCTGCTTGGCGCTGCCGCCCGCGGAGTCACCCTCCACAATGAACAGTTCGGAAAGGGCGGGATCTTTCTCCTGGCAGTCAGCCAGTTTGCCGGGCAGGCCGGCAATATCCAGGGCGCCCTTGCGGCGGGTCATATCCCTGGCCTTACGGGCCGCTTCACGGGCACGGGCTGCCTCAAGCATCTTGTTGACGATCAGCCTGGCTTCGTTTGGCTGCTCCTGCAGGAACTCACTGAAACTCTGGTACAGCTCCTGCTCGACAGCTGTTTTCACTTCCGATGACACCAGCTTGTCCTTGGTCTGGGAGGAGAATTTCGGATCCGGGACCTTCACCGAAACGATCGCTGTCAGACCTTCCCGGGCATCATCACCCGAAGTTGCCACTTTCGCCTTCTTGCCCAGACCTTCATGCTCGATGTAGTTGTTCAGTGAGCGGGTCAGGGCAGCCCGGAAACCCGCCAGGTGGGTACCGCCATCCCGTTGGGGGATGTTGTTGGTGAAGCAGTAGATGTTTTCCTGGAAGGCGTCGTTCCACTGCATGGCGACTTCCACGGCAATACCGTCCTCACGCTCACGGTTGAAATGGAATACCCTGTTGATGGGGGTCTTGTTGGAATTCAGGTGCTCAACAAAGGCACGCAGACCGCCTTCATATTCGAAGACCTCTTCCTTGCCCGACCGTTCGTCGGTCAACCGGATACGTACACCACTGTTCAGGAAGGCGAGTTCCCGCAGGCGCTTGGCCAGAATGTCGTAGTGGAACTGGATGTTCGAAAAGGTTTCCGGAGACGGAATGAAATGGACCTTGGTGCCGGTGGCATCGGTATCGCCAACGACCGAGAGAGGTGCTTTCGGTACACCATGAACATAGGTCTGTTCCCAGACCTTGCCGTCCCGGCGGATGGTCAGAGTCAGGCTGGAGGAGAGGGCATTAACCACGGATACGCCAACCCCGTGCAGGCCACCTGACACCTTGTAGCTGTTGTCATCGAACTTGCCACCGGCGTGCAGGACGGTCATGATCACCTCGGCGGCGGACACCCCTTCTCCCTCATGGAGGTCGGTCGGAATGCCGCGACCATTATCCTTGACGGTCACCGACTCGTCCGGGTGGATAATCACCCCGATTTCGGAGCAGTAACCTGCCAGAGCCTCATCGATGGAGTTGTCCACCAACTCAAAGACCATGTGGTGCAGGCCGGTACCGTCATCGGTGTCGCCGATGTACATGCCAGGCCGCTTCCGCACCGCATCCAGTCCTTTCAAGACTTTGATACTGGAGGAATTGTAGTTCGATTCACTCATTAGGTGACTCCTGAAGGGTGATACCGGTGCCAGCCTGAGTGCGCGCGCCCCGAGGGCGTCATCATCAGGGTTGGCATCGCCGGTTTTATTCTTCCGTCAATTTGCCATGTTCCACGTGGAACATTCGGTAATCCGGGATATCGTTGCTGCCCCATAGGGACTCCGGCTCCGGATGATCGATCGATGTAATAAATGCCTGGCTGCCCAGGGCGCGGAGCTTCCGGGCCAGCATCGCCCGATGGCCAACGTCCAGCTCCGCGTTGATGTCGTCAAGCAAAAACGTGACCTGCCGGCCCATATCGCTCAATACCATCCCCTGGGCAATCTTCATCAATATAACCAGGGTTTTCTGCTGCCCCCGGGAGAAAGTCTCGGCAACCGGCCGCCCCTGGAACTTGAGGCGGATGTCGGCGCGGTTTGGGCCATACAGCGTATGCCCCATCTTCAGCTCCTGTTCCCGATGGTTAGTCAGGATTTCGGTGAGTGCCCGAGTCCGGTCCCAGCCGGGAAAGAACTCCACCTTCAGGCCCTGGGTCCACGGCACATCCACCTGCTCAACCAGCAGTTCAAACGTTTCCTTGAACCGGTCGAAAGTGATTTGCCTCGAATCACTCAGGCGCTCACTGAGAGCCGCGTACTGACTATCCCAGACCCGCAGCAGGGATCCATCTATTCTACCATTTCTGAGCGTCTGATTCCGCTGTGATGTGACTCTCTGACATTGCTGCCAGACCGACGCAAAGGATGGTTCCACGTGGAACACTAGCCAGTCGAGAAACTGCCGCCTTTTACCGGGGCCGCCGGCTACGATGTCGAAAACCCCGGGGTCAATCACCGACACCGGCAGATGTCTTGCCATTGACGAAAGGCTCCGGACATTTTGCCCGTCCACACGCAGTGACGTTTCCTTGGCGCTTACGTCGCGGGATATCCCCAGCCGATGGGACAGGCTGCCCTCGCCACCGGAAACGGATTCTTCCGCGCCCCGGTCCAGACCACCGAACACCGTGAAGCGGTTCTGCCCATGGGCAACCACCGCCTGGTGGCGACTAACCCGGAACGAACGCCCAAGACCCAGATAGCCGATCGCCTCGAGTACACTGGTTTTTCCACTCCCGTTGGCGCCGTACAGAAGATTGAATGACGGAGAGAAGGACACCGGATCCGGCGCCAGATTGCGGAAGTGCTCGGTCTGGAGTCTGACAAGGGCCATAGGAACGGTAGGCTTTTCGGGGGGGACGAAACTCGGCCATTAAAAAAGGCAGCGCCGGAGTATCCGTGCGCTGCCTTATTGTACAAAAGCTGTCCGTGGATGGCGACCGGCTCAGTGCAACATGTTCAATCGTTCATCCATGAACACATCCATATCCGGCGCCAGAATGTGCACGTAACGGTCGAAGTACAGGAACTGTTTCAGCAGCAGCGCAAACTCCCTGGGGAAATGCAGACCGTGGCTCTCGCCGATCTTCACCATATCCATCAGGATGTTGTTCACATCGTCCTCCGCCTGTTCCATCTCATAATGCACCCGATCAGGCACCATCTTGTCCATCTGCTGATACAGCCGGCGCAGATCCGCCGCCAGATCGGAGACCTTCACGGTCTGACGAGTGACACCGATACGAATCATGGCGGAGGCCATGCCATCGAAATTGCCCACCGTTATCGCCGAGATAAAATCGCTCACCGCCTGCCAGGTATCCGGCTTTATCCGTCCGACAATCCCGAAATCAATGAAACCAACCCGGCCATCCCGCAGAACCATGAGGTTACCCGCGTGCACATCCGCATGGAAGAACTCACACTGGGTCAGGCTCGCAAACCAGGTATTCATAGCCGTGATCAGGGTATGCTCCGGATCCCGGGCATAACCGCGAATGCTATCCAGATCGGTCAGGGGCACGCCATAGAATCGCTCCATCGTCAGGATCCGGCGGGTACTGCAATGCTCATAAACCCGTGGGCAGGTGGCATCTTCATTATGGGTATCGTGCAGGAAGTTGCGGAACACCTTCAGGTTGTTCGCTTCCTTGATGAAGTCACATTCCTCCATCATGGTGCGCTGAATTTCTTCAACAATGCCGGACATGGAAGTCCATGACAGTTTTGGTGCCAGGGTCTCGACAATTCGCGCCGACAGGTAAAGGAAGTTAAGATCGGTCAGCAGGATGTTTTCCACCCCCGGCTTCTGGACCTTGATCACCACATCTTCGCCGGTCACCAGACGGGCCGCATGAACCTGGGCTATGGAAGCGGACGCCAGCGCCACCGGATCGACCTCCGAGTAAACCTCCTCGATCGGACGGCCCAACTCTTCCCGGATGATTTTCTTGATCACCCCGAACGGAAGACTCGGAGTCCTGTCCAGACAGTACTGGAACTCCTCGACGTATTCCTTGGGAAAGAACGTCGGCGAACTTGCGATGAACTGACCGAGCTTGATGTAGGTGGCACCCAGTGATTCAAACGTCTGGCGCAGCAGTCGCGGAGCAGGGGGCCTCTCGCCCCGAACCCAGTTGACACCGGTGCGACCAAGCACCGACAGCGTCTGGCCAATCCTGAGCGCCCCTTTGATTCCGTTTGTCACGGTACCCATGGTGTGTCTCCCTTGCCCGGCGCCCCGGTTACAGCCGCATCGGCATGATCACGTACAGGCACCGGTTATCGTTTTCCGATTCGATCAATGCGCTGCTGTTCGGATTGGACAGGGTGATCTTCACCTGATCGTCATCCAGCGCATTCATTACATCCACCAGATAGCCTACATTAAACCCGATCTGGAGTGATTCGCCCTGATACTCCACAGGCAACGCGTCTTCGGCCTGTTCCTGGTCCGGGTTATTGGCAAACACCTGAAGCTGGTTCGGTCCAAGATTCAACCGGACACCACGGATATTCTCATGGGAAAGAATACCCGCCCGCTGAAGCGTGTTTTTCAGGGTGGAACGGTCAGCAAGCACGATCTTGTCACCGCCCCTGGGGATAACCCGGTTGTAATCCGGGAATTTGCCTTCAATCAGTTTGGAGGTAAAGGTATAGGCCCCGACGGTCGCACGCAGATGGTTATCACCGATCACCAGGGTCACCGGCGTTTCCACGTCATCCAGCAAACGAGCAAGCTCCAGCACACCCTTTCTCGGCACGATGACCTGCCGCAGCTCCGGACAGCCGGTCTGCATATCCACATGAGCCATCGCCAGCCGGTGACCATCGGTCGCCACTGTGCGCACATGATCCGCCGACACTTCCAGCAACAGGCCATTCAGGTAGTACCGGACATCCTGTTGCGCCATGGCAAACGCAGTGGCCTCCAGCATCCGGCCAAGTTCCTTCTGCGCAAGTTCCAGACGAAAGCTTTCGTCTTCATCCTCCACATTGGGGAAATGCTCCGCCGGTAATGTAGACAGGGTGAAGTGACTGTTGCCGGAGCGCACGTGCAGCCGATCTCCCTCCAGGGACAACCCGATCGGTGAATCATCACCCAAAGCGCGACAGATATCCGACAGCTTCCGGGCGGGCACCGTGATCCGGCCAGACTGGTCCACATGCACCGGAGTCACCCGGCCCACCAGTTCAACCTCCATATTGGTCCCGGTCAGGGTCAGCGTATTGTCCTCGGCCACCAGCAGAACGTTGGAAAGCACGGGCATTGTCTGTTTCTTCTCCACCACACCGGCAATGCTTTGCAGCGGGGTGAGCAGGGATTCACGGCTGATCGTCAGTTTCATGGCACTCAGCTTTCTTTGGTGTTGGAAGGGTGAATGTTGTCGCTAACGCCTGGCATCAGGTGGTCAGCAATCTCATAAAGTTCTGATAATCCTCACGGATACCCGGATCTGTATCCTGCAGTTCCAGGATCTTCTTGCACGCGTGCAGCACCGTCGTGTGGTCCCGCCCGCCGAAAGCGTCGCCGATTTCCGGCAGACTGTGGTTGGTCAGTTCCTTCGCCAGCGACATGGCAACCTGCCGGGGCCGGGTAACCGTCCGGGTCCGCCGCTTGGACAGCAGGTCCGCCACCTTGATCTTGTAGTACTCCGCCACGGTGCGCTGGATATTATCGATGCTGACCTGCTTTTCATGCAGGGCCAGCAGATCTTTCAGGCTCTCACGGATAAACGGAGGAGTGATCTCGGAGCCCGTGAAGTGAGCATTCGCTATCACCAGACGCAGCGCCCCTTCGAGCTCTCGCACATTGGAGCGGATCTTCTGGGCAATAAAAAAGGCCGCTTCGCTACTGAGCTTGACGTTCACCTGCTCCGCCTTTTTCATCAGGATCGCGACCCGGGTTTCCAGTTCCGGCGGTTCCACCATCACCGTCAGGCCCCAGCCGAAACGGGACTTCAACCGCTCTTCCATATCAGAGATTTCTTTCGGAAAGCGATCACAGGTCACGATAACCTGCTGCCCGCCCTCAAGCAGCGCGTTGAAGGTGTGGAAAAACTCTTCCTGGGAACGCTCCTTGCGAGCGAAGAACTGGATATCGTCAATCAGCAGGGCATCCACCGACCGGTAGTAACGCTTGAATTCGTTGATGGCGTTAAGCTGCAACGCCTTGACCATATCCGCGACAAACCGCTCGGACCGCAGGTAGGCCACCTTGGCCCGGGGATTACGCCGGACGATCTCATTACCAATGGCATGCATCAGGTGGGTCTTACCCAGGCCCACACCGCCATACAGAAAAAGCGGGTTATAGGCACCGCCGGGATTCTCGGCGACCTGCATGGACGCAGCCCGGGCCAGCTGGTTCGACTTGCCTTCCACGAAGGTCTCGAATGTGAAGCCTTCGTTGAGAAAACTCCGGTGCTTGATGTCACCTTCCACCTGCACTTCCCGGCGGTCATCGTTGGTTTTAGGCCTGACACTCACCGGTCCTGCCACAGTGGCAGCGACACCCTTTTCCTCTTCGGTGATCTGGTTGCCGGTTTCTTCCCGCAACCTGCCATTGACCGCCGGTTTGTCGGCAGCGCGGTTTACCGGTGCTTGTTCCCGAGGGGCCGACCCCACCCTCATATTGAGCCGGGGTGCCTGGCCTCCGTTCAGATCCTTGAGGACTTCCTCTATACGGCGAAGATATTTTTCGTTGACCCAGTCCATGACAAACCGGTTGGGAGCAAACAGCACCAACTGACCTTCCCTGTGATCCGACTGTAGCGGTCTCAACCAGGTATTGAACTGTTGTGCGGGAAACTCGTCCCGGAGTACTTCAAGACATTGATGCCAGATACTGTTCGGCACGACCGTCTGCTCCCGATAACCCAGAAATTCTTCTCTCCGGAGTGACTGCTTCCGGTAGTAAAGAGGTGATCACGGATTCTAACCCGAGCGACCTGGCAGTAAAAGTGCAAAACTGAACTCATAAACAGCCTGTGGAAATTAAAATTTTCCAAAAACAGAATCTTAGAGACTTACCTACAGGCTTGTGTACAGTAAACCTCCTGTAAAAAAGTTACCCACAGCCCTGTGTGCACACCCTGCGTGCAACCCTGTGCGAAAGCCCGGGACCGATGGGGGATAACCCGCCCTTTTTCGACGAAACCGACTTTCCCACATTTCGTCACTACTTCCTCCACAGGCCTCACGTCGACTTTTCAATAACCTTGTCAACGCCATAACAAACTGAATTAACGTCGAAATTTCCTCTTATCCACAGAAATCATGCTCCCTAATAACAGTAATAATTAATCCTTAAAAGAATGGATAAAAGACTTACTGATTCTGTTATCAGGCTGACCCACTGCCGAACCCACCCACCCCGGATTGTCCCTGACACAATAATCATTGAATTCTCACCGGTAGTTGCATAAAATGCCGCTCCTGTTTTGGCTGTACATTTTCCGGCCAGTTACTGAATTTCAAACATACGAAATGTGAGATCGTCACCATGAAAAGAACGTTTCAACCAAGCGTCCTGAAGCGTAAGCGCGTCCACGGTTTCCGTGCCCGTATGGCTACTGCCAACGGTCGCAAGGTTCTGTCCCGTCGCCGTGCCAAAGGTCGCGCGCGCCTGTCAGCGTAAGACGTGTACGCCTGATGAAGGCTTTGGGCTTCCCGAAATCCGCCCGTCTCTTACGGCCAGCGGATTACAGCAAAGTCTTCGATGACGTACAGCTGAAGGTTCCGCACCGGAATTTCCTGATCCTGGCTACACCGAACGATCTCGGTCATGCCAGGATCGGTCTGGTTTTTTCCAGGAAGAACCTCAGGCTGGCCGTCCAGAGAAACCGGGTAAAACGCCAGGTCAGAGAGACTTTCAGGCTTCAGAGTGACCTGCCCGGCGTCGACATTGTGATCCTTGGACGTCAAGGCCTGGCCAACCTGGATAACCAGACCATCCGGGATTCCCTGAATGATCTCTGGCGCCGGCTCAAAAAAACATACCACCAGTCATCGCCATCCCGAGCAGCAAATTCCGGGCCTGCCGGCAGAGGAACGGGGTAATGCGCAAATTATTGCTTCTGCCCATTCGCTTCTATCAGTATGCAATCAGTCCTCTGATGGCGAGTCACTGCCGCCACTATCCCACATGCTCGCAATACGCGGTTGAAGCCATTACCCTGCACGGTGCCGCCAAAGGCTCGGCGCTGGCCATGCGACGTTTAGGCAGGTGTCATCCCTGGAGTGAAGGCGGCTACGATCCTGTTCCAGGTACTGAGCATTCCCCTCAAACCACCCAGACCAGACAGTAATCCTATGGATATTCAACGCATTGTTTTGTTTGCCGGCCTGGCGATTGTCAGTTATCTGATGGTTCTGGCCTGGAACGAGGATTATCATCAGCAGCCAGAGGCTACTGAAACTGCACAGGTTGCCAGCCCGTCAAACGCCGACGGTACAAACGGTGACGGTGGCATGGTGCTCCCGGAACAGGACAGTTCCACTTATGCCGGCAGCCAGGAGTTTTCCATACCCGAGAGCGGGCAGACTACCGTCGCTAAAAGCGCGGAAGACACCTCCGTTGATAACCGGTTCGTCACCATCCGCACAGATGTCTACGACCTGACCATTGACCGGGTCAGCGGTAACCTTGTCCACACTGCGCTGCTCAAGTACGACAAGTCTCTGAACAGTGAGGAACCGCTTGCACTGCTGACCAACACCGAGACGCGTACCTACGTGCTGGAAAGCGGGCTGATTGGTCGTGACGGTCCGGACAGCCAGAAAACCAGCACCGCCCCCGTTTACCGGACCTCAGCTGACCATTACCAGCTCGAGGAGGGTCAGGACCAGCTCACCGTGGATCTCACCTACACCACCGATACCGGCGTCAACATCATCAAACGCTACCAGTTCAAGCGTGACAGCTACCAGATTGATGTCAGCTACCTGATCGAGAACAATTCCGGGGAGCCCTGGCAGGCCAACTTCACCGGCAAGATCGTCCGTGACGAAGCTCCCGATCCCACCAGCCAGACCAGTATGGGTATCCGTGCTTATCTGGGCATGGTGATGAGCACCCCGGAAGATCCCTATGAAAAGTTCGACTTTGACGACCTCAAGGAAAATCGCGTCAATCAGCAAGTTACCAACGGTTGGCTGGCATTCCTGCAGCACTACTTCCTGAGTGCCTGGATTCCCGAGCGCGACGTGCCTGCTCAGTTCCAGACTACCCTGCGTGGACCGCTGCATGTCATGGGCTTTGTCTATCCCGCGACTACCCTGGCACCGGGAGAAACTGCCGAAGTCGGCGCTACCGCGTATGTCGGTCCGAAGATCATCGACAGGCTTGAGGCCGTTGCCCCGAATCTGGACCGCACCGTCGACTTCGGCTGGCTGTTTTTCATCTCCCTGCCGTTGTTCTATATCCTGAAGTGGTTCCATGCTCTGGTCGGCAACTGGGGTGTGTCCATCATTCTCCTGACCGTGCTGGTGAAAGCGGTCTTCTTCCACCTGTCGGCAACCAGTTACCGCTCCATGGCCAAGATGCGTGCGGTCGCTCCGCAACTGACCCGACTCAAGGAACTGTACGGGGATGATCGCCAGCGCATGTCTCAGGAAATGATGGCCCTGTACAAGCGCGAGAAGATTAACCCGCTCGGTGGCTGTCTGCCCGTTCTGGTGCAGATGCCGGTGTTTATCTCCCTGTACTGGGTTCTGTTCGAGACTGTACAACTGCGCCATGCACCGTTCATGCTGTGGATAAATGACCTGTCCCAGATGGATCCGTACTTCATCCTGCCGATCCTGATGGGCGGCAGCATGTTCCTGCAGATGCACCTGAATCCGACTCCGCCGGACCCCATGCAGGCGAAGATCATGAAGCTCATGCCTCTGGTGTTTACCGTGTTCTTCCTCTGGTTCCCGGCGGGGCTGGTACTGTACTGGCTTACCAACAACATTCTGTCGATCACCCAGCAGTGGTACATTACCCGCAAGATCGAAGCAGAAATGGCAGGCAAGAAGCACTGACACCGGTGCTGACCTGACCCGACAAAGGCTCCTCTCCGGAGCCTTTGTTCTTTCAGCAGGTGAATTTCCATGCAACAGAATTCAGACACCATTGCCGCTATTGCCACTGCACCGGGCCGGGCGGGCGTCGGTATCGTTCGTGTCTCCGGCCCCAAAACCCGGGAAATCGCCAACCGTATGTTGGGATTCGAGCCGAAACCCCGGTACGCCCATTACGGCCCCTTTGTGAATAACAACGGCCAGCTCATCGACGAGGGCATCGGGCTGTTTTTTCCCAACCCCCACTCCTTTACCGGCGAGGATGTATTCGAGCTCCAGGGCCATGGCGGTACCGTCATTCTGGATATGTTGCTGCGGGAAGTGTGCAGCCTTGGTGCCCGCCTGGCCCGACCGGGTGAATTCTCGGAACGGGCCTTCCTCAATGACAAGCTCGACCTGGCCCAGGCCGAGGCCATTGCCGATCTGATCGAGAGCAGTTCGGAACAGGCAGCACGTTGTGCCGTACGGTCGATGCAGGGGGTGTTCTCCCGCCGGATCGATGAGCTTGTGGAAGCGGTGACTCACTTACGGATTTACGTCGAAGCGGCGATTGACTTCCCCGAGGAGGAAATTGACTTCCTGGCGGACGGTAAGGTGGCCACCGATCTGAACGGGCTGATCGAAAGAGTCAACACCATCCTGGCCGAGGCCCAGCAGGGCACCATTCTCCGGGATGGCATGAAAGTGGTCATTGCCGGCCGTCCCAATGCCGGCAAGTCCAGCCTGCTTAACGCCCTGGCCGGACGTGAAGCGGCCATTGTGACCGCCA
>JAXHVJ010000070.1:0-12557 GCA_034189235.1 Pseudomonadota bacterium
CAACGTGAAGATGAGTGTTACCCTGATTGCTCCGATCGCCATGGAAGATGGTCTGCGCTTCGCGATCCGCGAAGGCGGCCGTACCGTTGGTGCCGGCGTGGTCTCCAAGATCGTCGAGTAATCTGCTCGCTTGATCCTGAAAAAGGGGCTGAATGATCAGCCCCTTTTTCTGTTTCAGTCGCAAAGTCTGCCCGACCTGGTCATACAGCATAGCTGTTGACAGGGTTGGGTATTATGCATACAATGCGGCTCCTTTTTTTGAAGGTCGGCTAAACAGTAGCTGCTACTAGTGGAGTTTGGTGCATCATGCAAAGCCAAAAAATTCGAATTCGGTTGAAGGCGTTTGATTATCGCCTGATCGACCAGTCCACGCAGGAGATCGTCGATACCGCCAAGCGGACCGGCGCTCAGGTGCGTGGCCCGATTCCTCTGCCGACGCGGAAGGAAAAGTACACAGTATTGATCTCTCCGCACGTCAACAAGGACGCGCGCGATCAGTATGAAATTCGTACGCACAAGCGTCTGCTCGACATCGTTGAGCCGACGGAGAAGACAGTGGATGCTCTGATGAAACTGGACCTGGCAGCAGGTGTAGACGTTCAGATCAGCCTCGGCTGATACCGCCCGGTATTAGTCTGTGTAACTGTCATAAGGCCATAGAGGGTGCGAGCCCCGTACACTGAAGAGGTGAAACATGGCAATTGGTGTTGTCGGTCGCAAGGCCGGTATGACCCGTATTTTTACGGAAGATGGGCAGGCGCTGCCCGTAACGGTAATCGAGGTTGAGCCCAACCGCATTACCCAGCTGAAAACTCTTGAAAGCGATGGTTATCGTGCCGTTCAGGTAACTGTAGGCAGCCGTCGTTCCTCTCGTGTAACCAGGGCGGAAGCAGGTCACTATGCCAAGGCCGGCGTTGAAGCCGGTCGTGGTGTTTGGGAATTCCGTCTGGCGGATGGTGAAGGTGAAGATCTGGCCGCTGGCGGCGAGATTACTGCCTCTGTCTTTGAAGATGGCCAGATGGTTGACGCCACCGGTCGGTCCAAGGGTAAGGGCTTCCAGGGTGGTGTCAAGCGCTGGAACTTCTCCATGCAAGACGCTACTCACGGTAACTCCCTGTCCCACCGTGCACCGGGTTCCATTGGTCAGAACCAGACCCCGGGCAAGGTATTCAAGGGCAAGAAGATGGCGGGCCAGATGGGTAACGCACAGGTCACCGTGCAGAACCTGAAGATCGTCCGTGTTGACGCCGAGCGCAACCTGCTGCTGGTAAGTGGTGCCGTCCCCGGCGCAACTGGCGGCGACGTTGTCATCAAGCCTGCAGTCAAAGCCTGAGGAGCGGTGCGATGGAATTGACAATTACTGGTAGCGGCAAGGGAATCTCTGTTTCCGACGCTACGTTCGCCAAAGATTTCAACGAGTCCCTGGTTCACCAGGTGGTCACTGCCTACATGGCGGCGGGTCGTCAGGGTACCAAGGCTCAGAAGACACGTTCCGAAGTCAGTGGCGGTGGCAAGAAGCCCTGGCGTCAGAAGGGCACCGGTCGTGCCCGCGCGGGTACCATTCGTAGCCCGATCTGGCGTTCTGGTGGTGTGACTTTTGCCGCCCGGCCCCGCGACTTTGAGCAGAAGGTCAACCGCAAGATGTACCGTGCGGCGATGCGCTCCATTTTCTCGGAGTTGGTGCGTCAGGAGCGTCTGGTGGTGGTTGACGACATGAACGTCGAAAGCCCGAAGACCAAGGCCTTCAATGCCAGGCTGAAGGACATCGGTGTATCCAACGCGCTGATCCTGTCCGACAACGTCGAGCAGAACCTGCATCTGGCTTCCCGCAACATCCCCCACGTGGATGTTCGTGATGTCGCAGGCCTGGATCCGGTCAGCCTGGTTGCCTTCGAGAAAGTCGTGGTGACTGTTCCCGCTCTGAAGAAGATCGAGGAGATGCTGGGATGAATCAGGAACGTATTTACAAGGTCCTGCTCGGACCTCACGTATCAGAGAAAGCGTCTCTGGCGGCAGAGCGTGGTCAGGTGGTGTTTCGTGTAGCACCTGATGCAACCAAGCCGGAGATCAAGAAAGCCGTTGAGCAATTGTTCAACGTCACCGTAGAAGGTGTTCAGGTTCTGAACCGCAAGGGTAAGCTCAAGCGCACTATCCGCGGATTCGGCAAGCGTAATGACATTCGTAAGGCTTACGTAAAGCTGGCAGAAGGTCAGGACATCGATTTTCTGGATGTGGAATAAGGTAAAGGGGTCGTAATATGCCGATCGTCAAAACCAAACCAACATCTGCCGGACGCCGCCACGTTGTAAAGCTTTACAACCCGGATCTGCACAAGGGGCGCCCCTACGAGCCGTTGGTAGAAACTCTGAGCAAATCGGGTGGTCGTAACCATTTCGGTCGCATCACCACCCGTCACATTGGTGGTGGTCACAAGAAGCACTACCGTGTAATCGATTTCAAGCGGACCAAAGATGGTATCCCGGCGGTCATTGAGCGCCTGGAATACGATCCGAACCGCTCTGCGCACATTGCACTGCTGAAGTACGCCGATGGCGAGCGTCGCTACATCATCGCTCCCAAGGGCATGCAGATCGGTGACCCGGTGCGCTCCGGTATCGACGCGCCGATCAAGGTGGGTTCCACTCTGCCGCTCCGGAACATTCCGGTCGGTTCCGTGATCCACTGCGTCGAACTCAAGCCTGGCAAAGGTGCCCAGCTGGCTCGCTCCGCGGGCGCATCCGTACAGCTGGTTGCTCGGGAAGGTGCATATGCCACCATCCGCCTGCGTTCAGGTGAAATGCGAAAGGTGCTTGTAGATTGCCGTGCCACGCTGGGTGAAGTTTCCAACAGCGAGCACAGCCTCAAGCAACTTGGTAAAGCGGGTGCATCACGTTGGCGCGGCAAACGGCCAACAGTACGTGGTGTTGCTATGAACCCAGTTGACCACCCACATGGTGGTGGTGAAGGGCGTACCTCTGGCGGACGTCACCCGGTTACTCCGTGGGGTGTTCCGACCAAAGGGCATAAGACTCGTAAGAACAAGCGTACTGACAAGATGATAGTACGTCGTCGTTCGGCCAAGTAAACGACTACATAGAGGTAATTTGCTGTGCCACGTTCTTTGAAGAAAGGTCCTTTTATAGACCTGCATCTGTTGAAGAAGGTCGAGGCAGCTCTGGAAGCTAACGACAAGCGGCCCATTAAAACCTGGTCCCGCCGGTCGACAGTCTTTCCGGAGATGGTAGGCCTGACCATTGCAGTCCACAACGGCAAGCAGCACGTGCCGGTTTATGTCACCGAAGATATGGTCGGGCATAAGCTGGGTGAGTTCGCGGCAACGCGTACTTATCGTGGTCATGCGGCCGACAAGAAAGCTAAACGCTGATTCTGAGGTAATAGAAATGGAAGTAGCAGCCAAGTACAAGGGCGCTCGCCTCTCAGCTCAAAAAGCGCGTCTTGTCGCTGACCAGGTACGCGGCAAGGCTGTTGAGGACGCCCTGAACATTCTGACTTTCAGCCCGAAAAAGGCAGCGGTCGTGATCAAGAAAGCCCTTGAATCCGCCATTGCCAACGCTGAGCACAACGAAGGTCTGGACGTAGATGATCTGCGGGTTTCCACCGTGATGGTGGACGAGGGCCCGACGCTCAAGCGAATCAAAGCTCGAGCCAAGGGGCGCGCTGACCGTATTTTCAAGCGCACCTGTCATATCACCGTCAAGGTCGCCGACAAGTAGGAGATGCTCAGATGGGTCATAAAGTAAATCCAACCGGCATTCGCCTGGGTGTGATCAAAGAGCACAACTCAGTCTGGTATGCCGACAAGAAGGACTACGCCAAGAACCTGCTGAATGATATTCAGGTTCGCGAGTTCCTGGACAAGCGTCTGGTCAAGGCGTCTGTCAGCAAGATTGTGATCGAGCGCCCGGCTCAGAACGCCCGGATCACGATCCATACAGCCCGCCCCGGTATTGTTATCGGCAAGAAGGGCGAAGATGTTGACCGTCTGCGTCGCGAAGTCAGCGCCATGATGGGTGTGCCGGTGCACATCAACATCGAGGAAGTCCGCAAGCCGGACCTGGATGCCCGCCTGGTAGCGCAGAACGTTGCCGGTCAGCTCGAGCGTCGTGTGATGTTCCGTCGCGCCATGAAACGCGCGGTACAGAACGCCATGCGTCAGGGCGCCAAGGGTATCAAGATCCAGGTAGGCGGTCGTCTCGGGGGTGCTGAGATTGCCCGTTCAGAGTGGTATCGCGAAGGTCGCGTTCCGCTGCACACACTGCGTGCAGACATCGATTACTCGACCTACGAAGCGAAAACTACCTACGGCATCATCGGCGTCAAGGTATGGATCTTCAAAGGTGAGATTCTTGGTGGTATGGAGCAGGTCCGTGCTGACAAGAAAGCCTCTGGGAAGAAAGGTTCTAAGTAAAGGGGCACTCTTATGCTGCAACCAAAACGCACCAAATTCCGCAAGGTAATGAAAGGCCGTAACACCGGTCTTGCGCACCGCGCCAACAAGGTGAGCTTCGGTGAATACGGATTGAAGGCGACCAGCCGTGGGCGTATAACTGCGCGTCAGATTGAGGCAGCGCGTCGTACCATGACTCGTCGCATCAAGCGGGGTGGAAAGATCTGGATCCGGGTGTTCCCGGACAAGCCGATCTCCAGCAAGCCGCTTGAAGTTCGAATGGGTAAAGGTAAGGGTTCTGTCGAGTATTGGGTGGCTGAGATCCAGCCAGGCCGCATGCTCTACGAGATGGAAGGTGTCGCTGAAGACGTAGCACGCGAAGCCTTCACACTCGCGGCGGCCAAACTGCCGGTACAGACCACCTTTGTAACGAGGACGGTGATGTGATGAAAGCAACAGAGCTGCGTGAAAAGTCAGTCGAGGAGCTGAACAAAGAGCTGATCGACCTCCTGAAGGAGCAGTTCAACCTGCGCATGCGCAAGGCGACAGGTCAGCTGAATCAGTCTCACCTTCTCGGCAGGGTGAAGCGCGACATCGCTCGCGTGAAAACAGTATTGAACGAAAAGGCAGGACAGTGACATGACCGAAGCTACCCAAACTGCCAGAACTCTGAGCGGGAAGGTCGTGAGCGACAAGATGGACAAGTCCATCGTGGTTCTGGTCGAGCGTCAGGTGAAGCATCCGCTGTACGGTAAGTACATGAAGCGCTCTACCAAGATTCACGCTCACGATGAGAGTAATCAGTGCAACATCGGTGACACTGTAACGATCCAGGAAACCCGTCCGGTCTCCAAGACCAAGAGCTGGGCTCTGGTGGAAGTTACCGAACGTGCATCCAAGGTGTAATTCGCCCGGAGAACAACCATGATTCAGACTCAAACAATGCTTGAAGTCGCGGACAACAGTGGTGCACGCCAGGTTCAGTGCATCAAGGTCCTGGGCGGTTCACATCGGCGCTATGCCAGCGTGGGGGATATTATCAAGGTGACCGTCAAGGAAGCCATCCCCCGCGGTAAGGTGAAGAAAGGCCAGGTCCTGAATGCTGTGGTCGTACGCACCCGTAAGGGTGTTCGCCGTCCGGACGGATCTTTGATCCGTTTTGACGGTAACGCGGCGGTACTTCTGAACAATCAGGACGCACCGATAGGTACCCGTATCTTCGGACCGGTTACCCGTGAACTGCGTAATGAGAAGTTCATGAAAATTATCTCACTGGCACCCGAAGTACTTTAAAGGACCAGAGGCCGGTTATGAAAAAGATCAAACGAGATGACGAAGTAATCGTCACCACGGGAAAAGACAAAGGCAAACGTGGTAAAGTCCTGAAGGTTCAGGACGATGGCCGGGTGCTTGTTTCTGGTATCAACATGATCAAGAAGCACACCAAGCCGAACCCGATGCTGGGCGCCCCGGGTGGCATCGTCGAAAAAGAAGCACCTATCCAGGTTTCCAACGTGGCTATCTTTAATCCGCAGACCGGCAAAGCCGATCGTGTCGGCTTTCAGGTGAAGGAAGACGGCAGCAAAATGCGGATCTTCAAGTCCACGAACGAAGCTGTCGATAACCAGTAAGCGGTGGTGGTTACGATGCTGAATAGCAAAGAGCAATACAGTCAGGAAGTGGTACCCGCCCTGCAGAAAGAGTTCGGTTACAAGAACGTGATGCAGGTGCCGCGTATCCAGAAGATCACCCTGAACATGGGTGTCGGTGAAGCGGTTGGTGACAAGAAGCTGATTGAGAATGCTGTGGCGGATCTCGAGCGCCTGGCAGGTCAGAAGGCGGTTGTTACCAAGGCGCGTAAGTCCGTTGCGGGTTTCAAAATCCGTGAAGGCTGGCCTATCGGCTGCAAGGTTACCCTGCGCGGCGAACGTATGTGGGAATTCTTTGATCGTCTGGTTCACATTGCGGTTCCCCGCATTCGTGACTTCCGCGGTCTGAACCCCAAGTCCTTCGACGGGCGCGGTAACTACAGCATGGGTGTGCGTGAGCAGATCATTTTCCCCGAGATCGAGTACGACAAGGTCGACAAGATCCGTGGTCTGGACATCACCATCACCACCAGTGCCGGTACCGATGACGAAGGTCGCGAACTACTGAAAGCCTTCGGCTTTCCGTTCAAGAAATAAGGAACGAGAGACATGGCTAAGGTTTCCATGAAACAGCGTGAGCTCAAGCGCGAAAAAACGGTTGCCAAATACGCAGCCAGGCGTGCCGAGCTCAAGGCGATTATCAAGAACCCGAATACCAGCGACGACGAGCGTTGGGATGCACAGATGAAGCTTCAACAGCTTCCTCGCGATGCTTCTCCTTCGCGTCTTCGTAATCGTTGCCAGGTGACTGGTCGGCCCCACGGTGTTCTGCGCAAGTTCGAATTGTCACGGATCAAACTCCGTGAATACGGCATGCGCGGTGATGTTCCGGGCCTGACCAAGGCAAGCTGGTAAGATAGGCCGCCTGACTTCGGTCAGGTGCCTGTTGGTAAGCGGTGCGGCAAGCCGCTGCACAACTAAAAAGATCAGGAGCCTCATACCAATGAGTATGCAAGACACGCTTGCGGATATGTTTACCCGTATCCGCAACGCCCAGATGGCATCCAAAGCAGACGTTACGATGCCGTCTTCAAAAATGAAGATCTCCGTAGCCCAGGTCCTCAAGGACGAAGGCTACGTTGGAGATTTCTCTGTTTCAGCTGACGCGAAGCCCGAGCTGACGATTACTCTGAAGTACTTCGGCGGCAAGCCGGTTATTGAAGAGATCAAGCGGGTCAGCCGTCCGAGTCTGCGCCAGTACAAGGGCGCCGGGGAACTGCCGAAAGTATCCGGTGGTCTGGGAGTCGCGATTGTCTCAACGTCCAAGGGCGTTATGACAGACCGCGCCGCACGAGCTGCCGGCGTGGGTGGCGAAGTCATCTGCACCGTATTCTAGGAGAACCACATGTCCAGGGTTGCCAATAATCCTGTCGTGCTGCCTTCCGGTGTTGAGGTCAAGCTGAACGGACAGGAAATTAACGTGAAGGGCTCCAAGGGAGCGCTTCAATTCACCATTCACCAGGCGGTTGAAGTAAAGCAGGAAGATAACGTTCTGCGCTTTGCAGCCCGCAATGGTGCAAAACAGTCCCGTGCTCTTGCTGGTACGACCCGTGCTCTGGTTAACAACATGGTCACCGGCGTTTCTACAGGTTGGGAGCGCAGGCTTACGCTGACGGGTGTAGGTTACCGTGCCCAGGCGCAGGGTAAGAAGCTCAACCTGACACTGGGTTTTTCTCACCCGGTCGAGTACGAGCTGCCCGAGGGTGTTACCGCCGAGACTCCGTCCAACACGGAAGTCGTGATTCGCGGTATCGACAAGCAACAGGTTGGCCAGGTCGCTGCTGAAGTCCGTGCGTTCCGTCCGCCCGAGCCTTATAAGGGCAAGGGCGTTCGTTATGCGGATGAGCAGGTCAGACGCAAAGAAGCCAAGAAGAAATAAGGCGGGACTATGAGCGCGAATAACGAAAGATTGCGTCGCGCACGCAAAGTGCGCATGAAGATCCGTGAACTGGGTACTGATCGTCTGTGCGTTCACCGCACACCGCGTCATATGTACGCCCAGGTCACTTCTGCAGACGGCAGCAAGGTGCTGGCCTCTGCCTCCACGTTGGATAAGGAACTGCGCCAGGGCGCAACCGGTAACGTGGACGCTGCCAGGAAGGTCGGTCAGCTGATCGCTGAACGTGCCAGGGCAGCTGGCGTTGAGAAGGTTGCGTTTGACCGTTCCGGTTACCGTTATCACGGTCGCGTCCAGGCTCTGGCCGACGCAGCCCGTGAAGCTGGCTTGCAATTCTAAGAGGTGGAGAAGATGAGCGTTAACGAACAGAAGGCGCCTGAGCTCCAGGAGAAGCTGGTTCAGGTCAACCGGGTCGCCAAGGTTGTAAAAGGTGGCCGTATTTTCGCCTTCACCGCACTGACTGTAGTGGGTGATGGTAAAGGTCGCGTTGGCTTCGGCCGTGGTAAGGCCCGGGAAGTTCCGGTTGCCATCCAGAAGGCCATGGAAGCTGCACGTAAGAACATGGTGGATGTGGCGCTGGACGGCACCACTCTGCAGTACCCGGTTCGGGCTCAGCATGGCGGCTCCAAGGTCTACATGCAGCCGGCATCCGAAGGTACCGGTATCATCGCCGGTGGTGCGATGCGTGCGGTTCTGGAAGTGGCGGGTGTGCAGAACGTACTGTCCAAGTGTTACGGGTCTACCAACCCGGTGAACGTGGTACGTTCCACTATCAAGGGTCTCCAGGCCATGAAGGCGCCTGAGGACGTTGCAGCCAAGCGCGGTAAATCCGTGGAAGATATTCTGGGTTGAAGTCATGGCGAACTCGAAAACAATCAAGGTTACACTGACCCGCAGCCCTATCAGCTGCCAGCCCAAGCACAAGCTGTGTGTGAAGGGCCTGGGTCTTCGTAAAATCGGTCAGACGGTGGAACTGGAAGATACTCCTTCCATCCGCGGTATGATCAACCGGGTTGATTACCTGGTACGGGTTGAGGAGAACTAAGATGCGTCTGAACGAACTTGCTCCAGAACCCGGTTCACGTCGGGATGCGAAGCGCGTTGGTCGTGGTATCGGTAGCGGCCTGGGTAAAACCGGTGGCCGTGGTCACAAGGGTCTGAAGTCCCGTTCCGGTGGTACCGTAGCTCCCGGTTTCGAGGGCGGTCAGCAGCCGCTGGCCCGTCGTCTGCCGAAGTTCGGTTTCACTTCCCGTCAGCAGCGTTATGTTGCCGAGATTCGCCTGAACGAACTGGCGAAGGTTGAAGGCGATGTGGTTGATCTGGAAGCCCTGAAGAAGGCTGACGTGATCCGTCAAGAGATCCGTGAAGCCAAGGTTATCCTCTCCGGCGAACTGAGCCGTCCGGTAACTGTTAAGGGCCTGCGGGTCACCAAAGGCGCACGCGAGGCAATTGCTGCAGCGGGCGGTAAAGTCGAGGATTAAGGCGAGTCGAGGACTAAATGGCCAAGACAGCATCATTGCCTGCGGGCGCGGGTAAAGGACTGGCGGAGCTGCGTTCGCGGCTCTGGTTTGTCTTCCTGGCATTGCTGGTGTACCGGATAGGTGCCCATATTCCGGTGCCGGGTATCAACCCCGACCGTCTGGCGGCACTGTTTGAGCAGAATCAGGGCACAATCCTGAGCATGTTCAACATGTTTTCCGGTGGTGCGCTTGAGCGCATGAGTATCTTCGCACTCGGCATCATGCCGTACATCTCGGCTTCCATTATCATGCAGCTCATGACTGCGGTCAGTCCGCAGCTTGAGCAGCTGAAGAAGGAAGGCGAGGCTGGTCGGCGCAAGATCAGCCAATACACGCGCTATGGTACGGTCATCCTGGCCCTGGTTCAGGGTACCGGTATATCAGTGGGGCTGGCATCTCAGGGCGTCACCTTTAACGATAGCTTCAGCTTCCACTTCGTGGCGGTGGTTTCGTTCGTCAGTGGTGCGGTGTTCATGATGTGGCTGGGTGAGCAGATCACCGAGCGCGGTGTCGGTAACGGTATTTCGTTGCTGATCTTCGCCGGTATCGTGGCCGGATTGCCCGGTGCGATCGGCCAGACGCTTGAGCAGGCACGGAACGGCGAGATGAGCCTGCTGGTGGTTCTCGGGATCGGTATTCTGGCTGTAGCCGTTATCGGTTTTGTGGTGTTCATGGAGCGTGGCCAGCGTCGTCTGACCATCAACTATGCCAAGCGGCAGCAAGGGCGGCGGGTATTTGCCCAGCAGTCCAGCCATTTGCCGCTGAAGGTGAACATGGCGGGTGTTATTCCGCCGATCTTCGCCTCTTCCATCCTGCTGTTCCCGGCTTCCATCGGGCAGTGGTTTGGCCAGGGTGAAGGTATGGAGTGGTTGAGCGACGTCTCCCAGGCTCTGGCACCGGGTCAGCCTCTGTACATTATCCTGTTCGCGGCAGCAGTGGTATTCTTCTGCTTCTTCTACACAGCGCTGATGTACAACCCGAAAGAAGTCGCGGATAACCTCAAGCGCTCAGGAGCGTTTATTCCGGGCATCCGTCCGGGCGAGCAGACCGCCAAATACATTGACGGTGTGCTGACCCGCCTGACGCTGTTCGGCGCAATGTACATTGCGGCAGTGTCCCTGTTCCCTCAGTTCCTGATGGTGGCAGGGAATGTACCCTTCTATCTGGGCGGTACGTCACTGCTGATTGTGGTAGTCGTGGTGATGGATTTCATGGCGCAGGTACAGTCGCACCTGATGTCCCATCAGTATGAATCGCTGATGAAGAAGTCCAATCTCAAGGGCTATGGACGGAACGGGTAAGACCGTTCCCCTTGAAAACTGGAGTCGACAATGAAAGTACGCGCTTCGGTAAAGAAAATTTGCCGTAACTGCAAAGTAATTCGTCGCAATGGCTCGGTTCGGGTCATCTGCACGGAGCCTCGTCACAAGCAGCGCCAGGGCTGATTCCTCCGGGAACATTCCTGACATTGCAAAAGGGGTTCGGAATGATAGCGCTTGACTCGGAAGCGGGTCAGGCGCTATTATTTCGCGCCCTTTTTGTGGCGGAAAATTCACACAGCAAAGCTTTGAACGCGGAGTAATTTGGATGGCACGTATAGCCGGTGTCAATATACCCGATAACAAACATGCTGTTATCTCGCTGACCTACATCTTCGGTGTTGGCAAGACAACAGCCCGGAAGCTTTGCGACGCAACCGGCGTAAAGCCGGACGTAAAGGTCAAGGACCTTAGCGACGACCAGCTTGAATCCCTTCGTTCAGAAGTGGGCAAGTTTGTCGTCGAAGGCGATCTGCGTCGTGAAGTACAGATGAACATCAAGCGTTTGAAGGATCTCGGTTGCTTCCGTGGTCTGCGTCACCGTCATGGCCTTCCGGTCCGTGGCCAGCGCACCAAGACCAACGCCCGCACCCGTAAAGGTCCACGCAAACCTATTCGCAAGTAACAGGTAGGCAAACATGGCAAAGCCAGGTACACGTACCCGTAAAAAGGTGAAAAAGACGGTTGTTGATGGCGTCGCGCACATTCACGCGTCCTTCAACAACACTATCGTGACCATTTCGGACCGTCAGGGCAACGTCCTGTCCTGGGCCACCTCTGGTGGTTCCGGTTTCCGCGGCTCACGTAAGAGTACACCTTTTGCTGCGCAGGTAGCAGCTGAAAGAGCCGGTAATGCGGCTGCTGAATACGGCCTTAAAAACCTGGACGTAGAGGTTAAGGGTCCTGGGCCCGGACGTGAATCTGCAGTTCGCGCGCTGAACGCGTGTGGCTACAAGATTACCAACATCACTGATGTGACGCCGATTCCCCATAACGGCTGCCGTCCGCCCAAAAAGCGCCGCGTCTAACACAGGAGACAGTGAATTATGGCTCGTTATATAGGCCCGAAGTGCAAGCTGTCTCGTCGTGAAGGGACAGATCTTTTTCTGAAGAGTGGCGTTCGCGCGCTCGATTCAAAGTGCAAGATCGAGACTCCGCCGGGTATGCACGGCGCGCGTCGCGGGCGTCTGTCCGAGTACGGCGTACAGCTTCGTGAAAAACAGAAAGTCCGTCGTATCTACGGCGTACTGGAGAAGCAGTTCCGCAACTACTACAAAGAGGCTGCCCGTATCAAGGGTGCAACGGGTGAAAACCTGCTGCAGCTTCTGGAAGGTCGCCTGGACAACGTTGTATATCGCATGGGCTTTGGTTCTACCCGTGCAGAAGCCCGTCAGCTCGTCGCTCACAAGGCGATCCTGGTCAACGACAAGACGGTTAACATTCCGTCCTATCAGGTCAAGCCGGGCGACGTTGTGAGCGTGCGCGAGAAAGCCAGGAACCAGCTGCGTGTCAAAGGCGCACTGGATCTGGCTGCCAGCCGTGCACCGGTAAGCTGGGTAGAGGTTGACGCCAACAAGATGTCCGGCGTTTACAAGTCAGTCCCCGAACGTACTGAACTGCCGGCCGACATCAACGAGAACCTCATCGTCGAGCTTTACTCCAAGTAAAGCCTGATTTGCAACGTAAGTAGCAACGATAGCAGATAGGGGCGTCTATGCAGCGTTCAGTACATGAGTTATTGACACCTCGTACCATTGACGTGAA
>JAXHVJ010000071.1:0-12316 GCA_034189235.1 Pseudomonadota bacterium
TTCCAGCCACGGAATCCTTACCTGCTCACCCTGAAACGCGAAGGTGCGGTTGCATCCCTGGCAGGTCTTCGGACTCAGGGGCGTGGATCTTGCGATCCGGCCTTGCGTGGCGACTTCCCGGTTTCGAGCCTCTCATTACCTGAGGAGGCTCCTTACCAGTGTCTTTTTGTCACGCTCGTTCCCCAATACCGCTGCGCGTCAGTTCCGGACTCTCACCGGATTCCCGACTACCGGAGGTGATCAAAGAATTATCACAACATCTGGTAGTTGACCAAGGATTGAAACACTATATACACGTAACAGGATCGGGACAAGGCACTTTTCCGCCATTGCCCTGTCTTCGTTGACACACCATCACAAGGGGTAGGCCATGAAATCTCGCTGGTACTGGCTGGCTGGCATCACCGTGTCTGCGGCGTTGGGCGCCCAGGCCCTGGCCACGGACAACCCGATACCGCATTTCTCGCAGATGCGGTCGTTGGATGAAGGCTGGGAACCCCTGCAGTTCCCCAAGATCGAGCAGCACACCCGCTATGAACTCGTGCAGGAGGATGGCCAACAGGTGGTCAGGGCCACCACCGTGGGCGGCGCCTCCGGTCTGATTACCCGCCTGAATCTGGCGCCGGATAACAGCCTGAAACTGGCGTGGCAGTGGAGGGTATCGAACGTGTTCGAGGGCGGCAATGCCCGGGAGAAATCGGGCGATGACTACCCGGCCCGGATCTATGTGGCTTTCGAGTTCCGGCCCGAACAAGCCGGGTTCTTCGAGCGGGCCAAACGCAAGGCGGTGGAAGTGCTGTTCGGTGAAACCCTGCCCGGCAATGCCCTGAATTACATCTGGGCCAACAAACTGCCCGAGGGAGAATTCATCGCCAATTCCTACACCGACCGGACTGTAATGGTGGCGGTGAACTCCGGTGCCGGCCGGGCCGGCCAATGGGTCAGTGTGGAGCGGGATATCGTGGCGGACTACCGTAAGGCCTTTGGCGAAGACCCGCCACCTATGGTGGGAATTGCCATCATGTCCGACTCGGACAATACCGGGGAGCAGGCCACCGCCTGGTACCGGGACCTCACCCTCACCCCCTGAACAATCGGAGCTCAGCGGCAGGCTTCCGGAGCCGGAACTGGGCCATCGCGCAATTCCGGTGATAGGTCAGATATGGTACACCACAAAATAGAGGCCGAGCCCGCCCATCACCAGCGTATAGGGCAGCGCCATCCAGACCATCCGGCCATAGGACAACCGTACCAGCGGAGCAATCGCGGAGGTCAGCAGGAACAGGAAGGCGGCCTGGCCATTGGGGGTTGCCACGCTGGGCAGGTTGGTGCCGGTGTTGATGGCAACGGCCAGGTCCCGGAAATGCTCGACACTGATGGCACCGGCATCCAGGGCCTGTTTGACCTCACTGATGTAGACCGTGGCCACGAACACGTTGTCACTGATCATGGAGAGCAGACCGTTGGCCAGGAAGAACATGCCCGGCTGTTCACTTTCCGGCAACGCGAGCACGTAATCAATGATCGGCTTGAACAGGTGCTGCTCGTGGATAACGGCAACCACGGCAAAAAACACCACCAGTAGCGAGGTGAACGGCAGCGATTCCTGGAACGCCTTGCCGATCTGGTGCTCGTCGGTGATGCCGGTAAACGAAGTTATCAGGATAATCACCAGCAGGCCGATCAGACCGACTTCAGCGATATGGAAAGCCAGTCCCACCACCAGAATCAGCGCAGTGACGGCCTGAACCCAGAGTGCGGCCTGATCCGCCTTGGTGCGTTTGGCCCGCTCGTTTTCCGCAAACTCTACCAATACCCGGCGTACCGGCCTGGGCAAACGGCCGCCATAGCCGAACCAGCGCAGCTTCTCCAGAGCCCAGCAGGTGACCAGACCAGCGCCCAGCACCGGCAGGCTCACCGGCGCCATGCTCAGGAAGAAACTGGCGAAATCCCAGCCCACGACCTTGGCGATCAGCAGGTTCTGGGGCTCACCCACCATCGTGGTCACCCCGCCGAGCGCGGTCCCCACGGCCCCGTGCATCAACAGGCTGCGCAGGAAGGCCCGGAAGTTTTCCAGATCTTCCCGGTGCAGCTCGATCACTTCGTCGTCACTGTTGGTGTTGTGGTCGGACTGGTGGTAGCCCTTACCGGACGCCACTTTGTGGTAAACCGAGAAAAACCCCACTGCCACGGAGATGATCACCGCAGTTACGGTCAAGGCATCCAGAAAGGCCGAAAGCACCGCCGCCACGCCACAGAAGAGCAGGGACAGCGCCGATTTCGACCGGACCCCCACCAGGATCTGGGTGAAGGTCACCAGCAGCAGTTCCTTCATGAAATAGATGCCCGCCACCATGAACATCAGCAGCAGGATCACCGGGAAGTTGGTCAGTACCTCCAGATACACCGCATCCGGCGTGGTCAGCCCGATCAGCAAGGCCTCCACCGCCAGCAGGCCGCCCGGCAGCAACGGGTAGCATTTCAGCGCCATGGCCAGGGTGAAAATGAACTCGCCGATCAGCAACCACCCCGCCACCCCCGGGCCAAGCACGTACATCACAATCGGGTTGGCAATCAGGAACAGCAGGATGGCCTGCTTGTACCGGACAGGCGCCTTGCCAAGGAAATTGTGGGTAAAGCCGGAAAACACGGTAGTGGGCATTGCAGAGATCTTCTGAGAAAACGAATAGTTGCAATTATGTAGCTAAGGGCCCGAATCTTCCTTGATATTTATATATCGGTGCACGGATCGACTGGGGCGGGCCGCATTCTAACCGATTTCCGGACAAATGCGGTCGCTTTCTGAAAAAAAATGATAAAAGACTGTCAGAAGAAGGCCTGGATCCCGGTCTGGGCACGACCCAGAATCAGGGCGTGCACATCGTGGGTGCCTTCGTAGGTGTTCACCACTTCCAGATTCACCAGGTGCCGCGCCACGCCGAACTCATCACTGATGCCGTTACCACCGAGCATGTCCCGGGCCAGGCGGGCAACATCCAGGGCCTTGCCACAGGAATTGCGTTTCATGATCGAGGTAATTTCCACCGCCGCGGTGCCCTCGTCTTTCATGCGGCCGAGGCGCAGACAGCCCTGGAGGGCCAGGGTGATGTCGGTCTGCATGTCCGCCAGCTTCTTCTGGATCAACTGGTTGGCCGCCAGGGGCCGCCCGAACTGTTTGCGATCCAGCACGTACTGACGGGCGGTGTGCCAGCAGTCCTCGGCAGCGCCCAGGGCACCCCAGGAAATGCCGTAACGGGCGGAGTTCAGACAGGTGAACGGTCCCTTGAGGCCTCGTACGTCCGGGAAGGCGTTTTCGTCCGGGACAAACACGCCGTCCATCACGATCTCGCCGGTGATGGAGGCACGCAGGCCCACCTTGCCATGGATCGCCGGCGCGCTCAGGCCTTCCCAGCCCTTCTCAAGCACAAAGCCGCGGATCGCGCCGTCGTCGTCCTTGGCCCAGACCACGAACACATCAGCGATCGGGCTGTTGGTGATCCACATCTTGCTGCCGGTCAGGCGGTAACCGCCGTCCACCTTGCGCGCCCGGGTCTTCATGCCGCCCGGATCGGAACCGTGGTCCGGCTCGGTCAGCCCGAAACAGCCGATCCACTCGCCGGAGGCCAGCTTCGGCAGGTACTTCTGGCGGGTTTCCTCGTTCCCGAATTCGTGGATGGGTACCATCACCAGGGACGACTGCACACTCATCATGGAACGGTAACCGGAGTCGACCCGCTCCACTTCCCGGGCGACCAGACCGTAACACACGTAGTTCAGGCCACTGCCGCCGTACTGCTCCGGAATGGTGCAACCCAACAGGCCACTCTCACCCATTTCCCGGAAAATCTCCGGGTCGGTCTGTTCGTTGCGGAAGGCTTCCAGCACCCGCGGCCGGAGCTTGCTTTCGGCAAACTGGCGGGCACTGTCACGCACCATGCGCTCGTCTTCGGTCAGCTGCTGGTCCAGCAGAAGGGGGTCTTCCCAGTTGAAACTTGCTTGGTTGGCCATGTTGGTTGTCTCCGTTTGTTGATCTTGTCTTGATGGCTGGCTGTCAGGCCATCTGCTGTGAAGCCTGCCGGGGTAATTCCAGCAGCGCCGAAGACTGTCCGATGTGGAAATCGTCATCCCCGAACTGATGAGTAAGCATCACCAGGCGCTTGGCGTGGTGGGCCAGTGAATATTCCCAGGTCATGCCGATGCCGCCGTGAAGCTGGATCGACTGCTCGGCAATCGGGCCAGGTCACAGGCCGCGGCCGAGTTCTTTCATCACCAGCATGTTTTCGACACCTGTGCCACCGAAACCTTCGTAGTCGGTCGCAATCGGAACGGTCCTGATGCCAAGCTCCGGCAGCTGGTGCCAGAACTCGGGACTGTAACCCCGGGGACTCCGGCAGACAACCTCCCGCTGCCCAAAGCCATAGGTATTACGGACCAGACGCTCGACGGTATCCATGAGCATCTGTTGTTCTTCGTTCAGCTCAAAATCCATGGTGCGCTCCTACGCCGGGTCGGAACCGGCTGACCGAGCGTACCGCCTTCGGCCAGAACCTGCCCTCCTTCCAGGGCCTCACCCATCCGCTGGCGGAATACCAGACTTACGTTCATGACGCGCGCATGCAGTGCTACCATGCGCTCTGGCTCAAGGACAACAACCTGCCCCACAACGCCGAGGCGGCGATGAACAAGTGGTGGGGCCCCAAGCTCGCCTTTGACGTGGTGAAACAGTGCATGCTGGCCCATGGCCACACCGGCCGGGGCGAAGACCTGCTGTTTGCCCAGCGGCTGCGGAATGTCCTGGGCCTGCAGATTGGTGACGGTACCGCGCAGATCATGAAGAACATCATCGCGCGCGAGTACCTCCCGAGGTGATGCGCCCCACGTCCTCCGCGATTCGGGGTGCCGGTGAAAGCCTGCCCTGGCCCGGGAGGGTTTCGAGGAAGGCACCTCTTTCAACCAGCTCAAGGAGTACCTGTATGTCAG
Organism: Pseudomonadota bacterium; assembly: GCA_034189235.1. GTDB lineage: Bacteria > Pseudomonadota > Gammaproteobacteria > Pseudomonadales > Oleiphilaceae > Marinobacter. The sequence continues at coordinate 4,981 of JAXHVJ010000071.1, forward strand.
CCGCCAGAACCTGGACGGCGTCCTCAAGCGCATGGAACGGGACGGCCACGTGATCCGCATTCCCGATCCCCAGGACCGTCGCGCAAGACTGGTGGTGCTCACGGATTCCGGCCGGGCTTTCTGGAATCAGCTGCAGGACACCATCACCGAATTCTACCGCCAGGCTTTGCCAGGAATGAGCTTTGATGACGGCGTCAGCCTGTTGCACCTGCTCAAGAAACTCCAGCGGGACCTGTCCAACGTATCTATGACGTCCGAAACCGAGGACATCACCCAGGGGGCTGCGAACCCTGCCGACTGACGCTTCGGGAATTGCGCTCAACCGGCCGGCCCGAACAGCTCCAGAAAATCCCGGTAGTCCCTGAGCACCGGCCCGCTGCTCCGGGCCACCAGCCGAATCTCCTGGCCCGGCAAACACTGGGCCAGCCGGGATGCCGACAGCGGAGACAGGGCCCCGAGCCGCGGGTAGCCGCCGATGGTCTGGCGGTCATTGAGCAAGGCAATGGGCTGGCCGTCCGGCGGCACCTGAACGCCGCCCAGATTGATGCCCTCGGAAATCAGCGAGCCAATCCGGCAATGCAGCTTGGGGCCAAGCAATCGCACGCCCATCCGGTCCGCCCGGTCATCCACACTCCACCAGGTATTGAAGGCATCGTAGAGGCTGCGGCCAGTGAACTCCCCGATTTGGGCGCCAGGCAGCAGCTCCAGGACAGGCGCCTCCCGGAAATACTTCCGGGCATGGTCCGGCGCCTCGCTCATCCCCTCTGCCGACTCCCCATCGGGGATATAAACTGCCAGCTGATCGCCCTCCGCCAGCTTGCTGCCCCAGCCGTCGAACCCGCCAAGCTGCTCGCGACTGACACAGGCAACGCTGCCCATCACCGGTTCGGCCGCAAAACCGCCCCGAACCGAGAGGTAGGCCCGCAGTCCACTCACCGGCGAGGCAAAGGCCAGTTTCTGACCTTCTTTCCAAATTACCCGCTGCCACAAGGGTAACGGCTGGCCATCGAGAGTGGCGCCCAGATCGGCGCCGGCAATGGCGATATCCAGATCCCGTTCCGCGACCAGTTGTAACCCGCCAAAGGTGATCTCCAGGCTTGCCGTGCCCCAGGGGTTGCCCGCCAGGTAATTGGCCCAGGCCCAGGAATACAGATCCGCCGGCCCGCCCTGGGTCACGCCCAGATGGCGTACGCCGAAACGACCCCGATCCTGTAACAGCGCCAGTGGCCCGGCCCGGTGGACCCGGACGGCGGTTTCGGTCCTGCGTTGTGCTGTCATCCCGCCGCCTCCATGGGCGTGGTATCACCGCCCTGGCGTTCGAATTCCTCACGGCTGACAGAGACAAAGCGCACTTCGTCCCCCACTCTCAGCAGGCTGAAACCTTCCCGTTCTCGGTCGAACAGCCGGGCACTGGTACGGCCGAGCAGGTTCCAGCCACCGGGAGTGGCCGTGGGATAGGCGGCCGTCTGGCGGGCGGCAATGGCGACGCTGCCCACCGGCACCTTCTTGCGCGGGGTATCGAGTCGGGGGCACTCCAGTCGTGGATCGGTCAGGCCCATAAAGGCAAAGCCGGGGGCAAAGCCCAGAGCGAACACGCGGTAGGTTTTACTGCTGTGGCAATTGATGACGTCAGCCACGGCCATGCCGGTGTACCGGGCGACCCGATCCAGGTCCGGCCCGACGCCGGGGTCATAAAACGTCGGCAGTTCGTGAACCTGGCCGGTACCCATGTCCTCGTCCGGTGCCAGCTCCATCAGTAACGCGACAATTTTTTGCCGGGCTTCGGTCGGAGACAGCCGGACAGGATCGAAGACCACCAGCAGCGTGGTGTAGGAAGGCACCAGATCAACCAGCGTATCAGCAAACGCCGACTCGCATTGGCGGGCCAGGGCCGTAATCCAGGGCAGATTGGCCTCGTCGATCTCCTCGAACAACCGGATCATCCAGCCATCGAGACCGGCGGATTCGAGCCGGGGCAAGGCATTGGCACTGCGGCTCATGCCCGGTTTCCCAGCGCCAGGATCGCCTCGCGGATCGACTGGATCGCGGCGATGGATTCGTTGTTATCCCCGTGCACACACAGGGTATCTGCGTTCAATACGATCTCACTGCCGTCAATGGCGGTCAGCGGTTCGCCCCTGGCGATCCGAACGGCCTGCTCCAGGATCTCGTCGGGATCCTCATGGACCGCCCCGGGCGTGCGCCGGCATACCAGACGACCTTCCCCGTCATAGGCGCGGTCGGCAAAAGCCTCGAACCAGAGCGTAACGCCGTAGCGATCGGCGACTTCCTGTTCCATCGAAGTATTACAGGAGGCCATGGTCATCAGTGGCAGGCTGCCATCGAAATCCTTGACCGCCTTGACCACGGCCTCGAACAGGCCGGGATCGCGGATCATGTCGTTGTAGAGGGCACCGTGGGGTTTCACATAGTGGATCCGCGTGCCCTCGGCCTGGCAAATGCCGGACAGAGCCCCGATCTGGTACAGCACCAGATCCTCCACTTCGTCCGGCGCACAGGCGATGGAGCGGCGGCCAAAGCCCACCAGGTCCGGGTAGGACGGATGCGCACCCACCTTCACACCATGCTCCTTGGCCAGCCGCACCGTGCGCCGGATGACATGCGGGTCGGATGCGTGAAAGCCACAGGCCACATTGGCCAGATCGACATGGGGCATGACATGCTCGTCCATGCCCATGACCCAGGGGCCAAAGCTCTCGCCCATGTCGGCGTTGATCAACAGAGTTCTCATTTCCCCTCTCCCATCTGCAATGCGAGATACTGCCACTGGCGGATGACAAAAATATCCAGGCTCTCACCATTATCAAGGCAGGCAGGGAGATGGCAAAGGGGGCCGGCAAGGCGGCCATAATCCTCACAGCATATCAGGTGGCTGTATGATTGGAATAAAGGTGGTAACAAAACGGATCCCCAGCCACATTTTTATGGCGCCGTATCACCTATATAAATAAAGTTGGTACCTCTCCGTAAATAAACCGGTATATTTCGAAGCAATTTCCTTCTAAGACCCCTTGCCCCATTGAGTGGGCCCATGCAACTTCATAAATGGGCATGATCCCTATACCTATCTGAAAGATGTGCTGACCCGCCTGCCGACGCAGAAGAACAACGCCATCGACGAGCTATTGCCCCACAACTGGAAGTCGGCTACACCTGACAAGGTGTGATGGCCGGACGCTTACCAAGAGGCACTAGTGTTCCGTCTGGTTAATTCGCAGTAGGTCAACGAATTAACCAGACGGGACACTAGATAATCAGTTGATCCTTGTAAGGGAATTTCATGGTGTTGGAAACTTAAGTATAGGGCTCTATGAATCTGCTATGTATTTAGGAAGTACTATTGGCGCTGCAGTGTGGGCGGTGTGGCGCTGGCGTTCAGTCTGCCAATCGGGTCATTGCCTGCATCATTCGAATAGCCTTTAGCTCGCTCAGTTCGTTTAGCATTAAAGCACTTCAGAATGAAGATTCGATGCCAATGATGTCACAGTTTATATTGCCGTTTATTCTAACCGGCCTTTCTGTACTTCCCGACCTTGCGCTAGCCGGAAATGCCACTCCTGAGACATACCTTGGCAGCAAGCATTTGGTCTTGGAAATCCGGTACTGTGAATGCGAAGCCGTCAAACCGGATAGTCATCCGTCCGTATTGCTAGCAGATTTTTTGCGAGAGTCGAGTATTGTGAGAGTGGCTGTGCCCGCTGAAGATAACGGCTTCGTTTCGTCCGATTACGTCACAATGGGATATAAATTCAGTCCAATCAAAGACTCATCCGACACGTTCTCATTCAACTATACTGGCACACATACGACAAGTAGCGGAAAAAGCTCGGGACGTGGGCAGTTACTGCTGGAAAAAGATAAGTGGGTCCACCTGTTTGGCTCGCACCACGAAAGTACATCAGGAGCACTCCACTCCAATGTTGCAGTAAGGCTGGTGGAGTTCGACGGTTCCTGACGGCCGATTTTAACAATTCCGATCATAGGTACACACGGTGTATGTGTTTCAAACGAAAAGATTAATCGTAACGCAGCTGTCCCATCAAGATATTCCCGCGCTCACTGAAATACTGAGTGACCCTGAGGTCATGAGGTATTCCGTTCGAGGGGTTTGTGATGAAGAAGCTACCCGCAAATTTATAGGCTGGTGCCAGGAATGTTACGCATCCCATGGCATGGGTCCATGGGCATTAACTGAGAAGAGGTCGGGAAAACTTGTTGGCTTCTGTGGTATTGGGCCCGAGCTAGTCGGAGAGGTTGAGGAGATCAACCTCGGTTATCGATTAGCGCGACGATACTGGAATCAAGGGCTTGCAACCGAAGCTGTTAAAGGCGTGCTGCGGTATGCCTTCGATCAAAAACAGTGTGAGTCAGTAGTGGTAATTATAGAGCCAGACCATGCTGCCTCAGTTCGAGTAACTGAGAAGGCTGGGTTCGCCTGCTACACTATGCAAGAGTTTCACAATAGGACTGTGCGGCTCTATCGGATGACGAATGAAGACTGGCACCTGCAGGTCCGAAATGAATTAGCTGTAGTCAGGAATCAACGACCCAATCCCGGTAGAGCTCAGGGGTAATTTCTTCAATCAACACAGGCTCTACAGGAACTCGCGAAACCCACTGGTGAGCATCTATTTGCTCAAAGGTTTCAGATCGCAACTTATAGATATACCCCTTCTGATGCCAGCTTACTTCAGTATCCCTCAGCATTATCCGGGGTGGGCGTTGCGAGATGTCGACCGAGAAAACTGCACGAGGTGACACGCCGCGCAGCCGCTTCAAACACCCCTTCAATTAATACCGAGAAAGCGCCAACAGACTCAAAAGCCTGTGCTTCTTCAACCAACCGTTTGGCTGCAGCCTCATCTCTGCCCTGGGCCTTAAATCCGCCGATAGTGTTTGCATGCTGAGGACGCAAGCCAATATGCGGCATCACCGGTATACCACGACTGACCAAAAACTCCACCGTTTCAACAAGCTCCAATCCACCTTCAATCTTGATGCCCTGAGCGCCGGTTTCGGTCAGTAAGCGCGCCGAGTTGCGGAAAGCCAGCTCCTTGCTTTCTTGATACGAGCCATAGGGCATATCGATAACGACGCAGGCTTTCTGGCTGCCACGCACCACTGCTGCACCATGGTTAATCATCATATCCAGCGTAACGGGCAATGTAGAATCGTATCCGTAGGCCACCATCCCCGTGGAATCCCCCACGATGATCAGGTCGACAAAAGGGTCCATGAGCTCTGCCATAGGCTTCGTGTATGCCGTGAGGGAAACAATGCTACCTCGTCCTTTCATGGCCTGAATCTTAGAGGTTGTTATCTTCTGGCTGGAAGTATGAGTACTCATATTCACTCCTATCCTTGATCAGTTAAACCACAACGAAATTGAGAAACCGCACCACACCAAACGCCACAACGCCCCAGACGACCGGCCACCCCAAGGACTTTGTTTTCCACCAGACCAGCAGGGTTACGCAGCCCCCAACAGCCGTTGCAACCCAGGCATTCAGGGTGCCGGCTGCGGGAACCAGCGAAGCCCCCAGCATGGCCGCAATCATCACCGGGCCGAGCACCCCGAGCCACCTGGGCATGGCCGCTGTACCGCCCTGACGGTCTTCCCGGGCCAGACGCCTCTGCATCCACACCAGTGGTAACAGACGCATTAACAATGTACCCGCTGCGGCAACCATCACCGCAACCCACAGCTCACCAGCCATGCGTTAAACCTCCGCCCGTGTATTGGATTGCATCACAAAGAACACCGCAGCGCCCAGAAGCGCCGCAACCGGTATCGCCATATTGGGCAGGCCATTAGCCGCGAACAACAACGCCACGACAATGGCACACCCGAGCGCTGCAGCCCATAACCAGGAAGTGAATCTCGGGGCCAACAGAACCACAAACAGGGCCGGTAGCGCGAAGGGCATAACGTCATTCAGTAATGGCCAGCGCCCGGTCAGCTCCTGCCCCGCGAAAGCTCCCAGGGCCGTGCCCCCTACCCAGCTGAACCAGGCCAGCAACATGGCGCCAGTGAACCACCCCAGGCGTTCCGAGGATGGCAACGCCGGAAGGCGGGTGTGCGCCAGGGCGAAGACCTGATCCGTCAGCCCGTGCATCAACCAGAACCACCACCGGTTCCCGGTGAGCCAGGGTGCCAGGTTCGGGGCATAAACCAGATGCCGGGCATTGATCAGCAGCGTCATCACAACCACAAGCCACAAGGGGGCCCCCGAGGCCACCATGCCAACAAACAGGAACTGGGAGGCACCCGCATAGATGACCAGGGAGATGATGATGGCTTCCCAACTGCTGAAACCGGCCTGATTGGCGATCAGGCCAAACGATATCGCCACCGGAATGTACCCACCCAGCAGTGGAATTGCATCCCGTACCCCACTCACCCAGGCGCGCCCGCCCGCGCTGATTGCCTGACCACTCATGATCCCTCACCTTCTTTTTGGTACACGATGGTGACCAGTAAGGTGGCCCAGGCTTCCCGGGTACGATATAGGTGTGGCTGATCAGCATCGAAGGTGTGGCTCTCGCCAGCCCGCAAATGCTGGCTGTGGCCGGTGACACCGACTTCCAGTTGACCGCTGATGACGGTAACAGACTCCACCGTCCCTGGCGTATGCCCCTCCGCCATACGCGTCGTGTTGGGGGCACAGGACATCCAGTAGGCGTCTACCCGGGGATTGTCTCCCCCCTGATCCACAAGCCGGACCTGCACCCCTTCCTCACCAACCGGCACACGGATCGGGGCAACCAGGTTGCCGAAGGGGACATTAAGCTGAACCGCCAGTCGCCAGATGGTATCCAGGGTCGGATTCCCGTTTCCCTGTTCCAGGCGGGAAAGATTCGATTTGGCAACACCTGCGGCGGCGGCAAGCCCCGAGAGCGACCATCCGCGAGCCACCCGCAAGGACTGAAGGTGTCGCCCCAGGGTTTCGAGAGAAAGCTGATCCATGTAAAACACTTCCAATGTTCTATTTACAGAACGTTCTACAAAAGGAACAAAGAAATGTCAATGAAGAGGTGTCGGTAAATTACCGGGGAGCATTGTCAGACTCCTTGTATGCGACGGCATTATTCCCGATCGTCGCACGCGCAAGCTGCGCATCAACGATACTTTCAATAACGCCTGGAAATCTGGCAATGCCCTCCCAAGCGGTGATGGTGATCCGGGAAAGCGACATTCGCTAATACAGTCGAGGGGCTAGTCAGCAATTGGTCGTTGGTGCGAGATTCCGAGGAGAATAGCCTAACTTTGCCACACAGGTCGTCAGTTACCAACTTTTTTACCATCCCACAGTGG
>JAXHVJ010000072.1:0-11908 GCA_034189235.1 Pseudomonadota bacterium
TCATCCAGCCGCATACGGGTGGCAAGCAGGGACTGGTGGGCGTCACGCAGAATTACGTCCGTAATCCCCAGCGGTTTCTTTGTGTCAGTCATCGTGTCAGCCTTCTGTTAAAAGGTTCTAATCGTTTACCGGGTCACTTCTTGTGGCGCGACCGGTATTGTGCAATCGCCTTCTTGATGGCCTCGGCAGTGTCAGGGTCAACCGACGTGGGCGCCTTAGGCTTGGCACGTGGCGTTCTGGCCGGGGTTGCCGGCTCTGGCGGCGCAAACCGCAGGATAATCCTGGACATCAGGCCGGTCGCGAGCACCAGAACGATCAGGAACACGAACACGAACCCCATGCCTGCGATCATCAGATCAACGGCTTGTGACATCAGCTCATTCATATCGAACAGCTACCTGTATTGGTTTGTGTGATTTCCCCGCCTTGCCCGGTCCGACCACTTAGACCAAGGTCTTACAGCCTTATCGGGACAAATCGGGAGGCAAAATCCTGCGTAATTTACCGTTTTCGCCTGCCGTGAGCAACCTGAACGAGATTTTCCATAGGGGCTTTCCGAGGCTCGCGGCCTGAATTGACAATCTTATGAACCCCGGAGCCGCTCCGGATTCAGGCATATCGGACTCGTATTTTCCGCCCCTTGATCCGCCCCTGCCCGAGGCGGTCCAAAGCCCTGGCCGCATGCTCCCGGTCGATCGCAACATAGCACTGGAAATCAAACACATCGATCTTGCCCACAGCGTTGCCGGGAATGCCCGCCTCACCGGTCAGCGCGCCAAGGACATCGCCGGGGCGCACCTTGTCCTTGCGGCCACCGGCAATACAGAGCGTCCGCATGGCCGGGGCCACAGGCCGGAGCGGCACCGCCAGCAGGGCTTCGGTATCGCCCCACTCCACCGATCGCTTCCGGGCGGCTTCGAGCTGGCTGATCTTGTGGCCTTTGGCCGGTGTGCAGAGTGTGACCGCCAGGCCCTGTTCACCCGCCCGGCCTGTCCGGCCCACACGATGGGTATGAACTTCGGGATCCCTTGCCGGCTCGGCGTTGATCACCAGGGGCAGGGATTTGATATCCAGCCCCCGGGCAGCCACGTCGGTGGCCACCAACACCGAGCAGCTCTGGTTGCCGAAACGCACCAGCACGCTATCCCGCTCCCTTTGCTCCAGATCCCCGTGTAGCGCTAAAGCGGAAAAACCGCTGTCCCGCAGACTGCCGGCGAGATCATCGCACTGCTGTTTGGTGGTGCAGAAGACGATGCAGGAAGCAGGCTGGCGCTCAGACAGTACCGCCATAACCGCTTCGGCGGTGGCACCGGAAGGAATCTCATAGAAAAGTTCGCGGATATCCGGGTTCTCCCCGGACGACTCCGCCCTCACATCCACGGGCTCACGCTGGTAACGGCTGCTGAGTTTGCGGATGGCCTCCGGCCAGGTCGCGGAAAACATCAGGGTCTGGCGTATGGCCGGCGTGTGGGAAAGGATGTCCTCCATCGCTTCCTGAAAGCCCATGTCCAGCATCCGGTCGGCCTCATCCAGGACAACTGCCCTGGCCTTGTCCAGCTTCAACGTACCCTTGCGCAGATGGTCCTGGATGCGCCCCGGCGTACCCACAACGATATGCGCCCCGTGGCTCAGGGAGCCGATCTGCGGGCCGATGGCAACCCCGCCACACAGGGTAAGCACCTTGATGTTCTCCCGGGCCCGGGCCAGCTCCCGCAGGGATTTCGCCACCTGGTCTGCCAGCTCCCGGGTCGGGCACAAGACCACCGCCTGCACGGCAAACAGCCGGGGCCGGAGACACTCGATCAATCCGATTCCGAAGGCCGCCGTTTTCCCGCTGCCAGTCCGGGCCATGGCAATAACATCCTTACCCGCGAGGCAATGGGGCAACGCCCGGGCCTGGATCTCGGTGGGTTGTTCGAAGCCGAGCTGCTCAAGATTGGCAACCATGGCCGGTGACAGACCAAATTCTTTGAAGGAAGACATACAAGAAAATCCCGGGGACAACCGATGCAGGTTATGGAGGCGAAAACGAGCGCGTATACTACACCATCAGGATACCCGATTTGGCAAATAATGAACGGAGCTACCGATGGCATCCCTACAGGATCAATTATTGAAAGCCGGCCTGGCCGACGAGAAAAAAGCCAAGGCCATCCGCAGTGAAAAGCGCAAGCAACGCAAACAGCAGCCCAAGGGGGCGATACAGGTCAACGAGGCGGAAATCCGCGCCCGCCAGGCCCGGGAAGAAAAGGCCGAACGGGACCGCCAGCTGAACCTGCAGCGTCAGAAAGAAGCGGAGAAAAAAGCCATACAGGCCCAGATCCGCCAGATGGTGGAAACCAATCGTCTGGACCGCAGCCGGGGCGAAACCTCCTACCAGTTCGTGGATGGCAAGAAGATCAAGAAAATACTGGTGGACGACACCATGGTAGACCAGCTCTCCCGTGGCCGCCTGGCGGTGGTTCGCCTGGGTGAAAACTACGACGTGGTACCGGAAAAGGTCGCCCGCAAGATCATGGAGCGGGACGAAAGCGCCGTCGTGGTCCTGCATGACCGCAAGCAGGACGACCAGGGCGAGGACGATCCCTATGCCGGTTACGAGATCCCTGATGACCTGATGTGGTAGGTACAAGGAATAACTTCCCGCCCAAATCCGGACTCGTCAGCGATAATCCGCGGAGAGCCTGCTAACCTTTCAGGTAAACACACCGAATACCTTATGGAGCCTGATATGGCTGTGCGGGACAGACGGATCTCCAGCGAGGAAAACTCCGGGCCAGGTTCTGGAGCCCCCGGCCTGCAATCCGCCACATCTGCGACAGAATATTGCACGGCGCCCACCTTTCCCGGCAGTTGCCTGAAGCGATACAGCATCACCCACCAGGGACACGAACTGGCCCGGGGCATTGCCATTGGCACTGGCGTGGGCACTGGCACTGCCTGCAAAGCGACTTCGCTGCAGGAAGCCAGTGCTTGCCCCGATCATTGTGTGCTGGTCTGCGCGGACACCGGGCCTGATTGGTTACCGGTTCTGGAGCGGTCCACTGCCGTCGTAACCGAGCATGGCACCCGCACCTCCCACACGGCGATCGCATGCCGCGAGCTGGGGATTCCGGCCGTCGTGGATGCTGGCGAGATCATTACGCGCCTCAGGGATGGTGATCCTGTTACCGTTTCCTGTGCCGAAGGCAAAGAAGGTTTCGTCTACGAGGGCTTTGCGGATGTTCAGGTTACGGAGATAAACCCCAACACAATTCCCGTCACCCGCACGCGGATTATGCTCAATCTGGCTAATCCTGCAGCCGCCCTGCGCTGGCAATGCCTGCCTGCCGACGGTATCGGCCTGGCGCGGATGGAGTTCCTCATCCGAAATCTCATCGGAGTCCACCCGATGGCCCTGCTCTACCCGGAACGGGTGACAGGCAGGGAAGAGCGTCGACGGATCTCGGAGCTTACTGCGGGCTGGAAGGACCCCGGCACCTATTTCACAGAAACCCTGGCCCAGGGCATAGCCCGACTGGCCGCCTCCCAATACCCGAAACCGGTCACCGTCCGCACCAGCGATTTCAAGACCAGCGAACAGATGAAACTGATCGGAGGCCGGGACTTCGAACCACTGGAGGCCAATCCGATGCTGGGCTGGCGCGGGGCGAGCCGCTATTACAATACCGGGTTTCGTGAAGCCTTTGCTCTCGAGTGCAAAGCAATCCGGATAGCGAGGGATGAGACCGGAATGGACAACGTGCGTATCATGATCCCGTTCTGCCGGACACCGGAGGAAGCGGACAAGGTGCTGGAGGAGCTGTCCGCAAACGGGCTGGTCCGCGGTGAGCAAGGCCTTACCGTCTACATAACCGCCGAGGTACCCGCCAACATCGAGCTTGCGGACGAATTCAGCAAACGGTTTGACGGTTTCTCTGTGGGCACTAATGACCTCACCCAACTCACCTTCGGTGTGGACCGGAACTCGGAACGCCTTTCAGAGCTGTTCAATGATCACCACGAAGCCATCAAACGGATGATCGCCCGCCTGATCGAAACCGCCCATCGCCACGGCCGTGAAGTGGGCCTGTGCGGGCAGGCTCCCAGTGACCACCCGGAGTTTGCGGCGTTTCTGGTCAACTGCGGTATCGACTTTCTTTCGGTGAGTCCGGACAGCTTCCTGCGGGTGAAGGAACAGGTTGCACGAGCCGAATCAGCGGGAGCACCGTCATGACCAGCAGGGCGAAACCTTCCGAGGGCCAGGGCAGCGTCACCGCAGTTCGGGGCAACGTGGTGGACGTACAATTCAGCTCCGCCCTGCCCTCCCGCAATGCCGAACTGCGGACCGGCAAGGACTGGCACGTGGTGCTGGAGGTACAGACTCACCTCAATACCACCACTGTGCGCTGCATCGCCATGAACTCCACCCGGCGACTGGCCCGGGGCGAGCCGGTCCGACAGACCGGATCAGGGCTCAAGGTGCCGGTCGGTCCCTCTCTGCTGGGCCGCATGATCAACGTGTTCGGCAAACCAGTGGATGGTGGCCCGGCCATCGAGACCGCCGAGTACTGGCCCATCCATCGCCCGATGCTGCCACTCGCCGAGCGCACCACCAGTACCGAGATCTTTGAAACCGGGATCAAGGCCATCGATCTGCTCGCGCCCATGGAGCGCGGTGGTAAATCCGGCATGTTCGGGGGCGCGGGCGTCGGCAAGACGGTGCTGATCAACGAGATGATCAACAACATGGCCGAGCAGTATGAGGGCGTCAGCCTGTTCTGCGGCATTGGTGAGCGCATGCGCGAGGCCGAGGATATGTACAGCTCCATGCAGGAATCCGGTGTGCTGGAGAAAGCCGTGTTGGTCTATGGCCAGATGAACGAACCGCCCGGTGCCCGGTTCCGGGTCGGCCATGCGGCACTGACCATTGCGGAGCACTTCCGGGATGTGCAGAAGCGGGATGTTCTGCTGCTGATCGACAATGTATTCCGTTTCGTGCAGTCCGGTACCGAGGTTTCCGGCCTGATGGGAAGGATTCCGTCCCGGGTGGGCTATCAACCGACCCTGGCCACCGAGCTGGCAGCGTTGGAAGAGCGGATCTGCAGCTCGCGCAACGGCAGCATTACCTCGGTGCAGGCGGTCTATGTGCCGGCGGATGACCTGACCGACCCCTCCGCCACTCATATTTTCTCCCACCTGACCGCCTCCATCGTCCTGTCCCGGAAGCGGGCCAGTCAGGGTTTGTATCCCGCTGTGGATCCGCTGAAAACAGATTCGAAGATGCTGACCCCGACGATAGTCGGCCATCGCCATTACCGGGTCGCGCAGGGAGTGCGAAGCACCCTGGCGGAATACGACGATCTCAAGGACATCATCTCCATGCTCGGAATGGAGGAACTCTCCCGTGAAGACCGGGCCACAGTGAGCAAAGCGCGACGGCTGGAACGTTTCCTGACCCAGCCGTTTTTCACCACCGGGCAGTTCACCGGCAAAGGCGGCCGCCTGGTGCCCCTGGAAAAAACCATCGCCGGCTGCGAACGGATACTGGCCGGCGAGTTTGAACAGGTCAGCGAAAAGGCCCTGTACATGATTGGTGACATCGACGAAGTGGACATCCCGGAGGCCAGTCGTGAGTCCTGATCAGCTATCGACACCCGACTCCATGCATCTTCGCCTGTTGCTGCCGACAGAAGTACTGCTGGAGCAGTCCGTTTCGAAAATCATTGCCGAGGCGGAAAACGGCGAGTTCTGCCTGTTGCCCAGGCATATTGATTTCGTGGCGGCACTGGTGCCAGGCGTTCTTTCCTTCTATACCAGCGAAGGAGAGGAACACTTTGCCGCGGTGGACCGGGGTATCCTGGTGAAGTGCGGGCACGATGTCTTTATCTCCACGCCCCAGGGTGTCACCGGAAGCGATATTACGGAGCTTCAGGTACTGATCGAGGAACGTTTCCTGGAGCTTGACGAGCACGAGCGAAAAGCCCGCAGCGCGCTTGCCCGACTCGAAGCCGGTGCCCTGCGGCGATTTCTTGATCTCAGGGAGCAGTTCCATGACTGACAAACCCAACCGGCCCGGGTCTGACAACGACCCCGGGGACCTGGGCAGCACCGTCGGCCACCGGGCGAGGCGCAAGCAGAAAGCCAGGGGAGAGGGCAGCCGCCCCGCCTGGTTCGGATTGGGCATGTTCGGACTGGTGGGCTGGTCTGTGGCGATTCCTACCCTGATTGGCATCGCAATCGGCGCCTGGGCCGACCGGCGCTGGCCCGGTGAGGTGTCCTGGACACTGACCCTGCTGATTATCGGGGTGGCACTGGGCTGTCTGAATGCCTGGTACTGGGTCAAACAGGAGAGCGAGGATGATTGAAAGAGAATCCCTTACCGCACTTATGCTGGGCTATGGCGCCAGCTTTGCACTCGGTTGCCTGTTGGGCAGCGCTTTTCTCTGGGGGCTCTGGCTGACCGTCCGCCGCCTGGCTACGGCCGACCATCCGGCCTTGCTGATGCTCACAAGCCTGTTGCTTCGGCTTGGTATCACCCTCGCAGGATTCCTGTTGATTGCCCGAGTGGCCGGTTGGGAGCATCTCCTGGTGGCAGCGGTTGGCTTCACCCTGCCAAGGCTCCTTATGAAGCACCGGATTCAGGGTGACCCGGCCGGGGAGGATCCGCAGGCATGACCATCACGCCGGACAACATTATCTATTGGCAATGGGGCGATTTTGCCCTGAACGCGACAATCGTTTTTACCTGGCTGGTGATGGCGCTGCTCACCCTGGGTTCCTGGCTGATCACCCGCAACCTGTCGAAAGGGCCGAAGCTGTCACGCTGGCAAAACCTTCTGGAAGTGGTAGTGATCGGCATCCAGGATCAGATTGCTCAGGCCAGCCAACAGCGGCCGGGGCCCTACCTGCCGTTCGTGGGTACCCTGTTCCTGTTCATCGCCATGGCTAACCTGCTCAATGTGGTTCCCGGTTACATGGCGCCTACGGGGTCTCTATCCACCACCACGGCCCTGGCCATCTGTGTGTTCGTTGCGGTGCCGCTTTTCGGCATTGCCAGCGAAGGCATCGGAACCTATCTGAAGAACTACCTCAAGCCGACGCCGCTGATGCTGCCGTTCAATGTGATCGGAGAACTTTCCCGCACCATCGCCCTGGCGGTTCGCCTCTACGGTAACATCATGAGCGGAACGGTGATCGTAGGCATTCTCCTGAGCTTGACGCCCTACCTCTTTCCCATCGTCATGCAGCTGTTGGGGCTGATCACCGGCATGATCCAGGCCTACATCTTTGCCATACTCGCCATGGTCTACATCGCCTCGGCCACCACCGCCCATGAACAGAGGCAGCCAGATGAATCTCGAACACCACCGTCCAAACATTAAGGAGTGACACCCATGGACAGCATATCCCTGATCGGCATGGCATCCGTCATCATTGCCGGCCTCACCATCGCCATCGGCTCCGTCGGGCCGGCACTGGGGGAAGGCCGAGCCGTGGCCCAGGCCCTGGCCTCGATTGCCCAGCAGCCCGATGAAGCGGCCACCATCACCCGAACCCTGTTCGTGGGTCTGGCCATGATCGAATCCACGGCCATCTACTGCTTTGTGGTAGCCATGATCCTGATCTTCGCCAACCCGTTCTGGGACCATGTAACGGCGGCTGCCGGAGGCTGATCCATGGAAATCAACTGGATCACGGTATCGGCCCAGGTTGTCAATTTCCTGATTCTGGTATGGCTGCTCAAGCGCTTTCTCTACCAGCCGATCATCGGCGCCATGGACCGGCGTGAGCAAAAAATCCGCAACCGCATGGACGAGGCTGACAGCCGGGAACAGCAGGCGATGAAGGAGAAAGAACGCTACCAACAGAAGCTTGCGAGCTTTGAGAAAGAGCGTGAGGAACTGCTGGAAGAGGCGCGCCAGGAAGCCCGGCAGACACGAATCGAGATGCTGGATCAGGCGCGAGAGGAAACCGCCCGTGCTCGCAACCACTGGATGCGTGAGGTGAGCGAAGAAAAGACGGCTTTTATCGACGGAATGCGGCATCAGTCCCTGGACGTGATTGAATCCGTTATCCGGAAGGCCCTGCAGGACCTTGCCGACGAACGCCTGGAGGAGCGGATTACCCATACCTTCATCCGGAAACTCCATTCACTGGACGAAACAACCCGCGAAGCCTTGGGGCATTCGGCCGGGCCCACCACGATCGGCAGCTCGTTCGAGCTCGACCCGGCCCTGAAGAGTACCCTGACCCGGGCGATCCACGAACAGATCGGCGCCGATCTGACGGTACGCTATGCCCGGGCGCCGGAGCTGATCTGTGGCATCGAACTGACCTGCGAGGGCCAGCGGATCAGCTGGAACCTGTCGGACTACCTTGAAGAGCTGATAACGAGTATCGAGAAGGCTTTCGAGCCCCTCAGTACTGACGAGCCGGGAGCCTGATTCCATGCTGACACAGATGCTCGATGACACCATGGCAACCATCCGGAGCGTCGCCGAAGCCAACCGGTTCTCCCTGCACAGCCAGGAAACCGGAACCGTCCTGCAGGTGGGCGGCGGCATTGCCCGGGTACGCGGCCTGACCAGTGTTTCCTCGGAGGAACTGGTTCAGTTCCCCGATGGCGTTCTCGGAGTAGCCATCAACCTGGAGCCGGACGAAGTTGGCATAATGCTGCTCGGCGATAGCGAGAAGCTCAACGCAGGCACACGGGTGACCGCAACCGGTCGGGAAACCGACACCCCGGTGGGCGACGGTTTGCTGGGCCGGGTGGTTGACGCCACGGGTCGGGTGCTGGATAGAGGCAAGCCACTGGAGTTCCATGAACGCCGCCCCATTGAACGGCCGGCGCCGGAAATCATTGAGCGGGCTCCGGTCACCACCCCGCTGGAGACCGGCATCAAATCCATAGACGCCCTCATTCCCATTGGCCGCGGTCAACGGGAGCTGATCCTGGGTGACCGCCAGACCGGCAAGACCTCCATTGCCATCGACACCATCATAAACCAGCGTGGCAAAGGCGTGCTCTGCATTTACTGTGCCGTTGGCCAGAGGGCGACCTCGGTTGCCAAGGTGGTGGAAACCCTCCGCCAGCACCGGGCCATGGAGTACACGACAGTGGTGGTAGCCTCGGACGACAACCCCCCCGGCCTTCGCTATATCACCCCCTACGCCGCGACCACCATGGCGGAATATTTCATGGAACAGGGCCAGGATGCGCTGATCGTCTACGATGACCTGACTCGCCACGCCCGGGCCTACCGGGAACTGTCGCTGCTGCTGCGCAGACCACCTGGCCGGGAAGCCTACCCTGGCGATATCTTCTACATCCATTCCCGGCTGCTGGAGCGCAGCACGCACTTGCGCAGCGAGTTCGGTGGCGGCTCGCTGACCGCTTTGCCTGTGATTGAAACCCAGGCCCAGGATATTTCCGCCTACATTCCCACCAACCTTATTTCCATTACCGACGGTCAGGTCTACCTGTCACCAACCCTGTTCCAGAAAGGTCTCTTACCCGCCATCGACGTGGGCAGATCCGTTTCACGGGTTGGCGGGAAAACCCAGCACCCCTCGCTGCGCAGTGTGGCCAGCGACCTGCGCCTCGCCTATTCCCAGTTCGAGGAACTGGAAACGTTTGCCCGCTTTTCCACGCGCCTCGACAAGGACACCCGCGCAACCATCGAGCGTGGCCGGCGCGTTCGGGAAGTATTGAAACAAAGCGAGCACCGCCCCCTGCGAGCTTGCGAACAGGCGGTCATTCTCTTTGCCGTAAACGCCGGCCTGCTAGATAACCTGCCGGCGGATCAAGTGTCGGAAGCAGAGCAGGTAATTCAGCAGCACCTGCTGAATTCCTTGCCGGAGATGTGTGCCCAGATAGACAGCGGCAAGAAACTGGACGACGAGCAGTGGCAGCGGATCACCGAGGCCATCGAAGCGGCACTGGCAGAATTTACACCCTCAGAGACGGACCAGGCCTGACATGGAATCTCTCGAACGCCTACAAAAACAGCTGGACAGCCTTGATGATCTCCGCAGCATCGTCAAGACCATGAAAGCGCTTTCCGCAGCCAACATTCACCAGTATGAACGGGCGGTCAGGGCGCTGACGGGCTATTACCGCACGGTGGAAATGGGCCTGCATGTGGTTCTGAAGGACTTTAATCCCTCAAGCTTTGCCGGTGTTTCGCCCTCCGGCGACCATCGCCTGGGCGCTGTCATTTTCGGCTCGGACCATGGACTGTGCGGCCGTTTCAACGAGGATATTGTTGAGTATTCTCTGGAACGCATGGAAAGCATTCCGGCGGATAAAGACAGTCGAAGAATACTGGCCGTAGGTGCCCGGACAGCGGCCAGCCTGGAACATGCCGGTCAGACAATCGAGGAGGAGTTTCCGGTACCGGGCTCGGCAAACCAGATTACCGGGATGGTTGGCCAGATTCTTCTGAAGCTTGATGAATGGCGGGAACAGGGCGAAGTGCACTACGTGTACCTGTTTTATAACCGCCCCTCCGGCATGCAGAATTATCACCCGACCGGCGTCGAACTGCTACCGCTGAATCTGAGACGATTTCACCGGCTGGAAGAAGAGCCCTGGCCGTCCCGGAGCCTGCCCACCTACACCATGGACCGGCAGGCGCTTTTCAGCCGCCTGCTGGACCAGTACCTTTTCGTGGTTATTTTCCGGGCCTGTGCGGAATCCCAGGCCAGCGAACATGGCGGACGCCTGGCCGCCATGCAGGCGGCCCAACGCAATCTGGAGGAAAAACTCGGTGACGTAACGATGGACTACAGACGCGCCAGGCAAACGGTCATCACCTCGGAACTGCTGGACCTTGTGGCCGGATTCGAGGCTATTGAAACCGATTCCGGGCGGTCACGTTAGCTGCTACTCATCCCGGTTCCAGTAAACCCGGACCAGGTTGGATTCCTTGGTGTACTGGATTTCCAGCTTACCCTCGTAGGCCCGCTCAATGGCTTCGCCCGTGCCCCGGGGCAGGTGGAGATCGGTGAACTTGATCACCAATTCCCCTTCCGGACCATCCTCTACGCCCATCAGTCGCTTCATGGGATGATCCGCCTTTTCTTCCTCGACCTTGTTATAGACAAGTTTAAGAATTTCATCCCGATGCTTTCCGAGGAACGCACCAGAGAGAGTGAGAATACCTGCCGGCATGTCATCACGGATGCGCTCACAGGCAGGACACATCATCTCGTGGGCCTCCCCGACCGGTTCAGCCGACCACTGCCAGCGCCCCTTGTGAAAAACAGCACTGCACTCGGGGCACACAGTGGGCTCCCTGGGCTTGCTCCGGGCCATATACGGGTCGTGAATCTCCTCCTTGATCAGCCTGTCCCCACGACCGCGTTCGGCTACATCACCATCTTTTCCGCTCATACATTTTCTCCTTTCCCTGTTGATCCGTAGTACCGGTTTCAGTGCAGCCTGTGCCGCTCGAAAATCTCCCGGACTTCCCGCTCGGTTTCTTCGGGCACAATGACCTTCACGACCTTGGCGTCTTCGTCGATGTAGATGTTGTCCCTGGGGATGCCGGTTGCAATCAGGTCATCCCAGGTGTTCTTGGCCTGATCGTGTTCGTCGTAGGAGCCGTTGAGGGTTTTATTCATTGTTGGGTCTCCGTGCCAAATTATTTGCTTGCACCATGAAGAATAGGCAGTAGGTTGAGATTTGTGCAAATAATGAACGGGCAGAAATTGACGGAGGGCAATACAAAGCAAAACGCCTCAGCCTGTGGGGTACACAAACTGAGGCGTCTCGACTTCAATATGGCGCGGCTGGGAGGATTATTCGGGCCTGCGGCCCTCACCCCTTCGGGGCCGCCGTCGCGTTGCTCCGGCGTTCCTCAACCCACTTCGTGGGTTTCGGTCGAACCTCTTTCGGTTCAAATCCTCCCAGCTATACAAAGCA
>JAXHVJ010000073.1:0-11827 GCA_034189235.1 Pseudomonadota bacterium
GGACGGGAGCCTCCAGAAGCCAGCCCAAACTCAACCGATGCAGGAATTCTGTGACCGAAAGCTCATGGTCACCCTGCCCGGGCTCCGGCCGGTAGAGTCCCGCCAGAAAATACCCCTGCTCCGCCTTGCTGACCAGGTTCAGGAAAACCGGCACCTGCTCCGCCAGTTTTGAAGCCTGCTGCCTCAGGCAACCAGCGTCGCCTGCCTTGAGCTCGAGTTCCACCTCATGCAAGGGCCTGGACCGGCCGCCGCCAAGAATCCGGCCGGCATCGACAGCCACTTCAATTTCGTTATCGCCCTCCTTGAGTATGATCTCCTGGCGCTGAAAGTTCGTCTCAAACACCACCTGCAAGTCGCTCAGGTCCACCTGATTGTGCAGTGGCGTCTGTTCCAGCAAGGACAAATCCCGCTCCGGACCGGGCAGATCCCATTCCCACTCCTGGCGGTTGTGGGCACCATTTAAGAACTGCCCACTTGTCTTCAGGGTCTGGATGTAGCGATCACCTGCCTGGCGAACCCGTAGCGCGGCACCGGCCTGGCTCAGGGCCGCCTCTGGCGTGTCGTAGTAACGATTGATCAGGGTTTTGGCGTGGCCTTTTTCGGCCTGCGGTAAGGACAGCAGCCAATTCAATGCCTGTTGCTGGGCGGGTTCGGTGAGGGTAAGTTTGATTTCCAGTTCTGTGGCCATGGATACTCCGGCTGGAAAATTTACCGATCACCCATTAAGTAAGGTGTCGACACTGACTGTTCATCCGTATAGCCCGCCTCATTACTAAAGCGAGGGTGCAGTTGGTCCGCCCGTAAAAATCCCGAAAGATCACCGGCTTCCGGTCACAATATCCGCGTCATCCGCCTACAGGGTTAATAAAAGACCCAAGCGACTTGAGACTGACAGGCGGCCGTCTTCAGTAAGTTTTCTCATGGAAAAAACCCGCAGCCAAAGCCGCGGGTTTTATATCACACCATTACGACTGCCACACCTGCTCAGAACAGGTAAGCGGCGCCCAGTGCGAGCTGGGTGGTGTCTTTGTCATCCAGGTTTGCGGATGCGTTGTCATCGGTGCGCAGGTAACCCTCCGCATATACGTAGAGGTTGTCGGAGACGTTATGCAGTGCCTGAAGTGTGATCACGGACGCTTCCGCATCATGACCACCGTCTTCGTCAGCTTCTTCGTACTCATAGGAGGCCGCAAAGGTGTTCCGGCCAATGGCGTACTGGCCATAAACGCCGTACAGATTCTGACCGTACTCATTACCGATTTCGCCATTACCTGCAATACCGTCTCTTGCGGCACGGCTGCTATACAGGGCACCGACCGTCAAATCGTTAGTAACATTAGCAGAAGCGTGCACACCGTAGGTGTTTTCTGAGTTGTTTGAGTCATCGTTGGAATCCATGGCTACCGCCACGGAGAAGATGCCGGCAGAGTACTTGACACCCAACTGGTAAGGATACTGGTTGTCGCCTGTATCATTTTGCGGATCATCGCTGCCATTGATAGCCACCTGACCGTGGAATGTCAGGCCGGCGAAGGACGGAGATACATACTGCACTGAATCCCCTTCACCGGTTTCGAAGTCGGCACCGAGGTTCAGGTCTGCATACTCGTAGTACTCTTCAATGGCGTCGATCAGCTTTTCGTAACGGGAATCGTCCGAACCGACCCATACCTGACCAAAGCTGTCGCCTTTAATACCGATGTAAGCTTCGTCCAGCTCGTTCAGGCCAGCGTTATCGTCTTCGTTATCTTTGTTGTCGGCATCAATCCCCTCAAGCTCCAGCTTCAGGAAAGCGGTAATGCCGGGGGCGATTTCGTGGTCGTGTTTAATGCCGATGGTCGATCCGTTATCGAAGTTATCAACACCGGATTCGGTGTCTTCGACGTTAGTATGAGTGATAGCATACTGAATGTTACCGTAAACGGTCGGCAGATTGTTTTCCTTGGCCGCCGCAGCGCCAGAGAAGGTAGCTGCTGCAATGGCAGATGCGATGAGCGTCTTTTTCATGTTCATGTTGCGTCTTCCTTTTTGAGTTAACTCAGATTTTAGCGACGGGTACTGACCCCGATTTTTAAGGCATCACCAGTCAGGCTGGATACTGCCGATTTTCCATTAATCCTGTGTCATTTTTATGACACCCGGATAACTTCTCTTCTTTTTTTGAAAACCTGCAGAACTGCAGGTTTTTGTAGCTCAGTCACTTACAGCACTTTCCTAAAGCACTGAGTGATGAATTCTTTTTAATACAAAAACCCTGTTTTTGCAAATTTCAGACAGCACATTTTTGCTTGTCCGGCACCAGAAAGAAGGCACTCTTTATAGCCTTTCATAGCCTTATAGCCTTTCAAAGCCTTACAGCCGGTTATAGCCGGCAGCACTGTGCGTATTTGTGACCAGTACGTTACAAATACGAGGCCAACTGCCATTTTTTTCTTTCAATTCAGCCGTCTGAAACACTCAAAGCTCTGTCCCGGGCCAGATATCACACTCTTCGGGTTATCCTGCGCACCATCCATAAACACGCAGGCGACCGCTGCCCGGTCATGGTGCAATGTCCATTTATGACGAACCTGCAACCTCCAGCATGAACGTGACCGGCCCGTCATTGATCAACTGCACCTTCATATCCGCCCCGAAACGCCCTTCCGAGACACGCTCCCCTCCCAGGCTCTCTTTCGCCTCACCAACGAACTGGCGATACAGGTCATTGGCAACTTCCGGCTTCGCTGCCGGGGAAAACCCCGGGCGGGTTCCGGAGCGGGTATCGGCTGCAAGGGTAAACTGGGGTACAACGAGCAAACCGCCTCCGATGTCCTGCAAACTTCGATTCATACGTCCCTGCTCGTCAGGGAAGATACGATAGGAAAGAATTTTCCGGCACAGCCCCTTTGCCTCTGCAGCTCCGTCACCCCGCTCAACTCCGAGCAGGAGCAAAACACCACGACCTATGGCGCCAACAGACTGGCCATCAATCGTGACACTGGCTTCCGATACTCTCTGGATGAGCCCTTTCATTCGCTTCCTGCCAGACGGGGAGATTACGAATCGGCAAGAGTGTATCTCCGCTTCTCGAAGACCGCAACCCGGCCAACGCCTTTTTATCCGACCGGCTTCCCGGATTTGGCGACCACTTCCTCCACC
Organism: Pseudomonadota bacterium; assembly: GCA_034189235.1. Classification (GTDB taxonomy): domain Bacteria; phylum Pseudomonadota; class Gammaproteobacteria; order Pseudomonadales; family Oleiphilaceae; genus Marinobacter. The sequence goes on from JAXHVJ010000073.1 coordinate 3,142, forward strand.
CCTCTTATCAGGGCATCGACAATGGCCGGCTCGGACGCGGAATGGCCGGCATCCCGGATGATCCTGAGGTCGGCCTCCGGCCAGGCCTTGCGTAACGCCAGGGCGTTGTCCAGCGGACAGACCATGTCATAACGGCCGTGAACAATGATCCCCGGAATACCGGCCAGCCTGTGGGCGTTCCTGACGATCTGATCAGGCTCGAGAAAGGCGTTGTTCATGAAGTAATGGCACTCGATTCGTGCCAGCGCAATGGCGACGTGGGGATGGGCGAAATGCTCGACTACCCGGGGATTGGGATTCAGGGTGGCGCATCGTCCCTCCCAGATCGACCAGGCCTTGGCAGCCTGGATCTGCTCCAGCTCGTTGGTACTGGTCAGCCGCCGGTAATAGGCCGAAACCATGTCGCCACGTTCAGCCTCGGGAATCTGCGCTTCGAAATCTTCCCGGTAATCCGGGAATACCCGGCTGGCGCCCTCCTGGTAGAACCAGTGAATGTCCCTGGGCCGGCACAGGAAAATGCCTCGCAGGACCAGTCCCGAGACGCGCTCCGGGTGAGTCTGCGCATACACCAGGCTCAGGGTCGAGCCCCAACTGCCACCGAACAGGAGCCAGCGGTCAATGCCCAGGAACCGGCGGACCGTTTCCATATCCTCAACGAGCTTGTCGGTGCTGTTGCCTTCCAGCTCCGCCAATGGCGTGGACCGACCCGCACCGCGCTGGTCCATGAGGATGATCCGGAAACGTTCGGCATCGAAAAAGCGTCGGTGGTAGTCCTCGCAGCCACCGCCCGGGCCGCCATGCACCACCAGAACGGGAATGCCGTCGGGGTTGCCGCTTTCTTCTATATAGAGTTCGTGGGGAGGGTCGACGGCGAGGCGGTGTCGGGCGTTGGGCTGGATTTCGGGATAGAGAGTCAGCATGGGCGATACTCCGGTGCCAGGGCTTTACCGGAGTTTGGCTGAACATGGGGCCGGAAGAAAGTGTTCTTCAGACCCCCGGAGTGAAAGAGGGGTCAGATGAAAGCTTTCATCTGACCCCGACGTCTTCGATCCGGGCAGTTTACTTCTTGCCGGCGCGCTTGCGCTCGTTTTCGGTCAGCAGCTTCTTGCGCAGACGGATGGACCTGGGTGTTACTTCCACCAGTTCGTCATCGTCGATGAACTCCAGCGCCTGCTCCAGGGTGTGCTTGATGGGCGGCACCAGAGCGATCACCTCATCTTTACCGGACGCACGCATGTTATCCAGCTTCTTGGCCTTGGTAGGATTGACCACGATGTCGTTTTCACGGCTGTGAATACCACACAGCTGGCCCTCGTAAATCTCGTCACCCGGCGCCAGGAACAGCTTGCCACGACTTTGCAGGGTTTCCAGCGAGTACGTCATCGCCGTGCCTTTCGCCATGGAGATCAGCACGCCATTCTGGCGGCCACTCATTGCACCTTCCTTGATCGGGCCGTAGTGGCTGAAGGTGGAAGTCAGGATACCGGTACCGGAGGTCATGGTCAGGAAGGCGTTACGGAAGCCGATCAGACCACGGGCCGGGATAATGTATTCCACACGCATACGGCCCTTGCCATCCGGGACCATATTGGTCATCTCGCCCTTGCGCAGGCCGAGCTGCTCCATTACGGCGCCCTGGTGCTGTTCTTCGATATCCACGATCACGTTCTCGTAAGGCTCCTGCTTCACGCCGTCGATCTCGCGGATCACCACTTCCGGCCGACCCACGGCCAGCTCGAAGTTCTCCCGGCGCATGTTCTCGATGAGAACCGACAGGTGAAGCTCACCGCGGCCAGACACCTTGAACTTGTCGGCAGAATCCCCTTCTTCCACCCGCAAAGCCACGTTATGCAGCAGCTCTTTTTCCAGACGCTCCTTGATGTTTCGGCTGGTAACGTACTTGCCCTCTTTACCGGCGAACGGGGAGTCGTTGACCTGGAAGGTCATGGAAACGGTGGGCTCGTCCACGGTCAGTGCCGGCAGAGCCTCCGCGTTGTTCGGATCGCACAGGGTATCGGAGATGTACAGCGGGTCCAGACCACTGACACAGACAATGTCGCCAGCCTGAGCTTCCTCAACCTCCACACGCTGCAGGCCGGAGTGGCCCATGATCTTGAGAATACGACCGTTACGCTTCTTGCCGTCAGTACCAAGCGCCACTACCGGGGTATTGGTCTTGACGGAGCCGCGCATGATGCGGCCGATGCCGATGACGCCCAGGAAGCTGTTGTAGTCCAGCTGGGAGATCTGCATCTGGAACGGGCCGTCCCGATCGACGGCAGGCGCGGGCACATGGTCGACGATCGCCTGGAACACGGCATCCATGTTGTCGTCCAGGTTTTCGTGCTCCATGCCGGCAATACCGTTCAGGGCACTGGCGTAAACAATCGGGAAATCCAACTGCTCGTCGGTCGCACCCAGGTTATCGAACAGGTCAAACACCTGATCCACAACCCAGTCAGGCCGTGCGCCGGGCCGGTCAATCTTGTTCACCACCACAATCGGGCGCAGGCCCGCTGCGAAAGCTTTCTGGGTAACAAAACGGGTTTGCGGCATGGGACCGTCGATGGAATCCACCACCAGCAGCACACTATCCACCATGCTCATGACCCGCTCAACTTCGCCGCCGAAGTCAGCGTGCCCCGGAGTGTCCACGATGTTGATATCGTAGTCTTTCCATTTCAGCGCGGTATTCTTGGCCAGAATGGTGATGCCACGCTCTTTTTCCTGGTCGTTGGAATCCATAACGCGCTCGCTTTCGAGCTCCTTACGATCCAACGTGCCGGACTGGCGCAGCAACTGGTCAACCAGGGTGGTCTTACCATGGTCTACGTGGGCAATAATGGCGACATTTCTGAGCTTATCAATCACAACGGGTTTCCTGAGGAAAAAATGAGCGGCGCGCAGTATATCGAAAAGTCGATGTCGTTAATATGAAGATTAATGCCTATTCTTTAACCAACCACTTGCGCACTGCTATGACGCACCTTCTGCGTGACCGCACCATCCTGGTGCGCTATTTTGGTGCGAAGCGGAGGGTGGTCATTACTGGCTGCGCGCCATAACGGGCCGAAAGCCCTGTGGCCGCGCCGTTCTGGCGCAAAAGTTAAAAACTGGCAAGCCCCTTGCTTATGCTTAGTCAGCCGAAAATTATCAGGTAACGGGTGCACGCTTTTGGTAAGCTGCCCGAACCCGAAAAACAGATCGGACCTCAGTCCCACTGAACGATCCGGCACCACGAACATGAAATGCGCCCGCACCGCGGGATAACTTACGGAGCATGCACAATGTCCAAGACGATTGATTTGATTAAAGAGCACGAAGTCAAATGGGTAGACCTGCGCTTCACCGACAGCCGCGGTAAAGAGCAGCACGTGACTCTGCCGGCCACCGAGGTCGACGACGATTTCTTCACCGAGGGCAAGATGTTCGACGGTTCCTCTATCTCGGGCTGGAAGGGCATCAACGAATCCGACATGATCCTGATGCCGGTAGACGAAACCTCCGTGCTGGATCCGTTCACCGAAGAAACCACCATCAACATTACCTGCGACATCGTGGAGCCCTCCACCATGCAGGGTTACGAGCGTGATCCCCGCTCCGTTGCCCGTCGCGCCGAAGAGTACCTGAAGTCCACCGGCGTCGCCGAAGGCGCCCTGTTCGGTCCGGAGCCGGAGTTCTTCGTCTTTGATTCGGTCAAGTGGAACGTGGGCATGGAGGGCGCGATGTACCACATCCACTCCGAGGAAGCCGCCTGGGTATCCGGTGAAGACTTTGATCGTAACAACATCGGTCACCGCCCGGGCGTGAAAGGCGGCTACTTCCCGGTTCCGCCGGTAGACAGCCTGCACGACCTGCGTGGCGCCATGTGTGCTGCCATGGAATCCATGGGCCTGGAAATCGAAGTGCACCACCACGAAGTCGGCACCGCCGGCCAGTGTGAAATCGGCGTTGGCGCGAATACCCTGACCCGCAAGGCTGACGAAGTGCAGATCCTGAAGTACTGCGTGCACAACGTCGCCCACGCCTATGGCAAGACTGCCACCTTTATGCCCAAGCCGGTGGTTGGTGACAACGGCTCCGGCATGCACGTGCACATGTCCCTGAACAAGGATGGCAAGAACCTGTTTGCCGGCGACGGCTACGCAGGTCTCAGCGAGATGGCGCTGTACTACATCGGCGGGATCATCAAGCACGCCAAGACCATCAACGCCTTCACCAACCCGGCCACCAACAGCTACAAGCGCCTGGTTCCGGGCTTTGAAGCCCCGGTCATGCTGGCCTACTCTGCCCGCAACCGTTCTGCTTCCATCCGTATCCCGTATGTCAACAGCCCGAAAGCACGCCGTATCGAAGTCCGCTTCCCGGATCCGGCGGCCAACCCGTACCTGGCCTTTGCGGCCCTGTTGATGGCCGGACTTGATGGCATCCAGAACAAGATTCATCCGGGCGATGCCATGGACAAGGATCTGTACGACCTGCCGAAGGAAGAGGCCCTGAACATTCCCCAGGTTGCCACTACCCTGCAGGAAGCACTCAAGTGCCTGGAAGAGGATCATGAGTTCCTGACCCGTGGCGGCGTCTTCACCGAAGACATGATCGCCGGCTACATCGATCTGAAACAGGGCGATGTAGAGCGTCTGAACATGACCACTCACCCGGTCGAGTTTGATCTGTACTACTCCTGCTGATCCGGTCCTGCTGATCCGGCCCGATACCGGAACCGCAGCAAGCCCCGCCCCGTGCGGGGCTTTTTTGTGCGCGGCCGCACACTCCCGCGCCCTTAACGATATGTAACCAACAAGGACCGCCCGGGGCGTTGAAAAGGCTTTACAGGCCGTTGATAATCAATCCAAACCATCGTTGCAGGTCAGGATTATGAACACGAAGTACGGATGGGTGGCAGGTTTTTTGGTTTTGCTCTCGGCACCGGCCCTTGGTGAGGTGTACCGCCACGTAGACGCCCAGGGCAATGTCACCTTCTCCGACGAGCCGATCGAGGGTGGAGAAACTGTTGACGTAAAACCGGTCACGACCGTCACCCTACCCAAACCCCAGACCGTCCGCGAGACCGACAAGCTCCGGGAAGAGGTGAAACGCGAAGGCTCTGTCTACGAGAGCGTCTCCTTTGTGCAGCCGCAGAATGAGCAGGCCTTCTATAGCGGCAGCGGCGATGTTCGTTTTGAAGTCACCAGCACGCCGGGACTGCAGGCCGGTCACAAGTACGAAGTCACACTCGACGGCCAGCCCGTTGCCCAGACCAGCTCCGGCTCAGTTGTGGTGAACAACGTTTTCCGGGGCACCCATGAAGCCCGGGTTCACATCGTGGACGAAAACGGCGTGCAGGTGAAAACCGGCTCCCCCATCACCTTTACCGTCCATCGCCCGTCAGTGAGAAACTGATCCTCTCGGTTTTTTTGCACCAGTGTGGTGCGTACGCACCAGATAAAGGCCATACTCTGATCAGCAACAGGGCGGGAATTGCCCGGCTGACTACCCTCCGGCCGATGTCATGCACCAGTGTACGGCACACGGGCCGTGCCATGGCGGGCACAGGCCCCGCCTTTGCCCATCTTTTATGGCAAATCGGCCAAAGTGGTTCGGTTCTTGCAATTCCTACCCCGTCATCTTCAAAACGATACGACAGGAATTGCCCATGGCGTTCGCCCCGGCCACAAACGACGGATACAAGAGCATTCTCGACAGCCTGACCACGGCGGTCCTGGTGCTTGAGGACAACCTGAAAATCCGTTACCTGAACCCCGCCGCCGAAAGCCTGCTTGAGACCAGCCTGACCCGTAGCCACGGCCATCCCTTCAGTGAAATTCTGGTGGCTTGCGAGGATGCGCTGAAAACCCTGTACGCCGCCTTGAAAAACGGGCAATCCTACACCCGCCGGGAAGCGGAATTCCTGCTCACCAGCGGAGCGAGACTGACCGTGGACTACTCGGTCACCCCCATTTCCCCGGAGCCGACAGAACTGCTGATCGAGATCCAGCCCCGGGACCGGTTGCTGCGCATCAGCCGGGAAGACGACCTGATCTCGCAGCACGAAACCTCGCGCACTCTGGTCCGCGGCATGGCCCACGAGATCAAGAACCCGCTGGGCGGCATTCGGGGCGCGGCGCAGTTGCTGGACCGCGAGCTGAACGACGAAGACCAGCGGGAGTATACCCGGGTGATCATCGACGAGGCCGACCGCCTGCGCAGTCTCGTGGACCGCATGCTGGGACCGAACAAGGCGCTCAAGTTCGCGGCCACCAACATCCATGAGGTGCTGGAGAGGGTGCGCACGTTACTCGAGGCCGAGAGTAAAGGCCGGGTGACTTTCCTGCGCGATTACGATCCAAGCCTGCCGGAGCTGTGGGCCGACAAGGAACAGCTGATCCAGGCCTTCCTCAACATCGCTCGCAACGCCATGGAAACTGCCTTCGAAAATCAGACCGGGGCAAGCAATGAGGAACCGCCCACTATCATGTTCCGGACCCGCGCCCTGCGCCAGTTCACCATCGGCCATAAACGCTATCGCCTGGCCTGCCGTGTGGACGTGATCGACAACGGCCCCGGAATCCCGTCGGACCTGTTGCAGAACATTTTCTATCCGATGATCAGTGGCCGTGCCAGCGGTACCGGTCTGGGCCTGTCGATTACCCAGAGCATCATCGGACAACATCACGGGCTCGTGGAATGTGAGAGCGAGCCCGGGAAAACGGACTTCATCATCTTCCTGCCTCTGGAGGAAAACCCATGAGCCAACCGGCGAACGTCTGGATCATAGACGATGACCGCAGTATTCGATGGGTGCTGGAACGCGCCCTGAACCAGGCCGGCATGCATCCCCGGGTCTTTGACAGCGGCGAAAGCATCATGACCCGCCTGGAGCACGAACACCCCGACGCCATCATCAGTGACATCCGCATGCCGGGCGTAGATGGCATCACCCTGCTTTCGCAGATCGTGGAAGCGCACCGGGATGTACCGGTGATCATCATGACCGCGCACTCGGACCTGGAGAGCGCGGTCACCAGTTACCAGACCGGCGCTTTCGAATACCTGCCCAAGCCCTTCGATGTGGACGACGCCGTGGCCCTGGTCAAGCGTGCGGTGGCCCACAGCCACGAACAGCGGGCCCAGTCCGAACCGCAGACCGAGAGCGTTCAGCGCAACACCGAGATCATCGGCGAGGCTCCCGCCATGCAGGAGGTGTTCCGCGCCATTGGCCGGCTTTCCCATTCCAACATCACCGTACTGATCAACGGCGAGAGCGGTACCGGCAAGGAACTGGTCGCCCAGGCCCTGCACAATCACAGTCCCAGAGCCAAGCACCCGTTCATTGCCTTGAACATGGCAGCCATCCCCAAGGATCTGATTGAATCGGAGTTGTTCGGTCACGAGAAAGGTGCCTTCACCGGTGCTGGTGCGGCTCGCCAGGGGCGTTTTGAACAGGCCAACGGCGGTACCCTGTTCCTGGACGAGATCGGAGACATGCCGGCGGACACCCAGACCCGACTGCTGCGGGTTCTGGCGGACGGCGAGTTCTATCGTGTTGGTGGCACCACCCCGATCAGGGTGGACGTGCGCATCATCGCCGCCACGCACCAGGACCTGGAAAAACTGGTCCAGGCCGGCAGTTTCCGGGAAGACCTGTTCCACCGGTTGAACGTGATCCGGGTACACCTGCCCAAACTGGCCGAGCGACGGGAAGACATCCCCCGGCTGATGCAGCACTTCCTCAAGCGGGCCGCCAAGGAGCTGGCGGTCGAGCCCAAGATCCTGCGTCCGGACGCCGAGGAATACCTCACCACCCTGCCCTGGCCCGGCAACGTCCGCCAGCTGGAAAACACCTGCCGCTGGCTGACCGTCATGGCCAGCGGCCGGGAAATTCACATCGATGACCTGCCACCGGAACTGCTGCACCAGGCTGAAACCGAAACCACCACCACTGGCCAGACCTGGCAGGAAGGCCTGCGCAACTGGGCCGAACAGGAACTCAAACGCGGCAAGAAAGGCATCCTTGATACCGCCGTCCCCGAATTCGAGAAAATCATGATCGAGACCGCGCTGAAACACACCGGCGGTCGGCGCAGGGATGCATCGATCCTGCTGGGTTGGGGCAGAAATACGCTGACCCGCAAGATCAACGAACTGGGACTGGATCACCCGGAAACCGGGGAAGATTGACGAGAAGCAAACCGCCGGGGTTTGCCAATCTCAAGTTGGGGTCAGAAGAAAACCTTCTTCTGACCCCTTTTTTATGCAGGCTCCGGGGTCAACGACAAACTCCGGGGTGAGATGAAAGCCTTCATCTGACCCCGCCTTTACCAACGCTCCCGCCAATAAACAATCCGATCATTTCCCCGAAACACCCCGAACGTCGCCGTCGCCGAAGGCTCCTCCAGCGCACCATCCTGATTCCAGTCGCCCTCGAGCCAGATGGGCATGTCCCAGATCAGAGTATCCGTGCCACGGTCGCCATTGGGCTTCAGCACCAGCGGCCCGCCAACGCCGCCGGCCAGACTACCTGAGTCGGCAATCAAAGAATGATACACCTGAGGGTCGGTGATCTTGGCCGTATCCCAGGGCGTGCAGCTATCATCGATGTTCGTCACAAACCGTGAACCATTCCAATACTCTGCGGAAAATGGCATCAGCAACTCGTCCACATTTTCAGGGCCGTAGACGTTTT
>JAXHVJ010000074.1:0-11586 GCA_034189235.1 Pseudomonadota bacterium
CCCATGAACCAGCTGCTGGCCGCCACCACCAACCGGGAAGACGTACTGGCCTACTGGGACCTGATCCGCCAGTACATGGACGTCACCAAACCATTGCCGGACATCCCCCTGTTTGAAGCCTACCGACACCTGGACCCGACCACCCGGATCCACGATGAGAAAACGGGCCGCGATCCTCTCTACTGGCGCAATATGAGCGAAGAAGATTACGATGCCTTCAAACGCCAGAACCGCACCGCCCTGGCCAATCACTCCTGGCGTTAGCCAAACCAAAATCCGGCAAGACCAGCCAGCGTCTCTGGGCGGATGAGTGTGTGAATTTCATGGACAGGCACCATTGTTCTGTTCACATGGCTCTTGCCAGTCATTGCTATTGCAATGGCAATGCTCTGGTTTCAGTCAAGGGAAATAGAAAGTGTCACACAGTTTTCCGGGACGGCATTTCCTCTTTTTGCTACAGTTTTACCCAGTGCGATGAAATTTTCGCCATTGCCGGCGATGAGTGTAGTGAAAGGCTGGCGTGGCACAAACAGGCAAGCAAGGGAGACATGGCTATGGCCGTCAAATTTCAGCTCAACGGCAAACAGGTATCCGCTGACGTTGAGCCGGACACGCCCCTTCTCTGGGTAATCCGGGATACCTTCGGTCTGACCGGCACCAAGTTCGGCTGCGGAATTGCACAGTGCGGTGCCTGTACGGTCCACCTCAACGGCTTCGCCATGCGCTCATGCGTGACTCCGATTTCCCAGGTGGAGGGCGGCATGGTCACAACCATTGAAGGGCTGGAAGGCAAGGAAGCCAGGGCCATCCAGGACGCATGGGTGGGCATTGACGTGCCCCAGTGTGGCTTCTGCCAGTCCGGCCAGGTGATGTCCGCGACCGCCCTGTTGAAAGAAACCCCCAACCCCACCGACGACGACATCAATCAGGCCATGGCGGGCAACATCTGCCGCTGCGCGACCTATGTACGAATCCGCAAGGCCATCCACAACGCCGCCGATACGCTGGAGGGCTAAGCAATGCCTGATCGAATTTTCAGAGCCAATATTCCCCCGACCACCGTAGACAGGGAGCTTTCTGACACCAATCTTGCTGACACCCGGCGTGTTGACCGGGCTGCCAGTACGGGCCTCTCCCGACGCGGCTTTCTTCAAGGCACTGCGGCTGCGGCTGCCAGCCTTGTCATTGGCATCCATTTGCCGGGCAAAGCACGGGCCCGGGCTGCCGCATCGGCCGAAGGCGAATCGGCGGCTTTTGCCCCCAATGCATTTGTCCGGGTGGCGCCTGACAATACCGTAACAGTCATGATCAAGCACATCGAGTTCGGCCAGGGTCCGGCCACCGGTCTTTCCACTCTGGTGGCCGAAGAGCTGGACGCCGACTGGGGGCAGATGCGGGCAGAGCTTGCTCCGGCGGATACCGAGAAATACGTCAATAGTCTGTTTGGTATCCAGGGCACCGGCGGCTCCACCGCCATGGCCAATTCCTACGAACAGATGCGCAAAGCCGGTGCTGCGGCTCGCGCCATGCTGGTTCAGGCCGCAGCCAATCGCTGGAATGTGAATGCCGATGAAATTACGGTCAGCAAGGGTACCGTCAGCCACGGTGCCAGCGGGAAGAGTGCCAGCTTCGGTGAGCTGGCCAGCGAAGCCGCCAGGCTGGAAGTTCCGGCCGACCCCGCGCTGAAAAGCCCGGACCAGTTCAACCTGATCGGCACCAGGGTCCGCAAGCTCGACACCCTGGACAAAACCAACGGCACGCAGATTTTTACCCAGGATCTGTACCCGGAGAACCTGGTCATCGCCACCATTCTGCACCCGCCGCAGTTCGGCGCCACCGTCGCCTCGGTAGACGACAGTAAGGCACGCAGGATCAAAGGTGTCATTGATATCAAAACCGTGCCGGCCGGTGTGGCCGTCTACGCCGACAATACCCACGCCGCCCTGAAAGGCCGCAAGGCCCTGGAAGTTACCTGGGACGCCAGCAAGGCCGAAACCCGCTCCACCCGGCAGATGGAACAGGATTACAGCAAGGCCGCACAAAAACCCGGTCTCAACGCCAGGAACGACGGCGATGTGGAGAAAGCCCTGGCGGAAGCGGATACGGTACTCGAGGCTGAATATTTCTTTCCGTTTCTCGCCCATGCCCCCATGGAAACCCTGGACGCCGTCATGCAGTTCAAGGATGGCAAAGTGACGGCCTGGCTCGGTTCCCAGATCCAGACTCTGGACGTTGGTGCCCTGTCGAACGTGTTTGGTGTGGACAAGAGCAACATCACGCTCTATACCCAATACGCCGGCGGCAGCTTCGGTCGGCGGGCACAGCCCGGCGGCGAGTTTGCCGCCGAGGCGGCCGAGGTCACCAAAGCGTTCGGCTCGGACCGGCCGGTCAAGTTCATGTGGACCCGGGAGAATGATATCCAGGGCGGTCGATACCGCCCGCTCGCGGTCCATAAAATGCGCGGCGGTCTGGACAAGGACGGCAATATCACCGGCTGGGATCAGCAAATCGCCGTACAGTCCTTCATGAAAGGGACGGCCTTCGAGAGCGGCATGTTCGAAGACGGCATCGATGCCAGCGCGGTCGAAGGCTCGCAGGCCATGCCCTATGGCATCGCCAACCTGCGCGTTGGCCAGCACCTCATGGAAAACGGCGTCAGTACGCTCTGGTGGCGCTCGGTGGAACACACCCACAACGCCTACGCCAACGAAACCTTTCTCGATGAGCTCCTGGAAAAAGCCGGCAAGGACCCTGTCGAGGGGCGCCTTGCCCTGCTTGGCGACAAGTATCCGCGTCACCGCGGCGTCCTGGAAAAAGTCGCGAAAATGGCGGATGCAGCGGGGCCGGTGCCTTCCGGGCGCCAGCGTGGCGTTGCCCTGCACAAGAGCTTCGGCTCCTTTGTCGCCCAGATCGCCGAAGTCTCCGATAACGGTAACGGCGAACCCAGGGTTCACAAGGTGTGGTGTGCCGTGGACTGTGGCGTTGCGGTCAACCCGGATGTGGTCGCCGCGCAGATGGAAGGCGGCATTGGCTTCGGTATAGGAGCGGTGCTCTACGACGCCATCACCCTGAGCGAAGGCGGCTACGTGGAGCAGTCCAACTTCGACCGCTACCGGTCCTTGCGCATCAACGAAATGCCGGACGTCGAAGTGGCGGTCATCCAGTCCACGGAAGCGCCCACCGGCGTTGGCGAGCCGGGCACACCGCCCTCCGGGCCGGCAATCGCAAACGCCTGGCGACGCCTGACCGGCAAGAGCGTCTATCGCCTGCCTCTTGTCAACTGATCATGGACAGGCACTGGCCTGACACGATCCCCAAAGGCCCGGTGGTTTCGACCCCGGGCCTTTGTCGTTTCTGACTCTCTCTAAACCTCCACCTCCTCGAACAACTCCGGCACCTCGGCATCCCACCCGAACTTCTCGGTAATGCGCTTGCGCATCACATCACTGGCCACCATCTCCCCGTGGGTCACATAAACCTTTTCCGGCTTCAGTGATCCCTGCTCCAGCCATTCCAGGATCTCGTTGTAATCCCCATGGGCAGACATCGAATCCAGGTTGAAAATGTCGGCCTTCACCGGCCAGTACTCCCCGTGAATCTTCACTGATTCTGCGCCATTCACCAAAGAATCCCCGCGCGTACCGGGAGCCTGGAATCCTGCAAAAACGACGCTGTTCCTGGGGTTGGGCAGAAGGGTTTTGAGATGGTGCAGTACCCGGCCACCACTGGCCATGCCACTGGCAGAAATAATAATGCACGGATACCGCGCGGAATCCAGCTCAATGGATTGCTCCACCGTCCGCACAAACTCGGTCTTGTCATCAATCAGCTCACACTGGCTGTTACTGAGTTTGTGTTCCTTATGGTGCCTGCAGAAGATCTCCGTGGCCTTGATCGCCATCGGGCTATTGAGGTACACCGGCAGGCTTGGAATCCGCTTCTCGTTCATCAGCTTGTGCACCACGTAAAGCAGCATCTGCGCACGCCCGACGGCAAACGATGGAACCAATACAATGCCACCGCGGCCTGCCGTGCGCGTAATGATTTCCTCGAGTTCCGTCTCCGGATCCACTTCGCCGTGGGCACGATCCCCATAGGTGGATTCGCACACCAGCACGTCGGCCTTATCAATCGGTTCCGGCGGGCGCATGATCAGATCCTTCTGCCGGCCCACGTCACCACTGAACACGACGGTACGGTCATGGCTCTTGTGATGCACATGCACACAGGAGGAGCCCAGGATGTGCCCGGCCGGAGTAAAGGTCACCTCAAAGCCTGGTACCGGCTCGAAGGGCTCGTGATAGTGCAGGGATTCAAAGTGCTTCAACGCCTCCCAGGCATCCTTCTCGGTAAACAGCGGCTCCGGGTGTGCGTGTTTGGAGAATTTCTTGCGGTAGGCGTATTTGGCGTCCTCTTCCTGCAGGTAGCCCGCATCCGGCAGCAGCACCTTGCACAGTTCATGGGTCGCCCTGGTGCAGTAGATCTTGCCCTTGAAGCCGTTCTTCACCAGCGCCGGGAGATAACCGGAGTGGTCGATGTGGCCGTGGGTCAGAACCACAGCCTCAATCGTGGACGGATCCACCGGAAACTTCGCCCAGTTCCGCCGGCGCAGGGTTTTCACGCCCTGGTACATCCCGCAATCCACCAGCATGCGGTGTTTCTGGTCCGAGAGCAGGTAGCGAGAGCCGGTGACGGTGCCTGTGCCGCCGAGGAAGCGAAGTTTCATGTTGGCATCCTTGTTTCTGGTGAAATAGGTTTCTGGTGAATCTGGTGAAACAGGGAGGGGGCTTGCTTCTGGCCCCCGCCCGATCGGTGATACTATGGCCCAAAAAGGGGGGCAGATGAAGGTTTTCATTACACCCCGAGTTCACATTCAGTCCCAGGGACGCGCCCATGCACTACAGCTCCATCCTCCCGGATGTCCTCAAAATCGCCGACGAAGCCAGCGAGAAAGTCCTCCACATCTACGAATCCGACTTCAAGGTCCGTTACAAAGAAGACAACTCGCCGATCACCGTTGCTGATGAAGCCGCCCACGAGATCATCTGCAACGGCCTGCGCAACATCAGCCAGGACATCCCGATCCTGTCGGAAGAGGGCAAGAGCATTCCCTGGGAAGAGCGCAAGCACTGGCGCCGTTTCTGGCTCATCGATCCCATCGACGGCACCCGGGAGTTTACCCAGCGTAACGGCGAGTTCACCGTCAACATCGCCATGATCGAAGATGGCCAGCCGGTGATGGGCGTGGTCACCGCCCCGGCACTCAGAACTGCATACTGGGGCATCGTGGGCGAGGGTGCCCACATGCGGGATCGCACCGGCAGGATCCACCGCATTCGAGTGGCCGAGCCCAAAGCAACCAGGCGCGTGGTGGCCAGCAAAAACCACCTGAACGACGAAACCCGCGCCTTCATCGAAAAGCTCGGCGACCACGAACTGGTCCAGGCCGGCAGCTCGCTCAAGTTCTGCCGAATTGCTGAAGGCCATGCCGATATCTACCCGCGCATGGGGCCGACGAGTGAGTGGGATACCGCGGCGGCGCATGCGATTCTGGTGGCAGCCGGGGGGCAGGTGAAAACACTGGAGGGTGAGCCCTTGCGGTATGGAAAAGAGGACATTCTGAACCCCTGGTTTGTGGCTGCGGGAAACTGGTATTTTTGATGCGACTAACTCAGGGGTCTGATGAGCTCGTTCATCTGACCCCGGGTTACATTCCGGAATGGGGTCCGGTGACTACGTTCATCAGAGCCCTGAATCACACCCGAACAAACGGATTTGCCATGACCTGGTACGCCATCCAACACAAACCCGCCCAGGGCGACCGGGCCCTGCAACACCTCCAGAACCAGGACGTCCCCTGTTTCTTCCCCAAGATCGAGGTGGAAAAAATCAGGGCCGGTAAACGCACGAAAAGGCTTGAACCCCTGTTTCCCGGTTACCTCTTCGTCAACCTCGAGCAAACCAACCCCGTCTGGGCCAGCCTCCGCTCCACCCGAGGCGTTATCCGTGTGGTCAGCTTTGCCAACAAACCGGCGCCGATCGGGGATGAGGTCATCCGGCACATCAAGGACAGCCTGGACAAGGTGGCCGAGACCGGAGGGATCAAAGAAGGCGAGCCCGTGCAACTGGATGACGGGCCGTTCAAGGGCATCAACGCCATATTCCAGGCCTATGACGGTGAGGAGAGGGCGATTGTGCTGATCAGCTTCATGCAGAAGCAGCAAAGGGTGAAGGTCCCGGTTTCGGCCATTCGGCGGTAGGAGGTTTGACGGAACACAGGGCCAGATGAACGCTGTCACCTGACCCCGTGTTCCGGATCAGAACATCATGTCGGGGAATTGCTGATGATCACCTTCAGTGCCTTTTCCTCGCCGGCATTGGCGAACACGTCGTAGGCTTTCATGAAATCCTCGAAGCCGAAACGGTGGGTGATCAGCTGGTCGGGGCTGACCGTGCCGGACTGGACCGTCTTCAGCAGCATGGGCGTGGTATTGGTGTTGACCAGCCCGGTGGTGATGGTGACGTTCCTGCTCCAGAGATCCTGTATCTCCAGGTCGACCTTGGTTCCATGTACGCCGACATTGGCGATATGCCCGCCGGGGCGCACGATCTTCTGGCAGATGTCGAAGGTCGGAGGCACCCCCACCGCCTCAATGGCGACGTCCACGCCGTCCTCGGTCATGTCGAGGACGGCCTGCACGGGGTCCCCCTGACCGCTGTTGAGGGTGTCGGTGGCACCGAACGTTTTGGCCATGCTCAGGCGATTGTCGTCCAGATCGATCATGATGATGCGTGCCGGCGAGTAGAACCGGGCCGTCAGCAGGGCGGCCATGCCAACCGGCCCGGCCCCGACGATTGCGACCACGTCGCCGGGCTTCACCTGGCCATACAGCACGCCGATTTCAAAGCCGGTGGGAAGAATGTCGCTGAGCATCACCAGCGCTTCCTCGTCCGCACCCTCGGGGATGGGATACATACTGTTGTCCGCATGGGGGATGCGGACGTACTCGGCCTGGGTGCCGTCGATGAGGTGGCCCAGAATCCAGCCGCCGTCCGCGCAATGGGAATACATCTGCTGCTTGCAGTAACCGCACTTGCCGCAGGAGGTGATGCAGGAAAGCAGCACCCGGTCCCCCGGTTTGAAGTTGCTGACGGCATCACCCACCGACTCCACGACACCCACGCCCTCGTGGCCGAGAATGCGTCCGGGTGTCACCTCCGGAACATCACCCTTGAGAATGTGAAGGTCAGTGCCGCAAATGGTGGTTCTGGTGACCCGGATAATCGCGTCCGTGGGATGCCGGATGGTCGGAACCGGAGCCGAGGTCCATTCCTTTTTGCCGGGGCCATGATAGACCAGGGCCTGCATATTGCTGGGTAGAGACATGGGGACTTCCTCCTTGAGTGGCTGTGGCCTCATCAGCGTAGTTCCCGGTGGCTGCTTTGGCAATTTCCGGTGGCAACCCCGGCCCTGACTGCCTGAATCTCAATAAACCGGCTCAACTGTCACTTGCCTGTAATCTCACATAACGTAGAATAAGTCACAAATTTGCAATGCATACAAAAAACAACCAGAACCACCTGACAGGGAAAAGTCGGGGCATTTTTCGCTCCCGCCCTCGCTTTCCCCCTGCAAAATTGGCCAATATCATGACCTCAAAACACTGGACCCTGGTCGGTGGGGCGGTAGCGTGCCTGATTACTTCGGCCTTCACCGCAACCACCCAGGCCTCTCCCTGGATCGAACCCGGCGACGCCCGCGCCCGCTTTGCCCTGCAAAAGCTGGCGGACCGTGGCCATTTCGACCGTACCGTTTCCACCTGGCCGGTGATGTGGACGACGGTCGCGAAGGACATCAACGCCAGCGTCACTACCGATCCCGCAGCCACGGCCGGGGCCATGGCCTATCTGCGGTCGGAACAAAACGCCCGGTTCAGTGATGGTACCCGGGCGGAACTCACCCTGGCCGGCAGCTCCGAACAACCCCTTGTGCAGGGCTTCAATGGCACCCCGAAAGACGAAGGCCTGGCCCGGCTCGATTACCAGTGGCAGGGCCAGTACTGGGCGCTTGGCCTCTCGCCCTCTGTCGTCGCCAACCCCACCGATGATGAAGAATACCGATACGATGGCAGCTACCTGGCCGCCACATTCGCCAACTGGGTCTTCGGCGCCGGTGCGATTGACCGCTGGTGGGGCCCGGGGTGGCAATCCAGCCTGATCCTCTCCGATAACGCCCGCCCGATTCCCGCTGTATGGCTGAACCGCAAGCGCGACCTGCCACCGGGCTCGAAATGGCTCAGTTGGATCGGCCCCTGGAACCTCACCCTGTTCACCGGCCGGTTCCAGGACGAGCGGGCCATCGACGATCCCTACCTGATCGGCATGCGCTTCACCTTCCGCCCGGTACAGGGCCTGGATATCGGGCTATCCCGCGCCATCATGTTCGGCGGGGAAGGGCGGCCGGAGAGCAGCTCCGCCCTGTGGGACGCATTGATCGGTCGCGACAACAGCCAGGAAGGCGGCGAGAACGATCCCGGCAACCAATTGGCCAGCATCGATGTCCGCTACGGCTTCGCACTCGGCAACCAGTCCATGGGCCTCTATGCCCAGATGCTGGGTGAAGACGAAGCCGGTGCCTTCCCCACCAGTAAATCCTGGCTGATCGGAACCGACTGGACCACGGGCCTGTTCAACACCGACCAGCAATGGTTCCTCGAGTACACCAATACCACCGCAGATGACTTGCTGGGTGACCCCGAGCCCAACCTCACCTACGAGCACTTCAACTACAGTACCGGTTACCGCCACTACGGCCGCAACCTGGCCAGCAGCTTCGAAGGCGATGCCGAGGCCATGACACTCGGGGCCTTCCAGTTCTTCGATAATGGCACCAACCTCTCCGTTTCGGTAAGCTACGCTGAGCTGAACTCGGACGGACAGGTGCGCGCGGTCATGCCCGACCCCGATGTCACCTACTTCATCCCGGCGAGCGATGAGAAAGTCGGCATCCTGCAGCTCGGCTATGGCACCCCGTTACCGTTCGGTCGGCTGGAACTCAATGTGCGTGGTACCGACAAGAAAATCGAACTGGTCGGCGGTGAGCTTGATCAGTGGTCCGCAAGCGCCAGCTGGCGTTACAGATTCTAGTTGTATGAAACAAGGAACCCATTCCCGGATGAAAGCCCTGTTGACACTGGTAACCGTACTGGGCCTGGCCGGCTGCGCGTTCGCCCCCGGCTCCCACATCGACACCGGTGGCTGGAACCCCAGCTATGAAAGTCCGCCGGAAGAGGACTTCAGCCACCTGGTCAAAGTCCGGCGCATCGGCCCGGATACCCTCCGCAACGCCATCGTCGCCGATGTGCCGCCCCCGGCCAGGGAGCTGATTCGCGAAGACAGCGACTACGAATACCGCATCGGCATCGGCGACATACTGCAGGTCACCGTCTGGGATCATCCGGAACTGACCATCCCCGCCGGCTCCCAGCGAAGCTCGTCCGAATCCGGCAACGTGGTGAATGAGAACGGCACCATCTATTACCCCTACATCGGCTACGTGCACGTGGCCGGCCTCACGCCTATTGAGGTGCGGGAGAAAATTGCCAACCGCCTGGCCCGTTACATCGAGTCTCCCCAGGTGGACGTGTCCGTAGCCGACTTCCGCAGCCAGCGAATCTATGTCAGCGGGGCCGTGGACGAACCCGGTGTGTACCCGCTCACCAACGTGCCCACCCGACTGGTGGATGCCATCAGCCAGGCCGGCGGTCTCGATACAGGCGCGGATTGGCGCAACGTTACCCTGACCCGCAATGGCCGGGATTACCGCCTCTCCCTGAAAGCCGTCTACGAGAACGGCAACAAACTCCACAATGTCCTGCTGCAACAGGGCGATGTGGTCAACGTTCCGCTCGGGGACGACCAGAAAGTCTTCGTGCTCGGTGAAGTGGGCTCAACCCAGACCCTGCCCATGGGGCGCAACGGGCTTACCCTGGCCGAAGCCATCTCTGACGCGGGCGGGCTGAATGAGCGCCAGTCCGATGCCACCGGTGTATTTGTAGTAAGGCGGGCCGGGAATGCCTCGCCGGACAGCGACTACCTCATCGACATGTACCAGCTAAACCTGAAGGACGCGACCGCGCTGGTGCTGGCGGACGGCTTCCCGCTGCAAAACCGGGACATGGTCTACGTTACCGCAGCCCCGCTGGCCCGCTGGAATCGCGTTATCTCCCTGCTGGTGCCCTCGTTCACCGCGCTGTTCCTGGGAGACCGGGCAGCCAATCTGGGCGAGTAACCGCCACTACGATGTTTAACCATATACTCGTCCTCTGCACCGGCAACATCTGCCGCAGCCCGGTCGCCGGAGCCATGCTCAAGGCCGGCCTGCCGGACAAAAGCGTGGAATCCGCCGGCCTCGGTGCCCTGGTCGACCGCCCGGCGGACCCAACTGCGGCAGAACTGGCATCACAGGCCGGCCTGGATCTGAGTCATCACAAGGCCCGCCAGGCCACCACTGCCATGTTTCGCCAGGCGGATCTCATCCTGGTCATGACCGAAGGCCAGAAAGCGCGGGTTACCGAAATGGATCCATCCTCCACCGGCAAAACCCTGCTCATGGGCCACTGGCTGGAAGGCCGGCCGGATATCCCGGACCCCTACAAGAAAAGCCGTGAAGCCTTTGTGCACGTACACCAACGCCTGGAAGAAGCCGTCAATGCCTGGCTTCCCCGCCTGAAATAACACCAAGAGCCACGAATGACCGAAACCCCTACCAACGCACCACACACACGGCAACCCCGGGACAACGACGAAATCGACATCGGTTTTCTGCTGGGCAGCCTGTGGGACCATAAAATATTCATCGTTGTACTGGCGGTGGTCTTTGCCGCCGTTGGCCTGGTCTACGCGATGCTGTCCACCCCCATCTACAAGGCCGATGCCCTGGTCCAGGTGGAACAGAAATCCGGCACCATTGCCGGTGCCGATATGCAGCAGGTATTGGGTCAGCAGGAACCGAGCACCAGTACCGAAGTGGAGATCCTCCGTTCCCGGATGATTCTGGGGCAGGTGGTCGACCAGACCGATCTGGATATACAGGTCATCCCCCATACTTTGCCGGTGATCGGCGAGTGGCTCCGTCGCAAGGGCGTCGAACGCCCGGGCTTCATGGCCGGGGAGGAGTCGGTCTGGGCCGGTGAAACCCTGCGCATTGGCGAGCTGGTCACCAACCACGACAGCGAGACTCTGCAACTGACCCTGCGCTCGGAAGGCCAGGGCCGCTTCAGCCTGTACGATACCAAAGGCAACTGGCTGGGCAAGGGCGTTCAGGGAGAGAAGCTCACCATCGATCAACCCTGGGTGGAGCTTCTGGTCACCGAGCTTTCCGCTCCCGCCGGTGCCACTTTCACCGTCATCAAGAAAAGCCGGTTGGCGGCGATCAGAGGCCTGGGAATCCGCCTGGAAATCCAGACCCTGGGCAAGGAAACCGGCATGCTCCGGCTCAACCTCACCGGCCCGGACCGGCAGGAGATCGTTGAAAGCCTGAACGCCACCACCGAAGTCTTCCTGACCCAGAACATCGCCCGCCAG
>JAXHVJ010000075.1:0-11463 GCA_034189235.1 Pseudomonadota bacterium
ATCCTCGAGGAGTTGCATTTGTACGGGGAGTCTTTGATTCCCTATCTCTGATCCTGTTTTCATCTGACACAGGGCTCACTTCTCGAAAAGCACGGTAATGTCCTCGGCAGTCAGAGCGGTCGCGAAGGTTTCGGATTTGCCGTACAGGCCATCGGCAAGCTGGCTCTTTCGGGCCTGCAAGGCCTGGATCCGTTCCTCTACCGTGCCTTCGCTGATCAGGCGGTAAACGAATACCGGTTTGTCCTGGCCGATGCGCCAGGCGCGGTCGGTGGCTTGTTGTTCCACGGCGGGGTTCCACCAGGGGTCATAGTGGATCACGCAGTCGGCGGCGGTGAGGTTGAGGCCGGTGCCACCGGCTTTCAGACTGATCAGGAAGACCGGGCTTTCGCCGTTCTGGAAGCGTTTGACGGGAGTGGCGCGGTCCCGGGTCTGGCCGGTGAGTTTTTCGTACCGGATGCCGGCGGTTTTCAGGGCCTGTTCGATCAGCGCGAGCATGCTGGTGAACTGCGAGAACAGGATGATCCGGCGGCCTTCTTCGAGCAATTCTTTGATCATCTCCAGCAGGTAGTCCATCTTTGCGGAGCCGGCGTTGGTTTCACTGTTCAGCAGGGCCGGGTGGCAACAGATCTGCCGGAGTTTGAGCAGGGCGTCGAGAATTTCGATCTGGCTGCGGGCGGCGCCTTTGCTGGCCAGAAGCTCGCGGATGCGTTTGTCCATGCTGGCGCGCACGGTTTCATAGAGGTCCCGCTGTTCCCGGTTCAACTCGACATGGCGGATGATTTCGGTTTTTTCCGGCAGTTCCGGGGTTACCTGGTCCTTGGTGCGCCGGAGCATGAACGGTCGCACCCGTCGGCTGAGCCGGGCCTGGCGGCTGGCGTCGCCGTTTTGTTCGATGGGTTTTCGGTATTCTGCCCGGAAGGCTTTCTGGTCGCCGAGGTAGCCCGGCAGAATCAGATCGAACAGCGACCAGAGCTCACCCAGGTGGTTTTCCATGGGTGTGCCGGTAAGCGCAATGCAATTCTCGGCGGGTAGTTTTCGCGCGGCCCTGGCGAGGGCCGTCGCCGGATTCTTGAGATACTGGGCCTCGTCGAAGAAGGCCAGGCTGTAGCTTTGTTCCTTATGCCGCTCGATGTCCCGGGGGATCAGCGGGTAGCTGGTAATCACCAGGTCCGCTTCCGCTACCTGGTCGAAGAGGGGCTTGCGTCGGGGGCCGTGGATGACCAGCAGTCTGAGTCCCGGCGTGAATTTTTTGGCTTCCGATTGCCAGTTGGCAATCAGGGTGGTGGGACAGACCACCAGGGCGGGTGCCTTCAGCCGGCCTTCGGATTTCTCTGACTGGATGCAGGCCAGGGTCTGCAGGGTTTTGCCCAGGCCCATATCGTCGGCCAGAATGCCGCCAAGGCGAAATTCCCGGAGAAACTGCAGCCAGTTCAGGCCGTCCTGCTGGTATGGGCGAAGCCGGGCGTTGAGCTCTTTGGGTGGCTGTACCTCTTCCAGCGCCTGGAAATCTGTCAGTTTTTCGCCCAGGGCCTTGAGTTCGCTGCTGCTGTCCCAGTCCGCGCGGGTGTTGCCCATAACCTGGGCAGCGTCCAGGCGGGGAAGTCTGAGCGTACCGTCGGATTCACGCCCGAGTATGCTCAGGAGGGTTTGCGCCAGAGGCCGGATGCGTTCTGAGGGAACCCGGATCAGGGTTTCGCCGTTGTGCAGCCAGAGGGTTTCCGGCAGGTTGTCCGCGCTGGCTTCCTCTCCTTCAGGTTGTGCGGGAAGGTAGGCGAGCGCCTGGTGCAGCAGTGGAATCAGGTCGATCTGTACGCCTTCGTGGTCAATGCCGAGTTCCACATCAAACCAGCCCGGGGCCTCGTCATCCGGCCTCAGGCTTCCCTGTAACTGGTCCACCTCGACCACGGGCAGGTCAAAGCTCTCGTCCATTTCAATCTGCCAGCCCCGGGCGTGGAGTTGCGGCAGCTCGTAGGCAATGAAATCGAGCCATTCTTCCCGGGTCGGCAGGGTGAAATCCAGCAGCGCGGCGCCGGAAAGCTGACGCAGATCGGCGCCTTCCGGCTGGTCAGCCAGCATGCCGGCGAATTGGAAGCCGGGGAGCCCGTGCTCCCGCATTTCCGCTTCCTGGTCTTCATCGCGAATGATCAGCACCGGGCCGGACGGGGTCTGTAGCAGTACCCGGGGGTCCGGCTCCGCGTAGTAAACGGGGTGGCCCTGATAATCAAAACGCAGGCGTGCCAGTAATATGGGCTGGCCGTCAGGCTCCGGGTGATCCACGCAGTACAGCTGGAGAACGGGCTGCGGTTCAGCTTCGATCACTTCCGGAACCGCCAGGGATTCCGGCAGGGCAGCGCCGGCTTTTTCCAGTAACGGGGTCAGGTCCGGCAGTGCTTCCTGCAACTCTTCCTCGGTCAGGGGCGGGCACTGGTTTAACAGCTCGCGGGTTCCGGGGTCCAGATCCGTGTGAACCGGGCCGAGACGATGGTTTCCGGAATCGAGGTACAGCGGCGGATCGGTGTTCAGCAGGGTGATTTGCGAAGGAAGCTCCCTGGGAAACAGTTGCCAGTGGTGCGTGCCAGGCAATTGCTGCCACTCATAGCCGGTCTCGATGCTGTCGCCGGGTTGCAGGGGCGGGTTGGAAGTGGACTCGAGAAATAAGCGACCGGTTTGCAGGGCCGCCTGCAAAAAATGGCTGGCGATCTTTCCCTCAAGTACGGGGTCGACCAGGTAGGACGTGGGCATGGCCTGTAGCCAGGTGAGGGGTGCCATGTCACTGTCCCGGATATATTTCGGGCGATCGTTTTCCAGATTGATGCGGTTCCAGGCCACGCTGTGGGAGCCCCTGGAGTAGCCACCGGCTTTTCGCTGCCGGACTTTGTGCACAGTGATTGCGGGACGTCGCGCAATGTTGTGATCGGTTATAATATACACAAGGCATTCGGGGCTGGCCGGCCTTGCCGGCAGGCTGGCAACCGAGGCAATCCACTCCAGCCAGGTCTGCGCGCTGAGCCCTGATCTGTATTTCGGCGTTTGTCCGGCGCTGGCGTCCTCCTCCGCCAGTGCCTGTTCGTGGTTGGCCTGAAGGATTACCGCGACTGCGTGTTTGCAATGAAAGGTAACGGGGCAGCTGCAGAAGGTTTGCACCTTGGAGGGCATGTAGCGGTCGTACCGCACTTCCGTCCGGTAGCTCTGGTTCCGTCTGCCGACAACGTCTGCATGCATCACCTGGATGCTCATTCCCTCCAGGTCCAGCTTCAGATGCTGCACACGACTCTGGTTGAAGTAACGTTTTCCCCGCTGGAGAGTATTGGTGTCGAAAATCCGGGTGAGGGTCTTGTCGTCGATTAGCATGGTATGCGGATCGTTCGGAAGCTGAGGCGTGGAATCTACCGGAAATCGCTTCCGGGCTCAATAACGGCGGGGCCGACAATGGGGTCTGATGAAAAAAGGGGGGGGCTGGTGAAAGCCTTCATCTGAGCTTCAGCGAAACGTCATGGCGGCGTAACTCTCCTTGTGAACACTGATGATGCAGTATCATTCATTTCGCCGCAAGGAGCTGGTTATGAAGTTACGCACACTGATAGGTCTTTTGCTGTGTTCCATCGTATTCTCGCAGGCGCTGGCCTCCCCTGGCAAGGCGCAATCCGGCCACTGGGTACCGCCTGGGTCGGATGACTGGAAAGATGTCTCCGAAAAGGGCTGGAATAAACGTGCCGGAGCCAGAGAGGCTATCGATCCTGGCCCGCGGCCGTTCTGGCTGGTTGAGGACATGGATGAGGGGCCGCTGAAAGAGCGTCTGCAGGCTTGCAATACCCGCCAGGTTAAACGTTCGGACTTTTCCATCGGCCACCGGGGCGCGGGTCTGCAATTTCCCGAGCATACGCGCGAATCCTACGTGGCGGCGGCCCGGATGGGAGCCGGCATTGTGGAATGTGATGTCACATTCACCAAGGACCGGAAACTGGTGTGCCGCCATGCCCAGAACGATCTGCACACCACCACGAATATCGTCACTATTCCGGAACTCAATGCCAAATGCACCCAGCCATTTGTGCCGGCTGACCCGGCCACTGGTACGCCAGCGAAGGCAGAGTGTCGCACCAGTGATATTACCCTGGCGGAATTCAAGGCCCTGAAAGGCAAAATGGACGGGTTCAACCCCATGGCAACCACGCCGGAAGAGTATGTGGCCGGCACGCCAGGCTGGCGCACAGACCTTTATGCCAGCCGGGGAACGCTGATGACTCACCGGGAAAGTATTGCCCTGTTCAAGTCTCTGGGCGTGAAGTTTACCCCGGAACTGAAATCGCCGGTGGTGGACATGCCGTATGAAGGCGATTACAGCCAGCAGGATTACGCCCGTCAGATGATCCGGGACTACATCGACGCGGGAGTGAATCCGAAGGATGTCTGGCCCCAGTCCTTCAACCTCGAGGATGTCCTGTACTGGGTGAACGAAATGCCCCGCTTTGGCCGCCAGGCGGTATTTCTCGACGAGGCGGAAATAACGCCGGACAACTCTTCCCTTGCCTATATGGAAAGCCTGAAGGCCCGGGGTGTGAACATCATTGCGCCGGCGCTCTGGAAAATGCTGACCCTTGATAGCTATGGCGAGATTGTGCCATCCGACTATGCGAAAAATGCCCGGACGGCGGGCCTGGATATGATTGCCTGGACGGTTGAGCGTAGTGGTCCTCTGGCCAGCGGAGGCGGCTGGTATTACCAGACAGTGACCGATGCCATCAACAACGACGGCGATGTGCTGAAAGTGATCGACATACTGGCCCGGGATGTGGGCGTCATCGGCATTTTCTCGGATTGGCCGGCCACCACGACCTTCTATGCCAACTGCATGGGGCTGGCAGGAAGGCAATAAGCCCTGTACCGGCTTATCGGACTGAT
The DNA here is from genome assembly GCA_034189235.1 of Pseudomonadota bacterium. Classification (GTDB taxonomy): domain Bacteria; phylum Pseudomonadota; class Gammaproteobacteria; order Pseudomonadales; family Oleiphilaceae; genus Marinobacter. The sequence goes on from JAXHVJ010000075.1 coordinate 4,903, forward strand.
TGAGCCGGATCCGGAACCGCGGAACCGACCGCGGGTTCCGGAGTTCACCGCCGGCCTGGTTTGTCGGTACCCGGCCAATAGCCAATCCCCACGCTCTCCCGTACAATGATGCCCTTAATTTTCAACACATCCATTCTGTTCAGTCTGGAGCAAGGGCATGTCTGATATCAAAAAGGTGGTTCTGGCCTATTCCGGTGGCCTGGATACTTCCGTGATCGTGCGGTGGTTGCAGGATACCTATAACTGCGAGGTGGTGACGTTCACCGCCGACATCGGCCAGGGCGAGGAAGTGGAGCCGGCGCGTGCGAAGGCGGAAGCGTTGGGCGTCAAGGAGATTTATATCGAGGATCTGCGCGAGGAGTTTGTGCGCGATTACGTGTTCCCGATGTTCCGCGCCAACACCGTTTATGAAGGTGAGTACCTGCTGGGTACGTCCATTGCCCGCCCGCTGATTTCCCGCCGGCTGATCGAGATTGCCAATGAGACCGGTGCCGATGCCATTTCCCACGGTGCCACCGGCAAGGGTAACGACCAGGTCCGTTTCGAGCTGGGTGCCTACGCGCTGAAGCCGGGTGTAAAGGTGATTGCGCCCTGGCGTGAGTGGGATCTGAACTCCCGCGAGAAGCTGATGGCTTATTGCGACGAGCGCAACATTCCGGTGGAGAAGAAGAAGGGCAAGAGCCCGTACTCCATGGATGCCAACCTGCTGCACATCTCCTACGAAGGCATCAACCTGGAAGATCCCTGGGCGGAAGCCGAGGAAGACATGTGGCGCTGGAGCGTTGCTCCGGAGAATGCCCCGGACAAGCCGACCTACATCGAGCTGACCTACCGCAAGGGCGACATTGTGGCCATCGACAGCCAGGAGATGAAGCCCCACGAGGTTCTGGAGCACCTGAACAAGGTCGCCGGCGCCAACGGTATCGGCCGGATCGATATTGTCGAGAACCGTTATGTGGGTATGAAGTCCCGCGGCTGTTACGAGACCCCGGGTGGCACCATCATGCTGCGTGCCCACCGTGCCATCGAGTCCATCACCCTGGACCGTGAAGTGGCGCACCTGAAAGACAGCATCATGCCCCGCTACGCCGAGGTGATCTATAACGGTTACTGGTGGTCCCCGGAGCGTGAGGCCCTGCAGGCGCTGATCGACAACACCCAGGAATACGTCAACGGCACCGTCCGCCTGAAACTCTACAAGGGCAACGTGGACGTGGTTGGCCGGAAGTCCGACGACTCCCTGTTCGACGAGAAGATCGCCACCTTTGAGGAAGATCAGGGTGCGTATGATCAGAAGGATGCGGAAGGGTTTATCAAGCTGAATGCTCTGAGGTTGCGGATTGCTGCTTCGAAGGGACGCAAGCTTTGAGATAGGCCTTGAGAGGGGGTCAGATGAAGGTTTTCATCAGACCCCTTTTCCATCCCCGCCGAAACTCCCCCGGCACTTTCCCCGCCAAATAAAAAAGCCAGCTAAAAAGCTGGCCTGAAAACTTCGTTAATTCTGCGAACTCATCGCCCATATAGCGGCGGAGGTACTGCATGACTCCTCCGCCATGGGGGGATACTGCTTGAATCCACGGTTTCAGAGTACGTATTTCCTTTCGGCATGTCTGTTTAAGAGTTGTGTTTCCGTGTTACGGATTGTTTTTCGGGGTGTACGGGAGGGACCGGATGCGGTGTTTGCCGGGGCTTGCTATGATCCCCGACAACATGAGTATACCTCTGCCAAATTCCGGAGAATGACGACCATGCCCTCTTTTGACATAGTTTCTGAAATAGATATGCACGAAGTCACAAATGCGGTGGATCAGGCCAGGCGGGAGCTGGGTAACCGGTGGGACTTCAAGAATGTGGAAGCGGATATCGAGCTGGAGGGCGAGCGCATTACCATCAGTGCCGAGCAGGAGTTCCAGCTGGAGCAGCTGAAGGACATGCTGCGGATGGCGTTTGCCAAGCGCAACATCGATACCCGGGCGCTGGCGGAGGAAGGCGACAGCAAGGCCGGCAAGCTGGTGAAGCAACATTTCACCCTCAGGCAGGGCATTGAGGCCGACAAGGCCAGGAAGATCGTGAAGATGATCAAGGACCAGAAGATGAAGGTCCAGGCCAGCATCCAGGGCGACAAGGTCCGGGTGACCGGCAAGAAGCGGGACGATCTGCAGGCCGCCATTGCCATGCTCAAGGAGGCAGAGCTGGATATTCCTCTGCAGTTCAATAACTTCCGCGACTGATCCGGAGGCATTCCTATCCTTTTCTCCACCCGCTGGGCGCTGGTCCGGGACACGCTGTACACCTACACCCGCTGGCAGGTCATTGCCTTGCTGTTCCTGGGCTTTTCGGCGGGCCTGCCATTTCTGCTGGTGTTCTCCACCCTCAATGCCCGGCTGGCAGATGTGGGGGTGGAGACAGCCACTATCGGCTTCTTCAGCTGGCTTGGCATCACCTATTCGATCAAGGTGTTCTGGGCACCGGTGGTGGACCGGCTGAAATTGCCGGTGCTGGACCGGGTGTTCGGCAAGCGCCGGAGCTGGATACTGCTGGCCCAGGCGGGGATTGCCACCGGGCTGTATCTGATGGCCCGGGTGGATGCGACCGCTAATCCCGAACTGATGGCCTGGTGCGGCCTGCTGGTGGCGTTTTCCTCGGCTACCCAGGATATCGGCATCGACGCCTACCGGATCGAGATCGCCGGGGAGCGGCTGCAGGCGGCGTTGGCGGCGACCTATATTTTCGGTTACCGGCTGGCGTTGCTGGTGGCCGGCGCCGGGGCGCTGTACCTGGCGGAATTCTGGTCCTGGCAGGTGTCCTATGAGGTGATGGCGGCGTTGGTGGGTGTTGGCGTGCTGACCGTGCTGATTGCCCGTGAGCCGGAGGTCAATCATTTTGCCGCGGCGGCGGACATTGCCCACAAGATTGAACAGGAGGCGGCGAAGCGCAGCCACCTGTCCCCGCGCCTGGCCCGGTTGGCCGGTTGGTTCTATGCGGCGGTGGCGGGGCCCTTCCTGGATTTCTTCCGCCGGTACCGGGAGCTGGCCATAGCGATTCTGATGCTGGTGGCCGTGTACCGTATTGCCGACATCGCCATGGGTGTGATGGCCAATCCCTTCTACCTGGATTTCATGGGCTTCTCCAAGACCCAGGTGGCGGATGTCACCAAGATCTTCGGCTTCTTCATGACCCTCGCCGGCTCGCTGGTTGGTGGTGTGCTGGTGGTTCGCTACGGGGTGCGCAAGATTCTGCTGGCCGGCGCGATCATGACCGCGGCGACCAACCTGCTGTTCGTGCTGCTGGCGCAGTATCCGCCGGATATCGTGACGCTGGCAGTGGTGGTCAGTGCCGATAACCTGAGTGGCGGGATTGCCAATGTGGCGTTGATTGCCTGGCTGTCGAGTATGACCAGCGCCTCGTTCACCGCGACCCAGTACGCGTTGTTCAGTTCCCTGATGACGTTGCCCGGGAAGTTTCTTGGCGGGTTCTCCGGGATTGTGGTGGCGGACTTCGGGTATGCGGAGTTCTTTACCGTCTCGGCGATCATGGGAATTCCGGCGATTATGCTGGTGCTGTTCCTGATGAGCCGGGGCCGGCGGCTGGATGCGCTGGCCCCTGGCGCGGAAGCTGCGGTTGAGCCCGGGGGGCGGGCCTGAAGGCTGCCCCTGATTTGATGGCTCTGCTGGTGATTGCAGCCAGGGAACCTTGAAGTTTCATGGTTTGCCCTGATTGAGTTACCAGGCGGTTTTACGCTTTTGTGTGCCGGGACACTAGTTTTATCTGACCCCTGTGCAAATCAAATCAAGAGGAGGCACTTTGGCCATCTTTCTTCTGTTATTCATAGTCATGCCGATCGCCGAGATGGCAGTGCTGATCCAGGTGGGTGGCATGATTGGTGTTCTCAATACCGTCGGGCTGGTACTGCTGACGGCAGTGATCGGTGCCTGGTTGCTGCGGCAGCAAGGGCTGGCGACGCTGCTGAGGGCGCGGCAGCGGATGAACAGTGGTGAACTGCCGGCCAGAGAGGTAGCGGAAGGGTTGATTCTGGCCGTCGGTGGTGCGCTGCTGCTTACACCGGGCTTTATTACTGACGCCATCGGCTTTCTGTGCCTGCTACCGGGCAGCCGTCATTTCCTGGCGGCCCAGGCCCTCAAGCGGCTTGTGATCTCGGGTCAGAGCAGCAGTTTCTATTTCCGGGCTGGCGGGGGTGATCCGTTCGGTCAGGATCCGTTCGGCCAGGATCCGTTCGGGGGGCGGGACAATCCCTTTGACCGGAAGGGTCCGTTTGACCGGGACGGCAACGGCGACATCATCGAGGGCGAGTATCAGGACCAGACCGGGCGGGACCACGATCGCATCGAAAAAAAGTGAAAAAATTTTTCATCCCGGGTGTTGAAAATACCTACGCCAACCCCATTAACGTCTCACAAGTTCGCTGCGGGCTGATATCGGCTGTAAATCAGCCGGTTATGCAGCCGGGCAATTTGGCCGGGCAGGGCATGGGGCCCCGTCCGACCTTATAAACAACTGTCATTGCCACATTAATCTGACTATTGGAGAAACCGAGCAATGAAAATTCGTCCGCTACACGATCGAGTTGTCGTGCGCCGTAAGGAAGAAGAAGAGAAAACTGCGGGTGGCATTGTGCTGCCGGATAACGCCAAGGAGAAGCCTTCCCAGGGTGAAGTGATCGCCGTTGGTAACGGCCGCATCCTGGACAACGGCGAAACCCGCGCCCTGGCGGTCAAGGTGGGTGACACCGTGGTGTTCAGCCAGTACGCCGGTAACACCGTCAAGGTTGACGGCGAAGAGCTGCTCATCATGAGCGAGAACGACATCTACGGCGTGCTCGAGTGATCGCATGGCGACTCGCACGAAACTTCATTAATCCGATAGATCTGATTTCGGTTTAACGAACAGGAATAGAAAACATGGCAGCAAAAGAAGTTAAATTCGGTGATAGCGCACGCAAGCGCATGGTCGCAGGTGTCAATATCCTGTCGGACGCAGTCAAGGTGACCCTGGGTCCCAAGGGTCGTAATGTGGTTCTGGAGAAGTCTTTCGGCGCTCCGAGCGTCACCAAGGACGGCGTTTCCGTGGCCAGGGAAATCGAGCTGAAAGACAGGTTCGAGAACATGGGCGCCCAGATGGTGAAGGAAGTGGCTTCCCAGACCAACGATACGGCTGGTGATGGCACTACCACTGCAACCGTTCTGGCCCAGTCCATTGTTAACGAGGGTGTGAAGGCCGTTACTGCCGGCATGAATCCGATGGACCTGAAGCGTGGCATCGACAAGGCCACTACGGAAGCTGTAAAGGCGATCCGCGAGATGGCCAAGCCCTGTGATGACAGCAAGATGATTGCCCAGGTAGGCACCATCTCCGCCAACGGTGACGAAGCCATCGGCAAGATCATCGCCGATGCGATGCAGAAAGTTGGCAAGGAAGGTGTCATTACCGTCGAGGAAGGCCGTGGCCTGGAAGATGAGCTGGACGTGGTCGAAGGCATGCAGTTTGACCGCGGCTACCTGAGCCCGTACTTCATCAACAACCAGGACAGCATGTCTGCCGAGCTGGAAGACCCGTACATCCTGCTGGTTGACAAGAAGATCTCCAACATCCGCGAATTGCTGCCGGTGCTGGAAGCCGTTGCCAAGGCTGGCAAGCCGCTGCAGATCATTGCCGAGGACATCGAGGGCGAAGCCCTGGCGACTCTGGTGGTGAACAACATGCGTGGCATCGTGAAGGTCAACGCCGTAAAGGCACCCGGCTTCGGTGACCGTCGCAAGGAAATGCTGCAGGACATCGCCATCCTGACCGGTGGTACCGTGATTTCCGAAGAAGTGGGCCTGACCCTGGAAAACACCACCCTGGATGACCTGGGCACAGCCAAGCGCGTTAACGTCACCAAGGAAAACACCACCATCATTGATGGCGCCGGTGCACAGGCGGACATTGAGGCCCGCGTTGAGCAGATCCGCAAGCAGATCGAGGACAGCACCTCTGACTACGACAAGGAGAAGCTTCAGGAGCGCGTAGCCAAGCTGGCTGGCGGCGTTGCCGTGATCAAGGTTGGTGCCGGCTCCGAAGTCGAAATGAAGGAGAAGAAGGCCCGTGTTGAAGACGCGCTGCACTCCACCCGCGCGGCTGTTGAAGAAGGCATCGTGGCCGGTGGTGGCGTGACCCTGATCCGTGCCATTGCGGCTCTGGAGAAGGTTGACGCCATTAACGAAGAGCAGAAAGCCGGTGTCAACATCCTGCGCCGTGCCATGGAAGCTCCCCTGCGCCAGATCGTATTCAACGCTGGTGGCGAGTCTTCTGTTGTGGTTGCCAGGGTACGTGACGGCGAAGGTGCCTTCGGCTACAACGCGGCTACCGAGACCTACGGCGACATGCTGGAAATGGGTATCCTGGATCCTGCCAAGGTGACCCGTTCCGCGCTGCAGGCTGCTGCTTCCGTGGCATCGCTGATCATCACCACCGAGGCGATGGTTGCGGATGAGCCTCAGGAAGAAGGCGCCGGCGGAGGTATGCCGGACATGGGTGGAATGGGAGGCATGGGCGGCATGATGT
>JAXHVJ010000076.1:0-11318 GCA_034189235.1 Pseudomonadota bacterium
CCAGGATTTTCCAGATATTCGAACACGGCGGAAAAATCATCCCGACCGTGCCCGGCGCTATTGGCCTGCCCGTAGACGGATTTCGCCAGGCCCGCGAGGAACAGCGGCTGCTTCTCTTCGTATGCGGTCACATCCAGCAGGTGCAGGTCCTTGAGCATCAGTTCCAACGGAAACTGGGCTTCATAATCGCCCTCTTTGATAAGCCCGGCTTTGCCTTTCAGGAAAGGTGCGGTCACCGGCAGGTTCGGCAGGGTATCCATCAGGAATTCCCGACTGAAACCCAGCTTTTCGCCGAGCAGGGCCGTTTCGGAATACACCAGCATGCTCTGGGCCAGCAAGGCATTCACCAGCATCTTGAAAGCACTACCCTGGCCAGCGGGGCCGACGTGGAGGATCTTCTGCCCCATGTGCCCGAGTAACGGACGAACCTGCTCCACGTCGTCGGATTCACCGCCGAGCAGGAACGTCAGGTCCCCTGTTTCTGCCGGCATTTTCGTCCCTGCCACGGGCGCATCCAGAAACCGTAATCCCCGGGCGCGGGCCCGCTTATCGCATTCACGGGCGTAGGACGGGTTCACGGTGGAACAATTCACCCACAGCGCGCCTTTGGTCATGGCATCGACAAACCCGTCGGTTCCAAAGGCAACCTTTTCGACCACCTCTGGCGCACTCAGCATCGTGAACACAACATCCGCATCGGTCACTGCTGCCCTCGCAGACTCGGCGGTCTTTGCGCCAGCCTTTTCCAGTGCGGTCATGGCTTCGGGAGAGCGGTTGAAGACCGTGAGTGAAATTCCGTTTTCCTTGAGCAGGTTGTTGGCCATGCGGCTGCCCATAATGCCAAGGCCGATGAAGGAGACGTTCATACAATCCTCCCTTGAGGTTCCAGTGAAAGTAACTCTGTCGGAATGAGCGGAGTCCGGAGCAAGTTTGTTCAATCAGCCTAGCAGACGTTCTTTGGCCTCATTGATCCGGGCAGCCAGATAGTTACTGCCGCCATGGTCCGGATGCACTTTCTGCATCATCCGGCGATGAGCCCGGATGATCTCTTCCCGGCTGGCCCCGGGCTCCAACCCCAGAATGTCCAGTGCTTCGCTCTCCGTCAATGGGCCGCCTGTATTGCCGGAGTTGCCACGCTCGCCGGATTCTCCACTGGCACTGCCGGCGTCGTCGTCTGCCCGCCAGGAGTCACCGAACCGTCGGTCCAGGTAGGTTTCCAGCAGCCGGGCAGAATCCTCATCACGTTCCCGACAATACCGTAGCAGCTCGAGAAATTCGCTCTCGCCAAGGTCCGCGAGTTCCCTGCCTGCCATGGGACCTTTCAGGATCTTTCCGCTCATGGTGCCGGAGTCGTGATCAAGGCTCATTTCCAGAATGTCGCTGGACACACGGGATTGGTTGCCCGTTCGGGTTTTTGCTCCACCATTACCACCGGTACCACTGGCCCCGGACAATAGTGATGGCAGTACCCGGCGCAAAAGCGGGTACAGAAACGCCAATGCGGCAAACACAAAGTACAATCGACCGGTAACGGCCAGCAGAACCACCACCCCGATACCGGCAATAAGCGCCAGCTTGAGAACGGCCGGCTTGCGTTGGCTGGCCGGCTGGTTACGCAGCCAGACCCAGGCAACAATCGCCAGTACGATAACCAGAAGCGTTAATGGCACTCAGATACCCCGGGCTCGCCTGCCCATCGATGAATTGTTACAAGCGCTATCTGATCTGCCGGGTCAGGCGCTTGACCTCCGGGGAGCTGCGGCTGGAAAAGTCCTGCAGGGCCCTGGCTCCCCCGGATGCATAGACTGCAACTGCAGCCATAAGATCCTTCAGAACCTGCGGGCTGTTGCGATCAAAGGGTGCGTAGGCACCGCCGGAGAGTTTACTCACCTGCTGGAACACCGCCCTGGCATGAGGATCTGCGCCCTCGTGAAACATGAACACCGGGGTTCGCAGCAGGCCCAGTTCTCCGGCGGTGTGGCAGAGCTCGCCCACCGGCTCTTCGCAACAATCCCCGATAAACACCACGGCCCTGACGGGCCTTGCGCGGGTTTCTTTCCCGGCATGGGCCAACATCCGGCCGATCTGGGTGAGACCACCCCGGCAGGACACACCGTTCATCAGGTTCAGCAGCTGACCGGTCTCTGTGACAAACTTCGTAGCCTTGAATTCACCAAAGCCACGGTAGTAACAAAGCTGGATAGCCAGACCACCCAGATCCCGGGTCGCCAGAAACAGCTCGCTCTGCAAATGGCAGGCCTGATCCCAGGTCGCCTCCCGGCTCGCGGTGGCATCCAGGGCAAAAATCAGCCTGCCCTGCCCCGCGCCCCGTTCCGGCAGCTTGCGGACCTCGTTGATAAACTGGTCGATGGACTGCTTATCGGATCTGGTACGTAGCTCTTTGTCGGACATAAGCCTCCCGAACCGCCCTGGCTGGCCACTATCTCGCTAAAAGCTTAGGGCAAAGATCACGCATTTCACAGGCTCGACTCGTCAGCCCGCCAGCGCCGCCCGGACCTTCTTGCTCAGATGACCCATGTCGACCCGGCCAAGTACCTGCGGGCGCAGCTCGTTCATCACACGCCCCATATCCTGCATACCCCGGGCATCGGTTGAACTGATGGCCACTCGGATCAGGGCGTCCAGGTCATCCTCGCTCAGGGCGGCGGGCATGAATTCTTCAAGGATCACCATTTCCGCCCGCTCCTTGTCGCCCAGCTCCTCGCGACCGGCGTCATCATACTGACTGGCAGCATCCCGGCGCTGCTTGAGCATCTTGTCCAGCACCTTGAGAACGTCCTCGTCACTCAGCTCGCGACGCTCATCAATCTCGATCTGCTTGACCGCAGACTGGGCCATGCGCAGGGTGGTAAGCCGGAGTTTATCCTTGCTCCGCATCGCGTCTTTCACCGCATTGCTCAGTTGCTCCTTGAGAGATGTATGTTCCATGTTTGACCTCCGGTTCTATAAGTTGTTCTATGCTTCATGGGGACGAATTCTGAAGAACCCAAAGAGTATATCTCACGCCCCGGGACTGAAAGGCACCAGAACTCACCCGGAAACTGATGAAACAAAATCAAAGGAGCAATCAGCATGGGCAGACTGAATGATAAGGTGGCGGTTATTACCGGCGGCACGGGCGGTATCGGCAAGGTAACAGCGGAGCTGTTTCTGAAAGAGGGAGCCAAAGTGGTTGTGGTAGACCTCGACCAGTCCGCGATTGATAAAACTGTCTCGGAACTGGAGGCCCATGGGTCAATCATTGGCGTGAAGGCCGATGTCAGCAAGGAAGATGATGTGGCCGACTACGTGAAGAAAACTGTCGATAGCTATGGCCGGATTGATGTGTTCTTCAACAACGCGGGCATCGAGGGCAAGGTGGCACCCATTACGGAGCAAGCCATCCAGGACTTCGACAAGGTTTTCAGCGTAAACGTGCGTGGCGTGTTTCTTGGACTCAAACACGTATTGCCGATAATGTATAAGCACAAAGCAGGCTCGGTCATAAACATGTCGTCGGTAGCTGGCTTGCAAGGCAGCGCCGGAATCGCCCCCTATGTCGGCTCCAAGCATGCGGTTGTCGGCCTCACCAGAACAGCCGCTCTGGAGGCTGGGCCCTACAACGTACGCGTCAACTCGGTACACCCTTCTCCCGTCAACACCCGCATGATGCGCTCCCTGGAGGAAGGGTTCAGCCCCGGCCAAGCGGAGGAAGCCAAAAAGATGCTGGAACAGGGTATTCCTCTTGGCCGCTATGCCGAGTCCATTGATATCGCTAACTGTGTACTCTTTCTGGCTTCCGATGAATCCAGCTTTGTATCCGGTTCCATGTACAGGATTGATGGCGGGATGTGTGCACGCTGAGCTTGTTCACCACAAGAACAAGAACCGGCGCAAAGTCAGACCATGACGAAACATCAACGACTAATCGCCCTGCTCACCCTGGCCGCCCTGACCTCAAGTACTCAGGGCGCGCTTCGCTGCGGCAGCTCGCTGGTCAATGACGGAGCCTGGCCCATTGAGGTACAGGAAAGCTGCGGGCCACCGGATTACATCGCAGAGTACCCCAGCGCGACGGTGCCTGGCCTGGGCGTAGTGCAGACCGAAGCGCACTGGTACTACAACCACGGCCCCCGGCACTTCATGCAGCGGTTGGTCTTTCGCAATGGCAAGCTCGCCCGCGTTGACACCCTGGGGTATGGATTCCACGCCTCCGAATCCCCCAAATGCACCCCCAACATGCTCAGGCATATCAAAACCGAATACGAGCTGATCGCCCGGTGCGGCGAGCCGATTTCCAAGCGCCTGGAATGGAAGACACCAGCACTTCGCAACCGCTGGGAAACCTGGCAAACCCAACAACCGGTGCTTATTCAGGAGTGGTTGTATGACTTCTCGGACAATCAGTTTCGACAGATTGTCACCCTGCGAAACGGACAGGTTGTGGACATCGAGTCCCGCCCTGGCCCGTGACTCAACAGCGCTTCTCCCGCACCAGTCAGTCTTTCGAGTAGTTTTTCGAGCCAACACCCGCGCACTATTGAACAAACTCCCGGACCATAGCAAAGTCGGAACATGATCGACATTTCCTCAACACTGTTCACAGGCGCTCCTGCATGAAACCAAACCCCTTTAACACCCGCATTGGTCTGGCTCTCGGGGGCGGTGCGGCCAAGGGCATTGCTCATATTGGTGTCCTGAAGGCGTTCGAGGAAGAACAGATCCCGATCCATTGCATCTCCGGCACCAGTGCCGGAGCGCTGATCGCCAGTTACTACGCCTTCGGCCGCCCGGCAGAGTCCATACTGTTGATCTGTTCAACGCTGAACCTGTCGAAAATCATTAACTTCACCTTCGAACGCGGTGGCCTGTTCAGTACGGATAACATCCGGGCGATGATCCATCGGGATCTGGGGGATTGCCGGATCGAGGATGCCGGGATCCCCCTGGCCATTTGCGCAACGGACATCGAAACCGGTGAACAGCTGGTTTTCAGGAAAGGGAATCTGGCAGACGCGGTCTGTGCGTCCATGGCAGTACCCGGCCTGTTTGTTCCGGTGGAAGTGGATGGCCGGATCCTGGTGGACGGCGGGCTGGTGGAGAATGTGCCGATTTCGCCATTGCCAGGCATGGGCGCGGGTATTACCGTGGCCATTGACCTGAGTCATGTCAGCCGCTACCCGAAACCGCAGGACACCTTTGATGTGATCACCAATGCCATCAACATTGGAATCGATTTCAATACCCGCAAGCAGCTGAAAAACGCAGATATCGTGGTGCCGCTGGATTTGAGCCAATACAGCCTCACCAACAACGCCAACTGTGTGAACGAGCTGTACATGGAGGGCTACCACCCCATGAAGGAAAAGATTCGCAGGGTCCTCTGGTACAAGAAGATGAATCCGGTGATTTACCTTTTGAATACTGTCCGCAAACTGCTGCCTTTCAAGGTGCCCGAGATCATCAAAGACCTTAAACGCCACGGGCCTGCCTGAAAATCGATCGGTCCCGATTCGGAGGTGGCTCTTGCCAAAACCTGACAAGAGGTTACCACCTGACATCGGATGATAGCGCATCCGGTGATGAGCCATCCTCTGAAAGCCGCAACCCGCGGCATTGAGTTGTTTGCAACTGCCCGCTCGAAATCAGGCCGGTCAGAATAAACAGGGAAATCGCAAAAACAAAGCTGTCCCGGTTTTTTATTCCGAGCCCACGTGAATTCCCGTGATAAAAAAAAGTGTTATGCTACGCTTATGTAGAAGCCTCCGATCGCCACTGGTCGGTTCCGGCTACATGGATCTTTATGGAAAAGATTCCCTGGTTATCGGAGCGCGTTTTTTATCGCTACACCCACTGGTTCAGGAGACGGAAAATGGAAGCCAAATCCAGTCAGGAAGAATACAAACAGGTTCAGCAGGATCTGCAGCAGCTTCGGGAAGATCTGGCCAATCTGACACACGCAGTAACCGAGAGTCAGAAAAGCAATATAAGCAGTCTTCGGGACGAAATCCGCCGGGAAAGTCGTGAGGCGTTTGACCGGGTCAGGAAAACTGGTAACGACACACTGAACCGGGCGAAGGATGCCGGGGACAAGGCGGTTGACGAGGTTGAGCACAAGATAGAGGAGCGGCCGTTTCTCAGTATTGTAATCATGTTCCTGGTGGGCATTCTCGTTGGCAAGTTGCTCGACCGCTGACCGTGCTTGATTCCGCACAGGTCAAGGGTGCGGTTCGCAAAGCTGTTGCCGCGATCACGGGATTCATTCTCGCGCTGGTCTTGCTTACCGCCCTTCTGATTACCGGATTCTACCTCCTGATCCAGGCCGCCATCATGGCACTTTCTCCATATCTGGGTGAGACCACGGCCATGGCGGTGGTTGGCTCCGGCTGCGTACTCCTTCTCGCCGTCTTCTTCTGGCGGATGACCGCAAGCAGCTCCTCGGCAAGACCTGGCAAGCGGAAAGGCACCGGAACGACATCCGGCCTTGATAAGCTACGGGAGTTCATCCAGGAGAATCCGTTGGAATCGGCCCTGACAGCGTTCGCGGTTGGCGTCGCTCAGAGCTCAGACCCTCGGCTTAAAAACCTTTTGATGCAGGGCGGCATGGAACTTATGAAACGGACCGATTCACAGGAGGGGGAGGGATCGGCGGACCAGTCCTAGGAAAACCGGGACAGATTCATCTTCCCAATCTGTCCCGGTTATCGTGAACTCATTGGCCACTTTTCAGATTAATCTGCTTGGAACCTGTAGTGGAAAACTGTCCACTTTTGCCTTTGTCCACATACTCAACAGACCCGCCGGACTTTAAAAAAGCAGCAGTATGCTCCTCAATCTGGGCAGAAGTTAATGCAGACTTTTGAGGTTTCTTGCTCATAATGTTTCCCCAAGGTACAAGGTAAATACTGGCCTGTTTGCCAATATTAATGGTCTATAGTATCCGAAATCGGTAAAAATTGCTGGAAACCACCCGAACCAGGAAACACGCCGGCCCGGGACCAACCATTCATTACTCCACCGTGATGGTGATTTTCTCGGACATGACCGGCGGCTCGTGGGGTACGTGTTGATGATCACCCACCAGTAGCTGCAGAGTATGCTCGCCCGGCGACAACTCCAGGGTAGTCTGGGTTTGTCCGCCGCCAAAGTGAACATGGTGCTCATCTGCAGGTACCGGTTGATCCATCGCCGGCAGATCATCGACATCCACCAGCAGGTGATGATGGCCAGTCGCCTCGCGCTCCACGCCCGCCGGTGCCACGCCCATACCGTCCAGGCCGAACCTCACGGTCACCGGCGAACTCACGGTCTGCCCATCAGTTGGCGTTACAAAGTACACCGCCGCCCCTTCAGGCGCAGGCGTCGCGGCATGGGCCCCGGTAACCATCGCGGCAGCAAAAACGGAACAGAGGAAGGAACGTTGTACGCTGTTGATCATGTTCATGACTCACTCCTTGAATCAGCGGACTGTTTTTTAATAGTAGAACACATTTCGGGATCTTGCAGAGTATCGACATTTCACCCTGTAAAACCGGGGCAGGTTTATTTCCCTCGGCCCGGAGAAGCTGATCATACTCGGCAGCGGAACGAATCGTGAGCTCTGGTTGGAGAGAATCAGTGCCCTCAAACTCGTCACCGGCTGGAAGCCCCAAAGGACGCATCAGGAGGCATTTTTGCCAAGGCCCGCAAAAATGCGCAACAATGAACCGCGGGAGGGTTATCACCATGCTGAGCGAGGCAGCGCTGGATAATACATTCCGATTCCGTCAGATACGGGATCACTCAGAGCACCTGTGTGCCCACCTGAGCGCGGAGGACTGCAACCTTCAGGCGATTGCCGAAACCAGCCCGCTCAAATGGCACCTGGCCCATACCAGCTGGTTTTACGAAACCTTTATTCTAAAACCCTTCAGCCCCGGTTACCGCCCTTTTCACAAGCACTTTGAAGTGCTGTTCAACTCTTACTACAACGGTATCGGTCAGCAACACCCCAGACCCAAGCGCCACCTGCTGTCCCGGCCCGGTCTTGACGAGGTGCTGGCCTATCGCAAGGCAGTCGACAGGGCCATGATCTCATTGCTGGAGCAACCGGCGGACAAAGATCAGCCGGACATCTCCGAACGCCTTGAGCTCGGCCTCAACCACGAGCAGCAACACCAGGAACTGATGCTGACCGACCTGAAGTATAACTTCAGCTGCAACCCGCTTCTGCCCGCCTGCATAGAAGGCACACTGGCCGAGGCCACAGCCGGAAAAGGCGGCTTTGAGTTTTACAAGGGTGGCCTGGTGGAGATTGGCCAGGACATCGATGACGGTTTCAGCTTTGATAACGAACGGCCCCGCCATAAAACCTGGCTTGAGCCTTATGCCCTCTGTCGCAATCTGGTCACCAACGGCGAGTTCCGGGAATTCATCGCCGACGGCGGCTACCAGCGCCCGGAGCTTTGGTTATCGGACGGCTGGAGTCATATCCGGCAGGAAGGCTGGACCCACCCCCTTTACTGGTCACTGGATGGCATCCACCCCGAGGTGTTCACCCTGCGCGGTCCCCGGCCACTGCGGGACCAGGACCCGGTATGCCACCTCAGCTATTATGAGGCGGATGCCTTCGCCCGCTGGGCCGGGGCCCGCCTGCCCACGGAAGCGGAATGGGAACACGCCTGCCTGCAGTCCGGCCAGAGCCTGGCAAACATGTTCGGCCAGGTGTGGCAGTGGACCTCATCCGCCTATCACGGTTATCCCGGTTATCGGGTGGCACCGGGCGCGATCGGGGAATACAACGGCAAATTCATGTGCAACCAGTTCGTGCTTCGCGGCAGTTCCTGCGCCACGCCGGCCGGACACAGCCGGCCCAGCTACCGGAACTTCTTTTACCCGCCGGATCGCTGGCAGTTTACCGGCCTTCGCCTGGCCAGGGACGCGATGCCGTAACCACAGACTGAAAACAAACCAGAGGGAAACACCATGGAAGGCCTCGCACAGCAGCACACGCGACCGGGGGAGATGCCAGCGAATCTACGGATTCACCATCTGCCGGATGCCATCGACAACGATCTGGCCCTGGTCAGAGAAGGCATATTTGCGGAACAGCCCTGGCTGCACCCGAGGTTTTTCTATGATTCCCATGGTTCTGCACTGTTCGATGCCATCACCGAAACCCCCGAGTACTACCCCACCCGCACCGAGGCAGCCATCTTCGCACGCCACCTGGACAAGATGCTCAAGCGGGTGGCATCGAGAAAGGTCCTGATTGAGCCGGGCAGTGGCAGCTGCGAGAAGGCCCAGGCCCTGCTGCAGGATAAGAAGCTGACCCACTATGCGCCCATGGAAATATCCCGCGAGTACCTGGTGGATTGCTGCGCCAGGCTGGCCCTGCAAAGGCCGGACCTTGCGATTGACGCCATCTGTGGGGATTTCGTGAGCTGCAGCATGCTGCCGGACACCGTGCCCGAAGAGGGCCGGCTGGTTTTCTTTCCCGGCTCGACCATCGGTAACTTTGACCCGGAGCATGCCCGTTCGTTACTGGAAAACTTCCATAGCCTGGCCGGGACCTCGTCAGACGGCTACCTGCTCATCGGAACCGACCTGCCCAAGGAGAGGAGCATTCTGGAAGCGGCCTATAACGACAGCCAGGGGCTGACCGCCAGGTTCAACCGCAACATACTCAGCCACCTGAACGACCGGATCGATTGCAAGTTTGTGCCGGAAGACTATCAACACAAGGCCTTCTACAACGACGCACTGGGGCGTATAGAAATGCACCTGGTCTGCCAACGGGACACCCCTGTACGGATCGGACAGGACCATATCGTGCTGCCCGCAGGCCACAGCATCCATACGGAGAACTCTTACAAGTACCAGCCTGAGGCCTTCAGAGACCTCGCCTCGTCCGCCGGGTTTGAGCCCGTAGACTGCTGGACCGACGACAACCACTGGTTTGCCGTGCACCTGCTGAAAGCAGGATAAACAGTTGAGGATCTCTTTGAATTGACCAGTCTTACAGCCTCATCAGAAAGCTTCCCGGCATTTCACATCAAGCAGCCGCCGCCTGAGGAACCCTGCATGACAGACGACGGGCTCACTCAACATTGACGGATTGCTTTGCGCAGTGCTGAATATAAGTCGGACCAACTCACCGGAGGCATACACCCTATGGAAACTGCGACCCTGGTGTGGGGGCTCATTTTCAGCTCCATCGGCATCGGTTATTTCATTTACGGGCGAAAACAATCGAACCTGGTCGCACGCTGGTGCGGTCTCGCATTGGTTCTTTTCCCGTATCTCGTCACGGATACCTTTGCCATGGTGGCTGTCGGTGCTGCGCTCATGCTGACGCCTCGGTTCGTCGAACTTTGAACAGTTTTGAAACAACCTCCTATGCCCGAAACTACTCCTCTTCTCAACGCTTCACGTGAACGCCTTGCAGCCCTTACCGCGCAACCCCATTTTCACCAGGGCAGGTATCGAAACCTGGAGCCGGTGCCCCGCCATGGCCTTGGGGATTTTCTACGCTGGCAACTGGCCCCCGGCCGTCGTTTCCCGCAGGGTAAACGCTACACGCTACTGTGCCCGGATGCCCGCTTGCTGAAGAGCCCGCCAGCAGAGCCACAACTGGTCTGGCTGGGACATGCGTCTTTCCTGTTCCAATACCGGGGCCTGAACGTACTGACCGACCCGGTGTTGTCGGACCGTGCAAGCCCCTTCCGATTGGTCGGGCCGAAGCGGTTCACCCCGCCAGCCCTGACCGTGGCGGACATGCCGCCGATCCACCTGGTACTGATTTCCCACAATCACTACGACCACCTCGATGAAACAACGGTGCGCCAGCTGCACCAACGTTTTGGGGACGGCCTGCGCTTCTGCATCCCCATGGGCCTGCGACGCTGGTTCGAAAAGCGTGGCGTCCATAACCTGGTGGAACTGGACTGGTGGCAATCGACGCCCCTACCGCTGGCCACCGAAAACGAAGTGTTCTGCCTGCCCACCCAGCACTTCAGTGGACGAACGCCGACCGACACCAATACCTCGCTCTGGTGTAGCTGGCTCCTGGAAATCGCTGGCTTCCGGTTCTATTTCGGCGGTGATACCGGTTATGGAAAGATCTTCCACGACATTGGCGAGCTGTTTGCGCCTATTGATCTGGCACTGCTACCCATCGGCGCCTACGATCCGCGCTGGTTCATGGCACCGATGCACGTGGCGCCGGAGGAGGCCGTCAGGATCCACCAGGATATTGGCGCCCGCCAGTCTGTAGCCATGCACTGGGGCACGTTCGTGCTGACCGACGAACCCATGGATGAGCCACCCCGGCGACTTCG
>JAXHVJ010000077.1:0-11239 GCA_034189235.1 Pseudomonadota bacterium
CCTCGGCGTTGCGACGGGCCTCCTCTTCCCGGGCTTTCTGCTCCGCTATCCTGCGTGCCTCTTCTTCCTGGCGACGACGCTCGGCCCCGGCTTCCGCCTTTTTCCGTTCTTCCTCTTCCGCACGGCGTTGCTGGTCACGATCCGGCCGATCATCAGGCTCCATCACCGGGCCTGGCTCCGGCTGCTGTTGGCTAATCAGACGTGCCGAAATACTGCGGGGTGGCGGCTCATCAACAGGGCCGGTCCAGGACCAACCGGCCAGAGCAACCACCACAATGAGCAGGTGCAAAAACACCGACAGGGCGACCGGCGATTTCCACGGCGGCGTTCCGGTACTGATTACCCTGTGATCCCGATTCGTCACAACAGCTTCCCGCGTTCCTGGCTCACTTCTCATCCGGGGATGGTTCGGTGATCAACCCGATGCTGGTGGCACCGGCACCCTGCAACTCCGCCATCAGGCGCACCACGGTGCCGTATTCCACATGTTCGTCACCGCGCACCAGGACCTCACCATCGGGGCGCTGGGACAGGATTTTCGCCACCCGTTCACGCACTTCCCCCAGGGACATGGGATCACTGCTCTCATCCCCGATTTCCATGAAATAGGCACCGTTGGTGTCCACCGACACCACGATCGACTCCACATCCTTGTCAGACTGGATAGGCTCCGAGGTGGTTTCCGGCAAATCCACTTTCACACCCTGGGTCAGCATGGGCGCGGTCACCATGAAAATCACCAGCAACACCAGCATCACGTCGATGTAGGGAACGACGTTGATTTCCGACATCGGCTTTTTCCGCTGCTGCGGCATCATTCCCATGCCTTTCATATCACCCGGCTCCGGTCGTTGCGTTCACTCATCAGGCGGCACTCTGCTCGCTGGTATGCACGCGACGGTGCAGAATGCTGGAGAATTCTTCCGCGAAGGTCTCGTAGTTCTTGAGCAAGGCATCGGACATCGCTGAAAAGCGGTTGTAGGCAATAACCGCCGGAATGGCAGCAAACAGGCCCATGGCCGTGGCAATCAGGGCCTCCGAAATACCCGGGGCGACCGTCGCCAGGGTTGCCTGCTGGACCTGCGCCAGCCCCCGGAACGAGTTCATGATCCCCCAGACGGTGCCAAACAGGCCGACATAGGGACTGGTGGAACCGACCGTGGCGAGAAATGGCAGATGGGCTTCCAGGCGCTCCTGTTCCCGGGAGAAAGCCACACGCATGGCGCGCTGGGCGCCCTCCATCACGGCGTCCGCATCCCGGCTCTGTTGACGCAGGCGCGAGAACTCCTTGAATCCGGCGCGAAAGACCGCTTCAACCCCGGAGAATGGCGTCGGCTCGGCATGGACCTCCCGGTAAAGTTGCCCCAGGTCCATGCCGGACCAGAATCGCTCCTCAAATTCCAGCTGGGCTCGCCTGGCTTTCCGGAATACCTGCAGGCGCTGGAAAATCAGGGCCCAGGAAATCACCGAGGCCAGTCCCAGCAACAGCATGACCAGCTGCACCAGTAACCCGGCATTTGAAATGAGATGCCATACAGAAAGTTCTGACTCCACCTTTTACTCCTGGCTGGTTCCGTTGGTTGGGTCCGGGTGCTGAACATTGCGCTTCAGCAGGTCCTGCATTTTCTCGGGCAGGCGCCTGGGCCTGCCGGTATCCAGTGCCACACAGGCCACACGAACGTCCGCCTCGCACAGCAACTTGCGGTCACTGGCGCGCAGTACCCGCTGTCTGAAATTCATCCAGACCCGGCCGTAGGCCACGGGCCCGGCAGTGACCAGCAACTGGTCATCCAGCCGGGCCGGCACCGCATAGTGGATGTTCAGCCGCTGCACCACGTAGCTGATGTTATCCGCCAGGCCGGCCCGAAGGCCGACTCCGCAGCTGCGCAACCATTCGGTACGGGCGCGTTCCATGTAGTGCAGATACCTGGCGTGGAAAACAATACCACCAGCATCCGTATCTTCTATATAAACTCTGACGGGTAATTCAAAGATCCGGGTGTTGGCTGTATCAGTCAAAGAGATCCCCCCCGGCATCCGATCTGCGAGGCACCACGCCGAAGTGCTGGTAGGCGTTGGAGGTCACCATTCGGCCACGCGGTGTCCGAACCATGAAGCCCTGCTGGATCAGGAAAGGCTCCAGCACATCCTCAATGGTGCCCCGTTCCTCGCTGATCGCGGCCGCCAGGCTTTCAACGCCCACCGGGCCGCCATCGAACTTTTCAATCATGGCCAGCAACAGCCGGCGATCCATGTGGTCGAAGCCCTGGTTATCGACCTTGAGCATGTTCAGGGCCTGATCTGCAATGTCAGAGGTAATCCGGCCGTTGAAGCGCACTTCGGCAAAGTCCCTGACCCGGCGCAGCAGTCGGTTGGCAATACGGGGTGTCCCCCGGGAACGGCGGGCAATCTCGAAGGCCCCGGCCTCATCAATCGCCACCGTGGAGAGCCGGGCCGAGCGGATGATGATGTTGGTCAGATCCTCGGTGTTGTAGAACTCGAGCCGTTGCACGATGCCAAAGCGGTCCCGTAGCGGAGAGGTCAGCAGCCCGGCACGGGTAGTCGCCCCTACCAGGGTGAACGGCGGCAGATCCAGCTTGATGGAGCGGGCGGCCGGACCCTCGCCGATCATGATGTCCAACTGGTAGTCCTCCATGGCCGGATACAGGACTTCCTCGACGGCAGCGCTCAGGCGGTGGATCTCGTCAATAAAGAGAACATCGCCTTCTTCAAGATTGGTGAGCATCGCGGCCAGGTCGCCGGCTTTCTCCAGCACCGGGCCGGAGGTGGTCTTGATGGCAACCCCCATCTCGTTGGCAATGATATTGGCCAGGGTGGTCTTGCCCAGACCGGGCGGACCGAAAATCAGCACATGGTCCAATGCCTCCTGCCGGCCGCGGGCGGCGGAGATGAAAATCTCCATCTGCTCACGGACTGAGGGCTGGCCCACATATTCGGACAACAGCGTCGGACGGATGGCCCGGTCCTGGACCTCCTCATAGTCACCGGCTCCGGCTGCAATCAGTCGGTCGGATTCAATCATGGCATCACCCGTTCTATGGGAATCAACATCGTGCCTGTGCGCCTTGCCCTGCTTCAACGTTGACCCAATTGTACAAACGGGTCCCTGACTGTCACGTTACGCTCTCTACAGGTTGGGCGCCACTGAGGCGACATATTGCCGTCAGGTCATCCGGCGGGAATCATGTTGCGCAGGGCCAGGCGGATCAGAGTCTCACTGGTCGCGCCTTCCTCGGCAACCTTGCTGATCGCCTTCGCAGCCTCCTGCGGCTTGTAGCCAAGGGCAATCAAGGCCGCCTCGGCTTCTTCCCTCGGGTCCGGACCAGTCACTACCTGTTCGGAGGCGGGCCCGCCGGCAACTGTCGCGCCCGGCGACATCGGCACAAACTGACCTTCAAGTTGCCCGATCCGGTCGCCCATTTCAATGAGCAGGCGTTCCGCCGTTTTCTTGCCCACGCCAGGCAGTTTGACCAGGGCATTGGCATCCTTCGCCCCGACACAGCGAATGAATTGCGGGGCATCCAGACCGGACAGGATTCCGACCGCCAGCTTCGGGCCAACGCCATTGACCTTGATCAGCAGGCGGAACAGGTCCCGGTCCAGCTTCGCCGCAAATCCGTACAGGCTCTGGGCATCTTCGCGTACGGCAAAATGGGTATGAAGGGTAACCTCCTGCCCGGATTCAGGCAGGTGGAAGAAGGTGGTGTAGGGAATGTCGATTTCGTAACCCAGCCCGGCGCACTCCACCAACGCCTGCCCGGGGGTCTTTTCGACCAGAATGCCTCGGATACGACCTATCAAGGGGTAGCTCCTGTGGCTCCTGGGAGCCGGTTATTGTTGTCTGACCCGACCGCTGCGCACCTTACCGCCGTTCCCCGCCAGGCGCAGCACACTCTGGCTCATATGGGCGTGGCACAGGGCAATGGCCAGGGCATCGGCGGCATCGGCCTGGGGTCTGCGCGACAGTGACAGCAGAGCCTGCACCATGTGCTGTACCTGGGACTTGTCCGCCCCACCCTTGCCGACCACCGCCTGTTTGACCTGCCGGGCGGAATACTCGTGCACCGCCAGCCCGCTGTTGGCAGCACTGACGATGGCGGCGCCCCGGGCCTGGCCCAGTTTGAGGGCAGAATCCGGATTGCGGGCCATGAACACCTGCTCAATGGCGAACTCCTGCGGCCGATACTCGCCGATCAGCGTGGCCAGGCTGTGAAAGATGGTCTGGAGCCGCTCGGCCATGGGTTTTTCCCCGACCCGGATGCAGCCGCTGTCGATGTACTCGATCACCCGACCCTCGACACGAATGACCCCGTATCCGGTGATTCGGGAACCGGGATCCACTCCGAGAATGATCGGCATGCTCAGGCTCCCGCCATGGTCACAGGGATTCCATGATTTCTGCGGAGATATCCGCGTTGTGGTAGACGTTCTGCACGTCATCCAGATCCTCAAGCATGTCGATCAGCTTGAGGATGGTTTCGGCGCCATCCCGGTCCGGTTCGACCCGGGTTGACGGCACCATGGTGACCTCGGAATTGTCCGGCTTCAGCCCCGCCTCGACCAGGGATTCCTTGACGTCCAGGTACTCTTCCGGGGTGGTCACAATCTCGTAGGAACCGTCTTCCTGTTCCTGCAGGTCCTCGGCCCCGGCTTCCAGCGCCGCCTCCATCAGACGGTCGCCGTCCACATCCGGGCTGTAGCTGATAATGCCCTGCCTGGTGAACAGGTAGGCCACGGAGCCATCGGTTCCGAGGTTACCGCCGAACTTGTTGAAGGCGTGGCGCACTTCGGCGACGGTCCGGTTCCTGTTGTCGGTCATGGCCTCGATAAAAATAGCGACACCGCCCGGGCCGTAACCTTCGTAGGTCAGTTCTTCGTAGTTGCTGTCATCGCCACCACCGGCACCACGCTCAATGGCCCGCTCGATGGTGTCTTTTTTCATGTTGGCCGTCAGAGCCTTGTCGACAACCGCCCGGAGCCTGGGGTTGTCGTTGGGATCGCCGCCGCCAAGGCGGGCGGCAACGGTCAGTTCCCGGATGATTTTGGTGAAGACCTTGCCGCGCCTGGCGTCCTGTGCCGCCTTGCGATGCTTGATGTTGGCCCATTTACTGTGACCAGCCATACCTAACCTCCGTTCATCGTCCGGGGCGCGGGCCGCGGGCCCGCCCCGACTTGTCAGAATTTACTCGTCACCCTCGGCCTTGTTGCCCTCGACCGGCCTGGCAGAACGGCGCAGACGGATGTGCAGCTCACGCAACTGCTTCTCGTCCACCTCGCTCGGTGCCTGGGTCATCAGGCAGGTCGCACTCTGGGTTTTCGGGAAGGCAATCACGTCCCGGATCGAGGATGCGCCGGTCATCAGCATGACCAGGCGATCCAGGCCGAACGCCAGACCACCGTGGGGCGGGCAACCAAACTTCAGGGCATCCAGCAGGAAGCCGAACTTGGCGCGGGCCTCTTCCTCGCCGATACCCAGGATGCGGAACACCGTTTCCTGCATTTTCTCGTCGTGGATACGGATGGAACCACCGCCCAGCTCGGTACCGTTCAGTACCATGTCGTAGGCGCGGGACAGTGCATTGGCCGGATCCGCCGCCAGCTCTTCCGGTGAGCAGGACGGTGCAGTGAACGGGTGGTGGATCGCGGTCAGGCCGCCATCCGGGGTTTTCTCGAACATCGGGAAGTCCACAACCCACAGCGGCGCCCACTCGCAGGTGAGCATGTTCAGGTCGTGACCCAGCTTCACGCGCAATGCGCCCAGCGCTTCGTTGACGACCATGGTCTTGTCGGCACCGAAGAACACGATATCGCCGTCTTCTGCTCCCACGCGCTCCATGATGGCCCGGGCGGCGTCGTCACCGAGGAACTTGATGATCGGGGACTGCAGACCCTCAACGCCCCTGGCCAGCTCGTTGACCTTGATGTAGGCCAGGCCCTTGGCGCCGTAGATGCCGACAAATTTGGTGTAGTCGTCGATCTGCTTGCGGGTCAGTTCGCCACCTTTCGGTACACGCAGGGCGGCAACACGGCCCTTCGGATCCCTGGCCGGACCGGCGAATACCTTGAAGTCCACGTTCCCGACCAGGTCGTCGACGTCCACCAGCTCCAGCGGAATACGCAGGTCCGGCTTGTCGGAGCCGAAGCGCTGCATGGCTTCGGAGTGCGGCATGCGGGGGAATTCCGGCAGGCTGACGTCGAGAACATCCTTGAACAGGGAACGAACCATGTCTTCGTTCAGCTCCATCAGGGTCTGCTCATCGATGAAAGACGCCTCGATGTCCACCTGGGTGAATTCCGGTTGACGGTCGGCCCGAAGGTCCTCGTCCCGGAAGCATTTGGCAATCTGGTAATAGCGGTCAACACCGGAGACCATCAGCAGCTGCTTGAACAGCTGCGGGGACTGGGGCAGCGCGAAGAAGGCCCCTTCGTGGGTCCGGCTCGGCACCAGGTAGTCACGGGCACCTTCCGGGGTAGCACGGGTCAGGATCGGGGTTTCCACGTCCATGAAGCCGCGGCTGTCGAGGAAGTTCCGGATGTAGCTGGTGACCCGGGAACGGAATCGCAGGCGGTTGATCATCTCCGGGCGGCGCAGGTCCACGAACCGGTAGCGCAGACGTACGTCCTCGCCCACGTCCACGTGCTCATCCAGCGGGAACGGTGGTGTGGCGGCAGCGTTCAGGATGGTCAGTTGCTTGCCCAACAACTCCACCTGACCGGTAGGCATGTTGTTGTTCTCGGTACCCGCCGGGCGACGACGCACGCGGCCGGTGACCCTGATAACGAACTCGCTGCGGACCTTCTCGGCCAGGGCGAAGCTCTCAGGGGTGTCCGGGTCGACAACCACCTGGGACATTCCATCCCGATCTCGCAGATCCAGGAAGATAACCCCACCATGGTCACGGCGGCGGTGTACCCATCCGCAAAGTGTGACTTCCTGATCGATGTGGGATTCGTTGATCCCACCGCAATAATGACTGCGCATACCGGTTCCCGTTACGTTAGATGTATTCGAAACTTTTTCGTGTCTTGCCGCCTCAGGTGGGGTGACCCTTTCCGAAATACGCTGTGGATACGTCCCTGTACGCTCTGCTCCGCCATCCATGGCTCCGCAAGGTTTCGGAAAGGGTCACCCCACCTGAGGCTACTTGATTCGTGGCCGCTAAAATTTTTGCGACCTTACTGGAAAAGCGGCCCATTATAAACACAATGGGGCCGAAAATCAGGCGTGCTGGTATGCAAATCCGACGCCCGGATGACTGTATGGTTCCAGCCCGCTAGAATGCCCCTCTTCATACCAACAAACGGAGTCTGACGTTGGCCACCAGAGCGGAGCAAAAACTGAAAACCCGACGTGCACTGATGGACGCTGCGCTCTCGCAGCTAAGCGCAGACCGGGGGTTTGGCAGTTTGAGTCTGAGAGAAGTGGCCCGCGAAGCCGGCATTGCCCCAACCTCCTTTTACCGCCACTTCTCGGAACTGGACGAACTCGGGCTCGCCCTGGTGGACGAAGGGGGTGTCGCCCTGCGCCAGCTGATGCGTCAGGCCCGCAAACGTATCGCCCGGGATGGCAGCGCCATTTCCACCTCGGTGGACACCTTCATGGAGTACCTCGGCAACAACGCCAACCTGTTCCGGTTGATGCTGCGGGAGCGCACCGGTGTTTCAAAGCCGTTCCGGACGGCGGTGAAGGCGGAGATCGATCATTTTGTGACGGAATTGGCCGACGATCTGCGGCGCTTTGCCGAGGAACAGGGCAAGCCGTTGTCTCACGCGCGCGTGGTGGCCGAGGCGATGGTGACGCTGGTTTTCAACCAGGGTGCGGAGGCGCTCGATGCCTCCCCGAAAGAAAAGGAAGAGCTGAAGGTGAAGCTGAAAACAGAGCTTCGGATGATCCTGCTGGGCTCGCAGACGCTGGCCCGGAGGCGCTGACGCCGGCTCAGGCCAGGCTTGCCAGAACCGGTTCCAGTGCCTGCTTCATGCGGGCAAGCTCGCTTTCTTTGTAGGGTACCGGACTCTGGGTACCCCACACCGGCCCGGGCCAGGCCGGATCCCCCTCAAAGCGCACGATGTGGTGAATGTGAAGTTGCGGCACCATGTTGCCCAGTGCCGCCAGGTTCATCTTGTCGCCGTCGAAAGCCTCCATCATGGTCCGGCTCAGAGCCGAAGACTCTGCCATCAGCCTCTGCTGCTGCGCTTCCGGAAGCTCATGGATCTCCCGGATACCGGCGATCGCCGGCACCAGGATGACCCAGGGCCAGGTTTTCTCGTTCATCAGCCGCGCTTCGCACAGGCGGGTCCGGCCCAGCAGGAAGGTGTCCGCCGCCAGACGCTCATGTAGCTCGAATTCCCGGCTCATCGATTACACCACCGAGTGGAACTGGCTACGACCACGGCCGATGGCGTAGTAGATCAGGCCATAGCGGTCGAGCATTTCCGGCTCGTACAGGTTACGACCATCGAACACCACCGGGTCCCGCAGGTTGGCCGCCACCACGTCGAAATCCGGAGAACGGAATTCCTTCCATTCGGTGCAGATGGCCAGCACATCGGCACCCTTGAGCGCTTGCTCCTTGGTCCCGCACAGGGTCAGGCCAGGCTGGTCGCCATAGATGCGCTGGGCCTCTTCCATGGCTTCGGGGTCGAAGGCCTGTACCGATGCACCGGCTTTCCACAGGTCTTCCATCAGCGTACGGGAAGAGGCTTCGCGCATATCATCGGTATCGGGCTTGAACGCCAGTCCCCACAGGGCAACAACCTTACCTTCCAGGTTGCCCCGGAAGTGGTGGCTGATCTTGTCGAACAGCACATGTTTCTGGGCATAATTCACCTCTTCCACCGAGTTCAGCAGCCGGGCGTCATAGCCGCAGTCACGGGCGGTACGGACCAGAGCCTGAACATCCTTCGGAAAGCAGGAGCCACCATAACCGCAACCGGGATAGATGAAGTGGTAACCGATACGGGGGTCAGACCCGATACCCCGGCGCACCGCTTCGATATCGGCGCCCAGGCGCTCGGCCAGGTTGGCGATTTCGTTCATGAAACTGATCTTGGTTGCCAGCATGGAGTTGGCGGCGTATTTGGTCAGTTCTGCCGAACGGATATCCATGAAAATCATCCGGTCGTGGCTGCGGTTGAACGGGTAGTAGACTTCTCGCAACAGATCCGCCGCCTTCTCGCTGTCGGTGCCGACAATGATGCGATCCGGCTTCATGAAATCGTTGATGGCCGCGCCTTCTTTAAGGAACTCGGGGTTGGAGACCACATCAAATTCCAGCTCAAGGCCACGGTGGTCCAGCTGCGCCTGCACAGCGGCGCGAACCTTGTCGCCGGTGCCGACCGGAACCGTCGATTTGTCGACTACCACCTTGTAGTCGTCCATGTACTGGCCAATGGATTTGGCAACGGCGGTCACGTACTGCAGGTCTGCCGAGCCGTCCTCATCGGGCGGTGTTCCTACCGCAACGAACTGCAATACCCCATGTTGTACCGCCTCTTCGGTATCGGTGGTGAAAGCCAGACGACCCGCCTCCACGGTGTGCCGGACAATCGAGTCCAGGCCCGGCTCGTAGATGGGAATCTGGCCGTTGCGCAGTTTGTCGATCTTGGCCTGGTCCACGTCCATACACAGCACATGATGGCCGACGTCCGCCAGACAGGCGCCCGTCACCAGCCCAACATATCCAGTACCGAAAATAGTGATCTTCATGGGTTACTTTCCAAACGTATCCAAATGGGTAAAAGGTCAGAACTCAGTGTTCGCCGGAGGCCTTTTTCTCCTGCCAGATCGCTTCCCAGGCCAGCGCCGTGCGGACAATGGTCCCGAGATCGTCGTAATCCGGTTTCCAGCCCAGAGTATCGCGGACCAGAGTGTTATCGGCCATCAGTGCAGCGGGATCGCCGGCGCGCCGATCGGTCTCGGTTACCGGGAAATCCACGCCGGACACCCGCTTGACCACATCGATGACCTCGCGAACGGTGAAGCCCCGCCCGTAACCGCAGTTCAGGACTTTCGATTCTCCCCCGTTCGCCATGTGGTCCAGCGCCATGACATGAGCCTTGGCAAGATCCTCTACATGGATGTAATCGCGAATACAGGTACCATCCCGCGTGTCGTAGTCCGTACCGAACACACTCATGCCTTTCCGCTGCCCGGTGACACACTCGCTGGCCACCTTGATCAGGTGGGTAGCCTCCGGCGTCGCCTGCCCCAGCAGACCGTCAGGATTGGCGCCGGCGACGTTGAAATAGCGCAGGATAACGTAATTCAGGCTTGAGGCAGCCGCCAGATCCATGATCATCCGCTCGCTCATCATCTTGGAAGCACCGTAGGGATTGATCGGAGCCAGCGCCAGGTCTTCGGTAAGGACCTGCTGCTCCGGCATGCCATAAACCGCGGCCGTGGACGAAAACACCAGGTACGGAACCTGGTACCGTTCGACGGCCTTCAAGAGGTTCAGGGTGTTGCGGGTGTTGTTGCCGTAGTATTTGAGAGGATTTGCTACCGATTCCGGCACGACAATATTGGCGGCGAAGTGCAGCACAGCCTCAAAATGATGCCCGGAGAACAGCCGATCAATGGCCGCCTCGTCTGCCAGATCGCCCACCACCAGTTCGCCGGCCGTGACAGCCCAGCGGTAGCCGGTGGAGAGGTTGTCGAATACAACAATATCGTGACCAGCCTCACCCAGCTGCCGGACCACGTGACTTCCAATATATCCGGCTCCGCCGGTGACAAGCACTTTCATGGGTAAAGGCTACTCCTTCCCTGGGGATGATGACTGGCGCTGACGCCGGATTTCCGCCCGGCGCCGGCTGAAAAATTCGCTGATGATTTCGCTGCACTGCTGCTCAAGGACGCCACCGGTCACTTCCACAGCCCAGTTCAGGTGTGGCTCGGACAGGGTCCTGCGGGCAGATACCACAGCACCCGCTTTGGGCTCGGTGGCACCGTATACCAGACGGCTGACGCGGCCGTGCACAACCGCTCCGACGCACATGGTACACGGCTCCAGCGTTACGTAAAGCGTCGCCCCTGACAAACGGTAATTGCCAACCCGGGCGGCGGCATCGCGCAGTGCCCGGATCTCGGCGTGGGCAGTAGGATCGCAACCGGAGATGGGGGCGTTGAAGCCGGCCCCGATTTCTTTGCCGTCGAGAACCACAACAGCACCCACAGGTACCTCTCCTGCCTCCGCAGCCTGTGCAGCCAGTTGCAGGG